>NZ_AODQ01000138.1 GCF_000348925.1 Cesiribacter andamanensis AMV16 | reverse complement strand
AGAATTCACTCTGAGGCCTTTTTTAGTAAAGTAGGCTGTCATTTCTACCAGCGGGAGAAATCCTGGAAATTTACCAGTAAAGAGTTGTCTTATCCAAGATCTCTCCCGCTGGTCGAGATGACAGCGTTCCTTTAAGTTTTTGGGCTAAAATACTGTAATATGAGCATGTTTAAACCATTTAGAAAATTCGGGATGACTCATGTATTGCTGTAGTTCACTCCTGCAAAAAATCAGAAATTTATCTGTGCCTGCATCCGTAGCAGACGGCCTTCCTGCAGGTTATCCTGGTTTACAAAATCCTCGAACCGTCTGGACGAAAAGGTATACATCACCACCAGCTCAAAGGCATCTACCGGCTCCCACTCTACCCCCAGCTCCAGTTCCCGCACCCGGTAGCTGCGGGCATCCAGCTCATGCTTTTTACCGCCATCGTAATACTGCAGGCGGGTAAAGGGGATCAGGGTTTGCTCACCAATTTTTTGCAGGTAGGATAGGGTAGCATAGCCCCCGTGCAGGTTCTGTACCTCAATGGCATCGGTTTCTTTATTAAACTCTGGCCCGCGGCCCACATTGTACTCGGCCTGTATGCCAAAGGGCTGCGGATAGAGAATAAAGGATGCAGCTACCCGCTGATCCAGGTAATTGCGGTCCCCGTATGCCCACCCCTGCCGAGGTTTGGCCGGCAAACACCACATACTGTCCGGTATAGGCCTGTATGCCCGGCTCGATGATCTGATTGCCAACCGCAAAGGGGTAGGAAAGGCGCGCCACCACATGGCGGTTGCCGTTCAGCTCGGGACGGTTGGCCGTCTGGCCATTGTACACACCCAGGCCAAAGACCCCATAATCGCCGGAGCCCTTCAGCCCCCGGCGGTTTACATCTGAAAAGCGCTTGCGGATATGATCGGGCGCCCAGTAGAACATTACGCCCAGATCCCGCTCGTTGCGCAGGGCACTGTTGAGGGCATCGTTGCGGTCCAGGGGCAGGCGGTTGGAGCTGGACTGCATGTTCTCAAAACCAAAGGGCACTTTGCTCTGCCCTACCCGGAAGCGAAATTCATTCTTTTTGTCCAGGCCCAGGTCGAAATAGGCATCCCGCAGCTGGCCAAAATGCAGGTTACCCGAATTTGCAGCACTGGCAAAATCGGGCTGGATGTAGAAATACACTCTGGGACTGATCTGGCCAAAAAAGATCACCCGGATACGCCGCATAAAAAAGCCTCCATCACCCCCCCAGCTATCATCGCACTGGTCGCACGCCAGCTCGGGGTTTGTCTGCAGCGTATTGTAACGGGCCTGCACATAGCCACGGATGGAAAAGGAATCATACCACTTTTTGGCAGGGGGCGCAGCGGTGGGCTGGGCGGAGGTGGCAGCAGGAGTTTCGGGTTGGGGAACAGACTGGCCAAAGACTGGCGACAGAAGAGCACATGAAAGCGCAAACAAAAGAATAGACTTCATAAAAGCGGGTTGCATAACAAGGGAGCAAAATACGCAAGTTTATGTTACCTGTATGTTACTTGCTCTTTATCGATTCATTAACATTATTACCGGCTCATTACTTTTGCCGACAGGGCGCAGGCCCGGCCGCTACCGGGGATTCCTGATTGCCAGCCGCTTATCAAGGAAGCCGCTTCTTTCCTGGCCAAAACGGCGTTTGCCCCTGCCACCAGTCGCAAGCGGCAGCCGGCAGAAGCGCTATACGCATGGCCACCCCCTCTGCCATCGTTCCGCTATTCTGACCGTTCATCCCAAAGGGCTTCTGATTCTGCTATTTTTTATCCTTCTTATTCAAAAAAACAAGCACCGGTATGGCCCTTTCTATCCGCAACCTGTCCAAAACCTATTCCAATGGGGTACAAGCCCTTAAAGATGTATCGCTTGAAATTCCCAAAGGGATGTTTGGCCTGCTGGGACCCAACGGTGCCGGCAAGAGCTCGCTGATGCGTACCCTGGCTACCCTGCAGGAGGCCGATTCGGGCGAGGCCTGGCTGGATGATCTGGATGTGCTGCGCGAAAAAGACAAACTGCGCCAGGTGCTGGGCTATCTGCCGCAGGAGTTTGGCCTTTACCCCAAGGTATCGGCCCAGATGCTGCTGGAGCACATTGCCTCCCTAAAGGGGGTGGCCAGCCGGGGCGAGCGCCGGGAGCTGGTAGAGGCCCTGCTGCATAAGGTAAACCTGTACCCCCACCGCAAAAAAGAGCTGGGCACCTACTCGGGCGGTATGAAACAGCGCTTTGGCATTGCCCAGGCCCTCATCGGCAACCCCAGGCTGATCATTGTAGATGAGCCCACTGCCGGCCTGGACCCTACCGAGCGCAACCGCTTTCATAACCTGCTGAGCGAAATTGGCGAAAATACAGTGGTGATCCTCTCCACCCACATTGTAGACGATGTCACCCACCTGTGCAACAGCATGGCCATCATCAGCCAGGGTCAGGTACTGGAGCAGGGCCGGCCCGCCGATATCATCGAGGGCATGCAGGGCAGGGTCTGGAAAAAGACCATGGACAAGGCCGAGCTGGTAGACCACCTGGCCCGGCACCAGGTGATCAGCAGCAGCCTGTATGGCGGCCGCACCGTGCTGCACATTTACAGCGCCACCGATCCGCAGGAGGGATTTGAGCCGGTAGAGGCTGGCCTGGAAGATGTGTACTTCCACACCATCAACCAGCACACCCACAGCCTGCCGGCCGAAGTGCTGGAAGCCGCCGGAAAAGAAGCAGACACTCCTACTCTTAAGGCCTAGTTTCTCACCCCAACGCCCCCACGCCATGTTTTAGAATTTGTGCGCTTTGAGCTGGCCTACCGCCTGAAACGGCCCGCCACCTATATTTACTTCTTCATTTTCTTCCTGCTGAGCTTTCTGGCCATCACCACCGATGCGGTGATCATTGGCGGCTCCTCGGGCAAGGTCTTTCTCAACTCCCCCTATGTGGTGGGCACCTTTGTGACCATCCTAAGTATCTTTGCCGTTTTTGTAGTGTCGGCCGTTATGGGGGTGCCGGTGTACCGGGATCTGGAGCACAAAACCGCCACCTTTTTCTTTACCCTCCCTTTTAACCGCAACAGCTACCTGGCGGGCCGCTTCTTTGGTTCTTTTGTGGTGCTGTTTGCCATCATGCTTAGCATAGCGGCCGGCATTTTGCTGGGCTCGGTCATGCCCTGGCTGGATGCCGAAAAAGTAGGCCCCACCGTCTGGATGGCCTATGTGAACAGCTACTTCTACATCATGCTGCCCAATTTGCTCTTCGCCAGCGGCATTTTCTTTTCGCTGGTGGCCCTCACCCGCCGCATTGTGGCAGCTTATACCGGCTCGGCCGTTCTCTTTGTCTGCTACCTGATGTCTACCGTGCTGATGCAGGACATTGAAAACCAGCGGCTGGCTGCCCTCATCGACCCTTTTGCGCTCTCCTCCTTTCAGCAGATCACCCAATACTGGACCGTATCGGAAAAAAATACGTTGGCCCTGCCCCTTACGCAGGAGCTGCTCTACAACCGCCTGATCTTTGGCGGCCTTGGCCTGCTGATGCTGGCAGTGTGCTTTGTGCGCTTTGACGTGGGCCGCTTTGCCGGTTTTGCCGGCAGGACCAAAAAAGCGCCCCTGGTGCAAAAGGAGCGTTCGGCCGACTCCATTACGCTGCCCCGTGTGGCCCAGCGCTTTGGGCTGGAGCGGCAGTTTGGGCAAATGTTGCACCTGGGCCGGCTGGAGTTTGCCAACATTGCCCGGGACATACTTTTTCTCTCCATGCTTTTTGCCACGCTCATCTTTTTATTGCTGGATGGCTGGCATGCCGACAGCATGTTTGGCACCACTACCTACCCGGTTACCTACAATATGATGGGCATTGCCGGCCAGACCTTTGGCCTGCTCATGTACGCCATCCTCATCTTCTTTAGCGGCGAGCTGGTGTGGCGGGAGCGCAGCCTGGGCTTTTCGGGCATTACCGACAGCTTTCCGGTGGGCAACTGGGTGTACCAGGGCGCCAAATTTCTGGCTCTGGCCGGTATATGCGTGCTGCTCTGCTGCCTGGTGATTGTATCGGGGGTGCTTGTGCAGGCCCTCAAGGGCTATTACACCTTTGAGCTGGGCCTGTACCTGCAGGAGGTATTCCTGTATACGCTGCCGGGCTACCTGATCTTTGCCACCCTTTGCTTTTTCTTCCACAGCCTGCTCAACAATAAGTTCCTGAGCTTTTTCATCATCATTCTGTTTATGGTGGGCATGCTGGTGCTGGGCATTATAGACTTCAGTCACCCCATTTACCGCTTTAACCAGACCCCCGGTTATGTGTATTCCGATATGAACGGCTACGGGCACTTTATGCAGGGCTGGGGCTGGGGCACGGCCTACTGGGCAGCCTTTGGGCTGCTGCTGGTCATGCTGAGCAACCTGCTCTGGCTAAGGGGCTCGGAGACGGGCTTCCGCAACCGCCTGCGCCTGATGGGGCAGCGCTTTGGCCGCAGTGCGCAGCTGCTGGTGGGCGGCTCCCTGCTGCTCTGGCTTGCCCTGGGCGGCTGGCTGTTTTACAACACCAACGTGCTGAACGACTACCTGCCTGGCGACAAAGCCGAAGAACTGGCCTCTGCTTATGAAAAGCAGTACAAGCAATACGAAAACCGGCCGCAGCCCAAAATAACCGCCGTATCCCTGCAGGTAGACCTGTATCCGGAATCCATTGCTGCCAGCATTCGGGGCAGTTATGAGCTGGAAAACAAGACCGCTACCCCCATTGATACCCTCTTTGTTCAGCTCACCCGTACCCAAACGCTGGAAGAGTTGCTTTTAGACGGTCAGCCCCTGCAGGAAAGCGGCACCCTGGACGCTACCCACCAGTTCCACATCTACCCTCTGGCTATCCCCCTGCAGCCGGGCGAAAAACGCAGCCTCCGCTTCCGGCAAACCTATGCCAAGCAGGGATTTGTAGCCGGCCGGGAGCAGCACAATCTGGTAGCCAACGGCACCTTCTTTAACAACGGCCTGCTGCCCCACCTGGGCTATGATCCCGGCAAGGAGCTCAGCGAAGCCGACAAGCGCAAGGAGCAGAAGCTGCCCGAGCGCCAGCGCGTGCCCGATCTGGACGACAGCAGCGCCTGGCACAAGAGCTTTCTGGGTCAGGATGCCGACTGGATTGCCTTTGAGGCCACCATCAGCACCAGCCCCGGCCAGATTGCTGTGGCCCCCGGCTACCTGGAGCGGGAGTGGGAGGAGGGCGGACGCAAGTACTACCACTACAAAATGGATGCCCCCATCCTGTGCTTCTTCAGCATTCTTTCGGCCCGCTATGAGGTGCTAAAGGATGAGTGGACCCGGCCGGGAAGCGAACCCGTTGCCATCGAGATCTTCTACCACAAGGGGCATGAGTACAACCTGGCGCGCATGGTAGAGGGCATCAAAGCCTCGCTCGACTATTTTACCGCCCATTTTGGCCCTTACCAGCACCGGCAGGTCCGCATTCTGGAGTTTCCGCGCTACGAGGGCTTTGCCCAAAGCTTCCCCAACACCATCCCCTATTCCGAGAGCCTGGGCTTTATTGCCAGGATCAAGGAGGGCGATCCCAAGGACATTGACTACCCTTACTACATCACCGCCCACGAGGTAGCCCACCAGTGGTGGGGGCATCAGGTAGTGCCAGCCCCGGTGCAGGGAGCGGCCCTGCTGAGCGAAACCTTCTCGCAGTACTCCGCCCTAATGGTAATGAAGCACAAATACGGCGAGGACAAGATGCAGCGCTTTTTGCGCTACGAGCTGGATCGCTACCTGAGCGGCCGCAGCTTTGAGCAGGAAAAGGAGCTACCCCTCTACCGGGCCGAAAACCAGGGCTACCTGCATTACCGCAAGGGCTCCCTGGTGATGTACGCCCTGCAGGATTACCTGGGCGAAGCCACCGTAAACCGGGCCCTGCGCCGCCTGGTAGACAGCGTGGCCTTTACCGAGCCACCCTACCCCACCAGCAGGGCCTTCCTCAAGATCATGAAAGAAGAAACCCCCGACAGCCTGCAGTACCTGGTGGAAGATATGTTTGAGAAGATCACCCTCTTTGAAAACAAGGCCACTGCCGCCACTGCCAGGCAGGTGGGCCAGGAGTGGGAAGTTACCTTCAGCTTCCATACCAGCAAGCGCTATGCCGGCGAGCTGGGCGAAGAAGAAGAGACCCCCATGCAGGACTGGGTAGACATTGGCATTTTCACCGAAAAGCAGGCAGGGGGAAAAACCGAGCAGGTACCCCTTCATCTGAAAAAGCACAAGCTGCCGAGCGGCCAGCAGACCCTTACCCTGCGGGTAAGCGAAAAGCCCCTCAGGGCCGGCATCGACCCCTACAACAAGCTGGTAGACCGCAACCCCGGCGACAATACCATAGCCATAGGGGCATTATAACACTAGTTTTGGTTTAGTTTTGGTTGTTGAAGAAAGAGCAGGCCCCACCCATGGGGCCTGCTTGTTTTAATGGGAATATGGAGGTATGTTAGGGAGAGTATTAGAAAAAGTAACATCAGGTGTGTTACTCCAGTTGTTGGGGCTAAGCAAAAGAGGAACTGCGTATGCGGACCTTTCGTATATTTGAGATATGGAAGCAGTAAAAAATATCATCAGTATTGACGCTGAAGTTCTGGGAGGACAGCCAGTGTTTAAAGGAACCAGAGTTCCTGTAGAAACACTGTTCATGCATCTAGAGCAAGGCGTATCTCTCAACGAGTTCCTGGAGGATTTTCCAACAGTGACTCGTCAGCAGGCTGTTTCTGTGCTTGAACTTGCAGAGAAGCTGGTGACTTCAAAGAATATCCAAAAGCTCTATGAAGCTGCTGCTTGACGAGAATCTGCCAAAGCGGCTCAAACTCGACTTTCCCGAACATGAAATATATACAGTTCATGATAAGGGTTGGGACGGCAAAAAGAACGGTGAGTTGATGCGACTACTGGTAGCTGATACCTTTGACGCCTTACTGACCTTTGACAAAAACCTCCAGCATCAGCAGAACTTCAATACATATACCATTCCGGTCTTAGTACTGAACGCTCCCAGTAACACCTATCTGACACTAAAAGAATTGGTGCCAAACATAAAAAAGTCTTAGCCGGTGACCTTACAGCAGGCGGCACAGAAATCAAAAAATAAAAGCCAAGCCTCCCCTTTGTTGGTGTTTTCACCAACAACCCCTAGGCCCAGGCCATCAGGATAGGACATTACCCTTCTGGTAATGGCGTTGAAATAAACTATCCGCTTACTTGATGCTGTACCTGTGTTGTTGGTGAAAACACCAACAACTGGTGAAAGGCCCTTTTAATCAGCCATCTATCTCATTATAATACCAACTCCCTCCCTTTGTTGGTGTTTTCACCAACAAATATGCGGCCGTATCGCTATCCTCGCCCCTTCCAATAATTGAGCATTAGGAAATGAAATACATATCCCTTCTTCTTTTGCTTCTATTGAGTATGCCTTCATTCTCCTGTGACTGCAAAATGGTTAAGGATCTAATGGAAGTTCAAAAGCATGAATTCACATATAGTGATTTAGTATTTATTGGCGAAGTCGTACATTCTGACATCAATTCAGGTACTTATCAACTAAAGATTGTTGAACTTTTTAAGGGAAAATCAAAGAGTAAATTTATCTGTGTGACAGCAGGAACATGCTCTCCATTACCTGAAAAAGAGGATGGTTTTTGGTTGGTATACGCCAATATACTGGATGTTGGAACTATTCGTGTAGACGGATGTGGACTCTCCCGCAGCTTTCGCTTTCCATATACTCAAAGTAGTGAGAGTCCAGTACCTCCACCACCAAGACCAACAAAAGATTTGATGATGGATGAATTGAAGGGACTGATAATTGAAAGTGAATATAGAAATAAAGCGCTACAGGTGCTCAAAGAGGAAATTGAATTGCTAAGAAAAGGGAAATAACCATTGCATAAAAAGGCATCTGTTGCCTAACCCTACTCCTGGGGGCGAGGGGCCACCAGAAAAAAGTTAACTTAAACAGCTATACAGCACCCATGAACCCATCCGACACCCACCACCAGCGCATGGCAAATCTAACCTTTGCCTCGGTCTATCCCATGTATGTGGCCAAAGTGGAGAAGAAGGGCAGAACGAAAGAAGAGCTGCATCAGGTCATCAGCTGGTTAACCGGCTTCGACGATACAAAGCTGCAAGAACTGATCACCGAAAAGGCAACGTTTCAGGAATTTTTCGGGCAGGCCAGGCTGCACCCCCATGCGCACCTGATTACTGGGGTAATTTGTGGCTATCGGATAGAGGAGATCGAGAATCCTCTAACCCGGCAGGTGCGGTATCTGGATAAGCTGGTGGATGAGCTGGCCAAGGGCCGCAAAATGGAGAAGATCCTGCGGGGCGCATAGAAGATCGGTTGCTTAAGTAACACGTCTACCATGGAACAGCTCATCAGGCTAACACTTTTGGCAGCCATTGGCGGCTGCTTTGCCATGTTCATTTTCGTTTCTGCTACGGAGGGCTTAGCAATGGGCGTATTGGCTGGCCTTATGTCATTTGGAAATATCATCCTGCCAACCCTTCTGGCGGTAGTGCTGCACAGACTACTCACAGCGAAGATAGGGCTACAGAACGATATAGGGACCGTGCTTCTGCAGGGTATTGCTCTCTATGTGCTTATGATGGTAGCCATCATCAGTTGGGCTGTTGGTGAAGCAGCTATCTTTTATACCCTCACCTGGACTGAAAGTAAAGCAGTTTATGGTAAGGAATTTGCAGGATTTCAACCAGTTGTACTTGCTGAAGCTTTCCTGATTCCGGCACTGCACTTATTTCTGAAGAAGGAATCTCAGCCCAGCGGTTGACATACCAGTGATAAACTTCCCCTTTGTTGGCGTTTTCACCAATAACGTCTGCGGCCCTGGGCTCCATTGTGACCCTTGCCACTATGCATTCAGAAGTCGATTTTCTATCTTCAGCTAAACGAATCGAATGATGTGAAATGAACAGCCCACTTGCTCGATACTGCAACTGAGTTGCTGCTGGTGAAAACACCAACAACTGGTGAGATCACACAAGCAAATTAGGCATTTGTGCAAATTTCCTCCATTTTTGCAACAATAGCTAAGGCATGAGGAGTCTGTGCGCTTGTGTCTCTCCTTCGCCTTTTGGCGACACCCTACCTATGATCCCTGCTTCACTTTTTTCCCTGAATCAGCCACTCAATTTTTATGAAAAACACCCTTTGTCTGCTCCTGCTGCTGCTTGTCCATGGGGCTACCCCCCTACTGGCCCAGCAGCAGGAGGTGCGCTACTCCGCAGCCGATGTAAAGGCCGATCTTGCCAGCCTGTACCAGGGGCTGGAGCAGGCCCACTTTAACCTCTATGCCTTTACCCCCAAGCGCAGCTACCAGCGAGCCTTCCGGCAGTTCAATAAGGCCATCGGCAGCGATTCGCTGAGTCTGCTGGAAACCCATAAACTCTTTCAGCGCTTTACGGCCCTGGGCAGGGTGGGGCATAGCGAGCTTGATTTTCCGGCCCAGGCCTACATTGCCTATGCTATGGAGGGCGGACGGCTCATTCCGCTGGAGCTGGCCTTTGAAGGAGAGAAGGTCTATATCCGCAAAACTTTACCGGCAATGCCGCACTAAAGCCTGGTACGGAAGTGCTGCGCATCGATCAGCAGCCGATCGCACAGGTTCGGGCCAGCCTGCATCCCTACCTCTCGGCCGAGCGCCCCTATTTTAAGGATGCCAAGCTGGAGTTCTGGTCTTTTCCCCGTATGTACTGGCTGGCACATGGTCCTAAAGATGCCTTTACCCTTGCTGTTAAAGGGGCGGACGGCACCCTGGCCACCCATACGGTCCATGCCATTTCGGTGATGGACTTTGAAGAGAAGCGCGGAGGTGAGCTGCTGACGTCAGACCGCTCGCTTCGGTATTTCGGGCAGACGGCCTACCTGCGCCCGGGCCCCTTTAGCAGTGCCGATCCGGCCGAGGGTGAAGCCGGCTACCGGCGCTTTATCGATTCGGCCTTTGCCGATATCCGCATGCAGCAAAGCCAGCACCTGATCCTGGACCTGCGAAACAACTCCGGCGGCCACAACGCCTACAGCGACTACCTGATTGCTTACCTGGCCGATAAACCCTTTCGGTGGTATTCCCGCTTTCAGCTCAAGACCAGCGGCCTGCTGAAAGCTCATACCCGCAGCCATAGTCCGGACACCCTTACGGATGCCTATAGCCGGGCCATTCTGGATCACAAAGATGGGGAAGTGTATGCCTACGAACTACCCCTTTACCCGCCGGTATCTGCCGAAAGACGCTTTAACGGTCCTGTTTATGTGCTGATCAACCGGCAAACCTACTCTATGGCGGCAGTAAGTGCGGCCCTACTGCAGGATTATGGCTTTGCCACCCTGGCAGGGGAGGAAACCGCCGATGTGCCCACCGTCTATGCCTCCCAGTTTTCGTTTACCCTTCCCAAAACCGGCATGGTGGTAAAGGTGCCCAAAGGCTATATGGTGCGCCCCAATGGCGATGAGCGCCTGCAGGGGGTGGTACCCGAACTGAAAAGGGCCGACCACCTGCTGGATGAGGACGATGAGATCCTGGCCTTTGTGCTGGAGCATATCCGCAGGCAGGCAGATCGCTGAAGGAAGCATCGGATGATTGTGGAACTGGATAATAACAGGTCAATAGAACCTGCCAGAAATTTCTGGAGCAGGCCTCCGAGTAATACTGGAGAGCCCTCCTTTGCAGGCCAAAACACCAAGAGTTGGTGGCTCGGTAGAGAACCGTCCACTCTACCCCCTGGTTAATGAAACCACCGGCTATCAGATCTCTTGACGGTAACCTCAAAGAGCAACCCCATCAACACCACTTGTCTATGAACCCTCTTCAGAAACATCAAAAAAGTATAGAGCGGTACATAAACGCCTACAATGCCTTTAACATAGCGGGCATGCTGGCAGAACTACATCCGGACATCCGCTTTCAACATATCAGCCAGGGGGAGGTGAACCTGCAGCTGCAGGGCCTTGCCGCATTCCGGAAACAAGCCGAGCAGGCTGCTGCCCTTTTCCGCCAGCGGAAGCAAACAATCCGCTATATTGAGCAGAGGGAAGATGA
>NZ_AODQ01000137.1 GCF_000348925.1 Cesiribacter andamanensis AMV16 | reverse complement strand
GGTTGGAGGAGAAATTAGGGTCTTAGGCAAGGGCTTTGGCCTTTGCAGCGGCTATTTTTACCTGCCAGCCTTCGGGCAGTTTTTCGGTAATCTCTACATTGTCAAATTCCTGGCTTTCGCGGGCACCCACTTCTCTGGCCCAGGCGGCCATTTTGCTGATGCCTTCCTGCAGGCTTACGGGCTCCTTGCCACCAAATACCTCATGGGCCTTGGAGTGGTCGGAGTAAGCATGCAGTACTTCCTTGCGGGCTTCCAAATGCTTGATGTTGGGCTCCACGCCAAACTCTTTGGCTACGGTCTGGGCCAGTTCGTTCACTGTATAGGGGCGGTCGGCACCTACGTTGAATACCTGGTTGTAGGCAGCAGGAATGTTTACAGAGTTGGCAATGTGCGGAGCTACATCATCAATATAGCTGAAGGCGCGGGTTTGCGTGCCATCCCCAAAAATGGTCATGGGCTTGCCCTGCATGATCTGGTTCATGAAGATACCGATCACATTGCGGTACTTATCGCCAATGTTCTGGTTCTCACCATACACATTATGCGGACGGAAGATCACATAGTCCAGGCCAAACATATGGTGAGCGGCCTTAAGGTCCATTTCAACGGCATACTTGGCTACGCCATAGGGATCCTCAGGCTGGGGCACCATGTCTTCGATCATGGGTACCTGGCCCGGGCCATATACCGCAATGGAAGACGTAAAGACAAAACACTTTACTTTATGCTTTACTGACTGGTTAATGAGGTTTACACTGCCAATCAGGTTGTTGTTGTAGTTAAAACGGCGGATAAAGTGCGAAAGACCCTCGGCAGCATAAGCGGCCAGATGGTATACATACTCAAACTTATGCTCTTCAAAGAGCTGCTCTACCAGTTCATTGTCCGTAATGGAGCCCCTGACAAAGGTTACTCCCTGCGGAAGGTGGTCTTCAAATCCACCACTCAGGTCGTCTAACACAACCACCTCGTGGCCCATGTCTAAACAATGCCGAGCCACATGTGATCCAATGAAGCCGGCGCCACCGGTTACCAAGCTTTTAGCCATACTAATTGTAGTTAAGAGAAATAGGTTGTTAAAAAATTCTGTGTTGTTCTTCTTTGAAAAAGTTCTCGCGCTGCGCCTGCGCTGCACTGGCGCTACGATTGCACTGCAAGTAATACGGGTAAAGCGCCCAAGGGTTACCCCCTCAGGCTATAAATACGGCAATCTACTTACAGGCTCTGGTAGGCCAGTCCGTCGGCGCGGCGGCGCATAATGCCTTTTACATCATACAGCAGGCCGCCCTTGTTCAGCAGCTTCTTGAAAAAAGCACTGTCCTGGCGCTCATATTCCCGGTGGTTAACCGCCAGAATAATAGCATCATAGGTACCTGTTGGCGCCTCTACCAGTCCAAACCCGTACTCATGTTCCAGTTCTTCGCTGTCGGCATGCGGATCGGCCACGTCTATGTTTACCATAAACGACTTGAGTTCCTGTACGACATCCGCCACCTTACTGTTACGTATATCGCTAACGTTCTCTTTAAAAGTTGCGCCAAGCACCAGCACGCGGCTTTGCTTCAGCGATTTGTCCATGCCAATGATGTGCTGCACCACGCTCTTGGCAATGAGGGCGCCCATGCCGTCGTTGATGGTGCGGCCCGAAAGGATCACCTTGCTGTGGTAGCCCAGCTCACTGGACTTATGGGTGAGGTAGTAGGGGTCTACGCCAATGCAATGGCCGCCCACCAGGCCCGGCTTAAAGGGCAGGAAGTTCCACTTGGTACCGGCGGCTTCCAATACCTCAAAGGTGTTGATGCTCATCTTGTTGAAGATGATGGACAGCTCGTTCATGAGCGCAATGTTCACATCGCGCTGGGTATTTTCGATGATTTTGGCGGCCTCGGCTACTTTAATGCTGCTGGCCTGGTGCACCCCGGCGGTAATGATGGCACTATACACCTTGGCAATCTGCTCGGCCGATTCGGCATCAGAGCCTGATACGACCTTCACAATTTTGGTAAGGGTATGCTCCTTATCACCCGGATTGATGCGCTCCGGGGAGTAGCCTACTTTAAAGTCCTGATTGAATTTCAGGCCGGAGAGCTTCTCCAGTACCGGTACACAATCCTCTTCGGTGCAGCCGGGGTAAACGGTTGATTCGAAGACCACATAATCGCCCTTCTTCAGCACCTTGCCCACCGTGGTACAGGCGCTCAGCAGGGGTTTCAGGTCGGGGATCTTATGCTCGTCGATGGGGGTTGGAACAGCCATTACATAAAACTGCGCATCCCGGATTTCTTCCAGGCTTGCTGTGAAATGGATGTCGGTGCCCTCAAACTCTTCCGGGCTTAGTTCCTTGCTGGGGTCGATGCCCTGGCGCATCAGCGCTACCCGCTTCTCGTTAATATCGAAGCCGATCACAGCAAACTGCTTGGCAAATTCCAGGGCAATGGGCAGGCCCACATAGCCCAGACCAATCACACAGATCTTGGCTTTCTTCTGCTGCAGGTCGTCAAAGAGCATTGTCATATCAATAGTATAATGAGTATCAGGAAATAAAGGAGCAACCTTAGGAATTAATGGCTGCTTTGCTTAGCTGCCAGATGCCCTGCAGCATCTTTAGGAAATCTTCCATCTGCTGCAGGGGAATCATGTTGGGCCCATCGCTCAGGGCTTTTTCGGGCATGGGGTGGGTTTCGATGAAGAAACCATCTACCCCTGCGGCTGCTGCGGCCCGGGCCAGGTAGGAAGCAAACTGGCGCTGGCCACCACTGCTGCCGCCCATACCCCCAGGCTGCTGTATGCTGTGGGTCACGTCAAAAATCACCGGAGCGTACTGGCGCATGATGGGCAGCGCCCGCATGTCTACCACCAGGTTATGATAGCCAAAGGTGGTGCCCCGTTCGCAGAGCAGCACATTGGCGTTGCCGGTTTCGCGCACCTTGTCGGCGGCATATTTCATATCTTCCGGGGCCATAAACTGGCCCTTCTTCACATTTACGGCACGGCCGCTGGCACCGGCAGCCAGCAGCAGATCGGTCTGGCGGCAGAGGAAGGCGGGGATTTGCAGCACATCTACCACCTGGGCCACTTCAGCTACCTGATGGGATTCGTGGATGTCGGTGATCACCGGCACGCCCACCTCCTTTTTGATCCGCTCCAGGGTGTGCAGCGCCCTGTCCATGCCTACCCCCCTGAAGGAAGTGGCAGAGGTACGGTTGGCCTTATCAAAGGAGGCTTTGAAGACATAGCCAATATCAAGGCGGCGGCAAATATCGGCCACAGTGGTGGCCACCTCCAGGCAAAGGTCGTAGCTCTCTACCGCACAGGGGCCGGAGAGCAGCACCAGCCGGTCTTGGCCTGTTTTTACCCCCTCAGCCAGGGTTACCGGAGTAGTATATACATTCACAGCGAAATGGATTAAAGGTGTTAAAAGCGGTTTAGCCCTTGTGTTGCAGATAGGTATGGATGGCTTCTTCAAATACCCCTGGCGGCCATCACCAGATCGCCTACTTCGCGAAATACACCCCCACCCCCGGGAGCATTGGTCACCAGGTGGGCATGCTGGCGCACATAGGGCAGGGCATCGGCCGGGCATACGGCCAGGCCGCAGTGCTGCAGAATGGGTATATCGATGATATCATCGCCCAGAAAGGCCACTTCTTCATCCTTGAGCCCGTGCTCCTGCAGAATGCTGCGATACTGGCTGATCTTATCCTTGATACCGTGGTAGTGCACATCAAAGCCCAGCTCCAGCATGCGGTTGCGCACCACCTGTGAGTTGCGGCCCGTAATGGCACCGGTAAAGATGCCGGCCCACTGCAGCAGCTTCATGATCTGGCCGTCCTTTACATTAAAGATCTTGTACTCGTTGCCGCTGTTATCATAAATGATGCTGCCGGCGGTAAGCACCCCATCCACATCGGTGATGATGGCTTTGATCTTGCTGGCGCGGGCAATCACATCTTTGGAGTAGGCCTGTAGTAATACGTGCATCCGGACTAACTTTAGCGCAAAAGTACCACTATTTGCGCATTAGTTTCCACTTCACCGAGTACAAATCCAGGCGGCGCTGCTGCAGGTTGCGTACCGAGCCCTGGGTACGCAGCTTTTTGAGCAGGTCCAGGTCCAGGTCTACGATCAGGGTGGTTTCGGTATTGGGCGTAGCCTCGGCTACAACCGCATCGTGCGGAAAGGAGAAGTCCGAGGGCGAGAATACGGCCGACTGCGAGTACTGGATGTCCATGTTCTCAACCCGGGGCAGGTTGCCCACGCTGCCGGTAATGGCCACATAGCACTCATTCTCAATGGCACGGGCCTGGGCACAGCGGCGCACCCGCAGGTAGGCATTTTTGGTATCGGTCCAGAAGGGCACAAACAGGATATCCATATTCTGCTCGGCCAGTATGCGGCTCAACTCGGGAAACTCCACATCGTAGCAGATCAGGATGCCAATGCGGCCGGCATCGGTTTCAAATACCGAGAGCTGATCGCCCCCCTGCATGCCCCAGAAGCTGAACTCGTCGGGGGTAATGTGCAGCTTGTACTGCATGTCCATGGTGCCATCGCGGCGGGCCAGGTAGCAGACGTTGTAGAGCTCGCCATCGCTGTACATGGGCATGGAGCCGCAAATGATGTTGATGTTGTAGCTTACGGCCATGTTGAGCATCTCATCGCGGATACGCTCGGTAAAGTCGGAGAGCAGGCGCACGGCATCCGGGGCATTCACCTCATTGAAGAGCGCCATCAGCGGGGCATTGAAGAACTCGGGGAACATGATAAAGTCGGCATTGTAGCTACTGACCGTATCCACAAAGAACTCTACCTGCTGCAGCATGTCTTCTACAGAACGTACCCGGCGCATCTGCCATTGCACCAGCCCGGCCCGCACCAGCGACTTGCGGCGGCCAAAGGCTTTTTCTTCCTCCTCGTAATACACATTGATCCACTCCAGCAGGGTGGCATAGGCTTTGCTGGCCTTATCATCCGGCATGTAGCGGGTCATTACCTTGCGTACGTGGAATTCGTTGGCCAACTGAAAGCTCAATACCGGATCGTAGATTTCCTTTTTGCGTACTTTTTCGATGTACTGCTTGGGGGTAAGCTTTTTATGGTAGTTGGCATAACCCGGAATGCGCCCGCCGGCAATAATGGCGCGCAGGTTCAGGTTTTCGCACAGCTCCTTGCGGGTATCGTAGAGGCGGCGGCCCAGGCGCATGCCCCGGTAGTCGGGGTGTACAAACACATCGGTGCCGTAGAGGGTATCCCCTTCGGAATCGTGGGTATCAAACTTGCCGTAATTGGTGATCTGGTCGTAGGTATGCTGGTCGCCAAAGACCGAATAATCCACAATAATGGAAAGGGCGGCGGCAACCAGTTTGCCCCGGTCTTCGATGCAGATCTGGCCTTCGGGAAAAACCTTCAGCAGGTTGGTCAGTTCTTTTTTGGTCCATGCGCCACCCACTTTCGCATACACCATGTTCATGATCTCCTTTATATCGTCGTAATCCGACAGGCGGATGGTTCGTAACTTTAATCTATGTTCGAGTTCCTGATGATTCTCTACCATTAATAGGGACGTTATGAAAAGTTTGTGTATCTATGGGTAACAGCAAGCTGCAGGCCACAGTTTGTGCAAAAATACGCAATGTAGCGGCAACTAAAACCATGGCGGCTCAATATGTTGGCTGGCTAGCGGGCTGCCCGCTTTTGAATTTAAGAAGGGGATGTTAATTTTAGGCAAATCAGCTCCCATTTTCAACTGGCTGTAACCATTTCTTGTCTATGAGACTCCTGCTCACTTTTATAGGTACGGTACTTCTTATCATGGCGTTGGATAACCGCCTGGGTCAGCTGCCTCCCCTGGGGCGTTTTCTGGATCCCCTGAACGGCTTTTACCAGAATGCGGCCACCCCCTACTCCTCCCGTGATTCAGAGACCTTTTACTTTGATCAACTAAAAGGAGAGGCCGCTGTTGCCTTTGATGAGTTTATGGTGCCCCACATCAAGGCCAGCACCCCCTATGATCTCTATTTTCTGCAGGGCTACGTTACGGCCCGCCACCGGCTCTGGCAAATGGAGGTGCAAACCCACTTTGCAGCCGGGCGCCTGAGCGAGATCTTTGGCGAGAACATGCTGGAAGCCGACCGCCTCACCCGACGCAAAGGGCTGCTCACCGGCGCCAAGGAAGCCCTGGCCGCCATGCAGCGCGATCCCGAAACGGCAGAGGTGGTGCAAGCCTATGCCGATGGGGTTAATGCCTACCTCTCCCGTCTGAAGTACCGGCACAAGCCCTTTGAATACAAGCTGCTGGGCTATGATCCCGAGGCATGGACCCCCTTAAAGTCGGCCCTGCTGCTGATGTACATGGCCGAAGACCTGGCCGGCTATGATGTGGACCTGGAAAATACCAACCTGCTGCGCCTGCTGGGGCGGGAGGATTTTAATCTCTTATATCCAGACCGTTTGCCGGGCGAAGATCCCGTAGCCCCTTCCGGCACCCGCTGGAACTTTGGCGCTGTACCGCTACAGGAGCGCCCGCTGAGCTATCCTGACATTGCCATTACCGACACCCTGCCCAAGCCCAACCCGGCCAATGGCAGCAATAACTGGGCCGTAAGCGGCAGCAAGACGGCCAGCGGACGCCCCATTCTCAGCAATGATCCGCACCTCTCGCTTAACCTGCCCTCGGTCTGGTACGCCATTCAGCTGCAGGGGCCCCAGGTTAATGTGTACGGCGTAACGCTGCCGGGGGCACCAGGGGTTATTATTGGCTTTAATGACAGCATTGCCTGGGGCGTAACCAATGCCACCCGGGATGTTAAGGACTGGTACCGCATTCAGTTCCGGGATAGCAGCCGGCAGGAGTATGCCTTTGATGGCGGCTGGCAGAAATCCGAGAAAGTAGTGGAACGCTTTGCGCTGCGCCCTTCCTGGTTCTGGCAGGGAGAAGGGGAATATCTGGATACGGTGCTCTATACCCGCCATGGGCCGGTTGTCTATGACCGCAACTTCACCAAAAGCAGCGAAGAACAGAATTTTGCCATGCGCTGGGTAGCTCACCAGCCGGGCAACAGCCTTAAAGCCTTTCTGCTGCTCAACCAGGCGCGTAACTACCAGGACTATGCCCAGGCGCTGAACCACTACCAGACCCCCGGCCAGAACTTTGTATTTGCTTCTGTAAGTGGCGACATTGCCTTGCGGGTGCAGGGCCGCTACCCGGCCAAGTGGCAGGACCAGGGGCGCTTTCTGATGGATGGCAGCCGCTCTGATTTTGAGTGGCAGGCCTTTATCCCCAATGAGCAAAATGTGCTGGTGCGCAATCCCGAAAGAGGCTTTGTTAGCTCGGCTAACCAGATTCCGGCCGATAGCTCCTATCCCTATTACATCTACGACCAGACCTACGAGCATTACCGCAACCGCCGCATCAACCAGCAGCTACAGGCCATGCAGAACATCAGCCCGCAGGATATGATGCGCCTGCAAACCGACAACTACCACCTGCAGGCAGCCGAAACCCTGCCCTGGATGCTGCGCGGCCTTAACCTGCAACTGTTACGACCTGAGGAGCGCCGGGCGGCAGAGGTGCTGCGCAGCTGGAATTTTGAAGCCCTGGCCGAGCTGGAGGCCCCGGCTATATACCAAAGCTGGTGGACGACACTCAAGAACCTGACTTTTGATGAACTTGATTCGCTGGAAGTAGCCGTAATACAGCCCTCAAATGCGGCCATGGCCAATTTGCTGCAGCACCATCCCAACCACCCCCTGCTGGACATTTCCTATACGCCCGAGCGGGAGCGCCTGCCCGAGCTGCTAATGCGCTCCTTCCGGGAAACGGTAAAGGAACTGGCTGAATGGGAGCAAACGCATGAAAAATCCCTTAGCTGGGGAAATTACAAAAACAGCAGCATTCGCCACCTGACCGGTCAGGAAGCCCTTAGCTTCAGCGGCCTGCAAATACACGGCGGCAGGGGCATTGTAAATGCCAATAGCGGCCGGCATGGCGCCTCCTGGCGTATGGTGGTAGCGCTGGGCAGCCCCATAGAGGCCTGGGGCATTTATCCCGGGGGTCAGTCGGGCAATCCGGGCAGCCCCTACTATGCCAATTTTCTGGAAAGCTGGCGCAAAGGTGAGTACAACCGTCTTTATTTTATAACGGAACAGACCCCCTTTGCCGATAAGATCCTTTTTACCCACACCTTTACACCCCCTGCAGCCCAATGAAAATAGCCGTTAAACTCTTCCTGATTGTGTTTCTGGCTTTTTGGGCCGAACAGGTATTTCCCTGGTGGTCGGTGGCCGTGTGTGCCGCCCTGGTTTCGGCCCTTATTCCTACTACGGGCAAAAAAGCCTTTTGGAGCGGTTTTGCCGGTATTGGGCTGCTGTGGCTGTTTTTTGCCTTATTTTACAGCATACAGACCGATTTTGTGCTTACCCAGCGGGTGGCCAATCTCTTTGGGGTAGGCAGTTCGGTGGTGATCATTCTGCTTACGGCCCTCATTGGGGCGGTGGTGGGTGGCCTGGGGGCGCTCACTGGCAACCAGCTACGGCAGAGCCTGCGGACGGCCCCTCCCCGTCCGCGCCATTACAGCAGCGCTCAGGATGAGGCTGGCAACTAAGCAGCTAAGGCCGCCAGGGGGCTAACAGCAGCAGAGCCCTAGCCGCATCCTAGGCAGAATCACCGGCTAGCGCCTTCTGAGGGCATCCTCAAACAGGTCCAAGGCAAACGGCTGCAGCCTCTCCTTTTGGAGCAGCTGCAGCCGTTTTACAATACGTCTAGCGAAGGCTTATTCTGTTGGCGCAGGCCAGATCTTTACCCCTACTGCCTCAAAGGAGTAGATGGTATCGGCCTGCTGAATGGCAGCAATCTCCTCGGGCGATTTGCCTGCATCTTCGGCAAAGTGGCGCAGCTCCTCTACCGAGCTTACTTTGCGTTTAAGGGTGCCTTCCATTACCACTTCCTGCCCGTTGAGGTCCTTAGGAACAAAGAAGCCGTAATCTTTGAATGTAACACGCATGTCTTCATCTCCCGTTACGGCTACCTTCATCCAGCAGCCTTTTTTGGCACAGCTGCTGAGGGCTGTACCGCTCAGCGTTACGTAGGTAGAATCGATGTTTTGCAACAGGCTGGGTACCTGCCGGGCAGACAGAGCCCCTTCCGTGTCGATCTCTGCCCCATAGCTGGTGGCAAGTTCTCCCTGCAGGGTGGGCACATTGGTTTCTGCAGCGCTATCCTGCTGAGCAGGCTGGCAGGCGCCCAATAGGGCAAGAAGCCCGGTGGCCAAAAGTAGGTTTTTCATGCTACGAGTATACGCAGAACAGCAGAGAATTTCAAGTTTGGGGCAGCAGGCAGACGCAATACCGCAGAGGATCAAGGGACTAGGCAACCGCTACGGCGCTCAATTCCCCCAGAATGGAATGGGTAAGTTGCTCCACCACCCCTTTGCGGCGCAGGAGCAGCTGCGGATCGGTTTCCTGCATGGCCAGTACTTCCTGCAGGTTTTCAAGGGCTGCCTCCAGCGGAAAGAGCTCCAGCAGTCGCAGGCTGCTTTTGTGTTTATGGGCCACCTTTGCCAGAAACTGGGGTTCATCCAGGCGGCCGCTGCTCAGGTCCTGCAAGAGCTCTTCGCAGTTGCGGGCAAAGAGGGCTACCAGCTGCCGGCGGAACACCTGGTCCTGCCCGCTTAGCTTTTGCAGGCGCTCATCGATATGCAGGCGCAGGCCGGAAGGCGCCGGACTGTGCAGGTACTGCTGCAGCAGGTTTTGCAGCTGCTCGGGCATGTAGGGCTTCTCCAGGTAATCGGTAAACACCCCTCCCTGCACCCGCTGCCGGGCAGCCGATAGGGAAATGATGGGAATGCGGGCGTAGTGCGGGCTAAGCCGGCGAATCAGGCGTACGGTGGCTGCCCCATCCAGGCGGGGCATGTGCAGGTTCATCAGGATCAGATCAAACTCTCCCAGCGCTGCCAGCTTCAGGGCTTCCAGTCCATCGGCAGCCACCGATACCCCATAGCCCCAGCGGCTAAGCAGGCGCTCGGCTACCAGACGGCTCACCCGGTTATCTTCAACCAGCAGCACCTTGGCTTTGTGGGGGTGTACGGGAACAGTGGGATTTTCTCGCATGAACGGGCTCCGGCAGAAGCGGTCTTAAAAGTACACATCCCGAGCCTTACTGATCAAACGCAGGCCGGCTCCCAAACATGCCGGGATGTAAGAAAATATGCAATTCTTCAGTATAGCTCTTTTATTAAACTTTTATTCTGACCGTTACAGCAGATCCAGCACTTCTGCAGAAAAGAAAAAAATGAGAAGGATGGTGTTATAGGCACCATCACCTGACCTAAGCTCCTGACAGGCAACTCTTAGCGATAGATTGCCCCAAAAGTCCGCTGTTTAAAAAAACTAAAAAGCTATGCAGAAGTAAGAGAAGCCCTCATTCCGCACCAGCGGCCCCTGCAGTCCCGAATATCAGTATAAAATCCAATTTGCGGCTCCTTATTTCTGGACAAAAACAAGAAGAGCCGGCAGGGCCGGCTCTTCTAAAATGGGGTAATTTCCTTAGGCTCAGATTCTAAGGCTTTTCATAAATGCCGCATTTTTTTCACTGCTTTGCAGGGAGGTGCCCGCATCAAAGCGCTCCTGCTCCACAAAGAAGTATTCCATGCCGGAAGCTTTCGCCTGGGCTAACAGACTGCTGTAATTTACCGAGCCGGTGCCCAGTTCGGTAGAGGCATTTTTTTCGTCCGGGGCGGCATCCCTGAGGCGATCTTTCACATGGCCCAGCTTGTAGCGCCCTTTGTGCTCCTGCAGGTGCTGCGCCGCATCCATTCCGCCTACCCCTATCCAGTACATATCCAGCTCAAAGTCTACCAGTGCCGGATCGGTGTTTTCCAGCAGGATGTTTTGCGGAATTTGTCCCTCCTGCTCCACAAAGGTATACTCGTGGTTGTGGTAGGCAAAGCGCAAGCCGTTTTTGCGGCAGATCTCGCCATACTGGTTGAAGCGGTCGGCCATGCGGCGGTAATCGTCCAGGCTTTTCTGGGCACCCTCGTAGGGGTCTATCAGGTAGGCCATACCAATTTCGGCTGCCTGGGCGGCTTTGGCCTCCAGTCCCTCCTTAACGTTGCAGTGCGAGGCTACCAGCGCCATGTTCAGCTCATCCATATAGGATTTGAATTCCCGGTTGCTCATGCCCCAGAACATGCCCTGCTGCCCCTCAAAGCTCTCGATCTGGGTGTAGCCATAAGAGGCCAGCTGCCGCAGGGTTTCCCGGGGGTCTTTGGCCATGTGCTCTTTTACCGTCCAGAGCTGGATGCCGAAGGCTTCCAGGGCACTGCCCTGCTGCTGGCGGGTAGCGGTGGTATCGGCAGGAGTGTCTCCGCCCTCCTCAGCATTTCTGCGGTTGGTATCGCAGGCGTAGAGGGGCAGCATCAGGCCC
>NZ_AODQ01000136.1 GCF_000348925.1 Cesiribacter andamanensis AMV16 | reverse complement strand
GCTCCTCAATAAAGCGTACAGCCCGGCGAGGGTCTTCTTCTACCAGGGCACTCAGGGAGTTTAGGCTGTTGAAGAGAAAATGGGGCGTTACCTGATTTTTTAACGAATCCAGCTGGGTTTGCAGGTTGCGTTTCTCCAGGGCCTCGGTTTCCCGCACCGACCGTTTCCACTGCTCCAGGTAGTAGAGGGCTTCATAGACACCGGCAATCAGCTGGCTAAAGAAAAGCGTCATGCCAATGCTGTACAGGTAACTATAGGGCTTGGTGCTGATGCCCGGCCAGAAGCCCAGCCAGTCTTCCATCCACAAATGCCAGCTGCCTACCACCAGGGCTACCAGCAGCAGGCCCGCAGCCAGCAGCAGCAGGCGCTGGCGCAGCTGCTGCAGGGCCGGATAGCGGGAGCGGCTAACCCGTATGGCCAGGCGGCTCCCCTCCCAGATGGCAGTGGTAAACAGCAGCTGCCAGGCAATCACCTTCCAGAAGGGCTGTCCTCCCTCCAGGATAAGCCGCAGGTAAAAGAACAGAAAAAAGATAAGGTTCTGGACGGTCATGCCCCACAGGCGGAGCCCCTTGTCCTGTAATGTGTCCATACGGCAGTGCCAGGTGCAACAGAAAGTAAGGCAGCGAAGCAGAAAGATCGAAAATACTAAACAGTAGTTGGATAGGACCTTACAGAAAAATTATCGGGCAGGCGCCTGCCCGCTTTGCGGCGGGCCAGGGCCAGACGGCCAATCAACAGCAGGGAGGCCAGGCAAGGCATCAGGCCCATGGGGTTAAGGGGGATGGAGGGCGCAAGCAGTAGCAGCTGCACCACCGATACCGCCACCAGCTGAGGATATACCTGCCACAGCCCCCTGCTCAGCGGCCGGATGCGGTTGAGCAGGTAGCCATTCAGTAGCATAAAGGTAAGCCCAAACAGCATCAGGGAATAAAAACGAAAGTCGTACACAAATGAGCCATTTTGCAGCCGCATGCCGGAAATAAGGGCAATGGCCAGTACGTGCCCCAGCATGCTCAGCAGGGGATACATGGCCAGAAAAACAAGCAGAAACACAAAGCTCTTCCGCTGGCAGAAAGCCGGATGGCGGTACAGCCGGTAGCAAAAACCGGCAGTGGCCAGTATACTTAGCAGCAGTATGCTGATATCGACAAGATTGGTGTTAATGTTCATGGATTTGCAGGGGTGAGGGATTAAAGGGATGGTGCATCAGCCCATGTTCGGTAGGCAGGGGCTGAGGCAAAGATGAAGCGGAAACTGCCTCTAGAAAACAACACAGCTAGTCAACCGCTGAATGGAGCTGTTGAAGCGTACAAAATATCCGCTGAAGTGTTGGGGGGGACCCACAGCAGGCTGCGGTAAAGGTTCCGGAAAGGGCTGGAAGGGATGCCAACTGTGGTGCAGCCTACTGCCCCTTGCCAGGGGTATGGCTGGAGCAGGGCAGCGCTGGCTAGGGGGTATACTGTGTGGTTTCTGCAGGGCCAGGGGCCAGGGGGTCTATAAACTGCTGAATAAGCCTGTTTACTTCCCGGGGCTGCTCGTGGTGCAGCCAGTGGGTGGCATTCTCCAGCATCACCAACCTACCCTGCCGGCACTGGGCTATGCTGAGCCGGGCCATCTGGTGGCTCAGGAACTGGTCCTGCTTGCCCCAGAGCAGCAGGGTAGGGGTACTAATGGTACCGGAGAGTTTCAGGGTGGGCTGCAGGGCGGCCCTGTACCAGTTGAGCATGGCAGTAAGGGCGCCGGGCATCTGCCAGGCTTCTTTGTAATGGGCCATATCCAGCGGGCTGAAGGTACCCCGCTTTGCACTGCGCAGCATGCTTTGCTCCAGCAGGGCAAAGTTGCCCATGCGCAGAAGCTTTTCGGGCAGCAGGGGGAGTTGGAAAAGGCCGATGTACCAGCTTTTAAGCCACTGCCTGGGCCAGCGCAGGCCCTGGCGCATGGCCTGAGGGTGGGGGAGGTTTAGGATTACCAGCTTGTGCAGCAGCTGGGGGTAGCGAAGGGCCACCGCCCAGGCAACGGCCCCGCCCCAATCGTGCCCCACCAGTGTTAGAGGTGCGGTGCCCAGCTGCCGGATAAGCTCGGCAATGTCGTCGCTGAGCTGGCGCATGCCGTAGGCAGCCTGGCGGGCAGGCTTGCTGCTGCGGTTATAGCCCCGCTGGTCGGGCGCCACCACCCGGTACCCCTGGCTGGCAAAATGGGCTAGCTGGTGGCGCCAGCCCCACCAGTATTCCGGAAAGCCGTGTAAGAAGAGCAGGATATCCCCTTTCGGATTGCCTGCTTCCACTACATGCATCTCAATGCCATTTACCCGGTAAAATACATGCTCCTGCTGCATGGGGCTGTTTGTGTTTGCTTGTGTAACCCGCTGAGCGGCCAGGGGTTTATAAAAAAAAGGGGATAGCGCCACAGGCACTATCCCACACCAGCAGGCTGGCTCTAAAAAAAAGGTGTTTGCGGTTTTCTCAGATCAGCAGATGCCATCGGGGCCGCAGCTGGGGCCGTCTTCGCCCTGCAGGGCTTGCAGGCTGGGCGCCAGCTGCTCAAACACCTGCGTAAAGGTCTCGGCCGGTTGGGCACCGCTTACCAGGTACTGCTGGTTGAAGATAAAAGCCGGTACGCCGCTGATGCCGGAGCGCTGTGCCCAGGCTTCGAGCTGCCGCACCTCCTGTTTGCCTTCTTCGCTTTCGAAAAAGCCCTGCAGCCGCTGGGAGGGGATGCCATTGGCCTGCCCGATCTCCAGGAGCACATCTACATCATTTACATTGCTGCCATCGGTAAAATTGGCTTTGTATAAGGCATCAGCCACCGCTTTTTGCACCCCATAGTCTTTTGCCAGCCACAGCAGGCGGTGGGCATTAAAGGTGTTGTGAATGCGGGTGGCCTTCTGCCAGTCAAAGATAATGCCCTCGGCTTTTCCCATTTGGGCCAGCTGCTGGCTGGAATCATTGAGGCGGGGCAGGGCCGCTGCACCATAGTTCTTGATAAAGTAGGCTTCCTTGCTTTCTCCCTCAGCCGGGGCATTGGGGCTAAGCTCATAGGGCTTGGTCGCTACTTCAAAGTGGTAACGATCTGCAGCGGCTTCCATGGCGCTTTTGAGGCGCTGCTCGCCCAGATAGCACCAGGGGCAGTTAATATCGGTGACAATATCAATCTTGATAGTGGGCTTTGTCATATCCGGTAGGGGTTAGGCGTTTTGCAGCGCGGTGTCGGCTGCCGTTAGCTCAATGAAGAATTTGTCGGCTTCGCGGCGCACCTTGGGCAGGCTGGCCAGCCAGTCCCTTTCGGCATCGCGGTAGCCCAGGGGCAGCAGGGTTACGCTCTTTAGCCCGCGTTGCTCCAGCTGCAGCAGCTCATCCAGAGCAGCATTGTTAAAGCCTTCCATGGGGGTGGCATCTACCTGCTGGGCTGCAGCGGCAAGCACGGCGGTGCCAAAGGCAATATAGGCCTGGCGGGCAGCCCAGTTGAAGTTTTCTTCGTCCGTACGGCTGGATGCCATTTGCAGCAGGGTGTTTTTAAAATCATCCAGCGCTGTCTCGGGCATGTTGCGCACCCGGGCGGTGTGGCTGATGTACTCCTGGATCTGCTCGGGGCTGATGCTGCTCCAGGCGGCAAAAACCAGCAGGTGCGAGCTCTCCTCAATCTGGGGCTGGTTGTAGGCAAGGGGGCGTATTTGTTTCTTAAGTGCCTCATCTTCAATTACCAGCACGCTGTAGGGCTGCAGGCCCATGGAAGAAGGCGCCAGGCGAATGGCCTCCAGAATGGTTTGGATCTTTTGCTGGGGAACAGGCTGTCCGTTCATGCGTTTGGCGGCGTAGCGCCATTCCAGGGATTGTAAGATATCCATAGCGGTATTGGGGGATGGGGTATAATATTGTTTAGACATTAATTTTATATATTGAAATGTATCAATTATTTAAGGGAAATTTTTTTAGCCTTCCGTAAGGCCTGTAAGCTTGGTTTGTTCGCTCAGGCTTTGCATATACTCCTGTAGGGTGGCCCGGTTGAGGCTGTAGTGATAGGTTCTGCCCTCTTTGTGGGCATCGATAAGGCCGGCCTCTATCAGGATCTTGATGTGGTGGCTAACCGAAGGCTGCGCCAGCTCTACACACTCCTGCACGGCAGCGCAGGCCCCAATACCGCCCCTGCTGGCAATGAGGTTCAGGATCTTGAGGCGGTTTACATCGCCCAGGGCCTTGGCTATTTTTTCCAGCTTTTTAAGGCTGGGGGTAGTGGGTGTGTGGGTCATTGGTATAGATACATTCAAATGTATCAATAAGTTCGGGATCTGGCAAGAAAAATTTTTGGGTGATCTGCTGTGCTCCTTTTTGCTTGGGTACCTGTAAGGGTATAGCCGTACCCTATCTCCTGTATTCCTTTCTGATAGGGGGGGCGTTAGTAAAAGCTAGGGCAATGGCTGAGTTGCCAGGGATATAAAAAAAGCTGCCCCCGGTTGGAGGCAGCTTTAAAGAATGGACTATCGCCAGGAGCGATCTATTGCTCTCCGGTAATGCGCAAAGGCATGATCATCACCATTTTTACAGGCTGATCATCCTGCGAGGCAGGCTGCCACTTACCGGAAGTGGTATTGATGGCGCGTGTACCTTCGGCCTTAATGGCTTCTACAATACGGTTGCGGTCTTCATCCGAAAGCTCCACCATATCTTCATTTTCGATCTCGTCCTGAATGCCTTCTTTGGCTTCTTCACTCAGACGAATGGTGTTGGTCAGGCGGCCGTCTTCGCCACGATTGCCCAGCAGGCCATCGATCACTTCGGCGCTTTCCACATTGCCTTCTTCATTTACGATGAAGCGTACCAGTACAGTACCCTGCAGGTTGCCGTCTTTAAGCTCTTCGGGAAGGTTCATTTCTTCCTTGATCTCTTCTACGAGCTCCTCAAAATTCACCATGGGGCGGGCTTCCACTACAGGGGTGTAATAAGCGCCCAGTTCAGTGTCCATCTGGCCACGGGTAGTTTCGCGGCGCTGCTCATGGGCTCTTCTGGCTTCTTCCAGCATCATGCGCTCTTCCTGGCTCAGGTCACCTTCCGGGTCGTCCAGAATAGCATCATAGGAGCTCATGTAGCTGTCTTCGCCCTCGGCGCTCATACGGTCATAGGTAACATCAGAATCACTGGTGTTATTCATGTTCTGACGGCCGGTAGTGGTCTGCTGGCCGGCCATAGGGTCGGTTTGTGGCTGGGTGGTATCAACATCTGCATCTACATCAGCATCTACGTCCACATCACCTTCGGCAGTGGTATCTACATCCATATCGGCATCCACATCAACACCCATATCACTGGCTTGCGCATTGGCATTGGCATTAGCGTCAGCATCAGCCTCGTCTGTATCATACTGGCCCTGCTGCTGGGTGTCGCTCACCCGGTCATAGGTAAGTCCTTCCTGGTTGTTTTGCTGCTGGCCGGAGGTGGCCATGTTCTGATTGTTCTGTGAGCCGTACATGTTCTGGCCGCCCTGGGCCATTACGGTTTCGCGCTCCTCAGCGGCGCGCTGCGCCAGTACTTCTTCAATGGCTTCGTTTACATCCGAGAATTTGCGGATGTGGGCATCAAAGCCGGTAACCCGTCTGTTGGGATCTTCCCAGGGCTTGGCGGTTTCGCTTTGTGCGCCTGTGGTCTGATAGGTTTGACCGGTCTGGCCGGTTTGTGTACCGCTGCCAAGGGTTGTGCCATCCTGCTGGGTGTTCTGAGTAGCATCGTACTCATTGTTTTCGCCCATTTGCTGGTTTACATTTTCCCGCTCGGTAGTGCCATACTCATCGGTAGTGGTCTGGCTACCAGTTTGGGTGCCGGTGGTGCCGTAGGTGTCGGTTTGCGCGCCGGTAGTACCCGTAGTAGTTCCGGTAGTGGTTGTGGTACCTGTAGCAGTACCGGTTTGGGTAGTGGTACCCGTAGTGGTGGTTGTGCCGGTCTGCCCAGTAGTTTCTGTGCCGGTTCCATATGTGTCGTCAGTGGCTACAGTTCCTTCTGCTGTAGTGCCTGTGGTGTCCATGTCCCGATCGTTTGCAGCGGTTTGTGAGCTTGAACAAGCTCCCATTGCAAGCAATCCTGATACTGCGAGCGTACCGCCCCAGTATTTCATCCAGTTTTTGATTATTGGTTTTTTCATAATACCATCTATTCGATTAAAAAATGCATCTCCCTAACTGTACGATATTCAATTGCTTATGTTTTATGGGCTTTTAGTGTTTAGAGGAATAACGCAATTGTAGCCGGATGGTTAGAAAATGCACCTGTTTATTTGCCTTAAAAAAGGGAAAGAAGAATGGCTACCACCTGCGGCAAGATTACCCGGCCTTGCCCGCCAGCGCAGCAGGGGTGCAAAACAGGCCCTGCTAAAGGGGGAGGGAGCCACCGTCCCCGGAAGCGGGAGTTGCCCAGGCTGAGGGCATGGCTCTGCAGGCCCCTTTGGCTGCTTGCGTTCAAGGGGGTATGAGGTTGGGAAAAAGGGGGAGAAGGGCTTACTGCAGGTACTGCAGGGCTTCCTGATTGCCCTGCTGCAGGGCCAGGTCATAGGCCCTGAGGCCCCGGGCATCTGTGAGGCTTTTATTGGCGCCCCGCTCGCTCAGCAGCCTGATCATGGGGGTGCGGCCAAACATACAGGCAAACATCAGGGCGGTGCTGCCCGTGGCATTTTGCAGGTCCGGATTGGCGCCCTGCTCCAGGAGCAGTTCGGCAATGTCGGTATTGCCTTTAAAGGCTACCCCCATCAGGGCCGTATTGCCGCCTGCATCCTGCGCATCTATGTCTACCCCGGTGTCTTCCAGCAGCAGCCGGCAGGCCTCCAGGTGGCCCTCGTAGCAGGTGTAGATCAGGGGGGTAAAGCCCCGGGCATCGGTAATGTTTAGGTTTACGCCCGCGGCGATCAGCTGTTTGAGGGTGGCAAGATCGCCCCTGCGGGCTGCATCAAAAATGGCGTCTTTTCCGTGTGGAGAATCGTGCATTGGGTCTGGGGTTAGGATAAGAAAAGCAAAATGCCCCCGGCCTTGTTTGCCGGCATGCCCGTATTTCTGCATGACTTTCTGCGCCACTGCCTGCAGGGCCTTTCCGGTGCGGGGCAGTGAAAGCCCCTTTAGCGCTGGTTGCGCAGCCAGATGAGCATGCCCGACATCACCACCTGCTCCAGGGTAGCATTTTCATGGGTGGCCACCGTTCGGCCCTCGGGCGAACCAATGGAAAACGTTTTGCTTACTTCATTATAATAGAGCTTTGGAGGAATAATGTCCCCCTTTTTGGTAGCAAAGGTCAGGTGGCTGAGCTTGCCATCGGAAGAGGCAAAGTAAAAGGTGTACTTCCTTTTGCAGAGCTTCTTCTCCTCTTTTACCTTCAGCGAGCCCTTATAGTCAATGATCAGCTGGCCAAAGTCTTCGGTCTGGCGAACGTCCCACTCACTGATGGAGATTTCGTACTGATCGGCCTTTAATTTCTGGGCCACGACCTGGGAGCTGCAGAGCATGCACAAAAATGTTCCCAGAAAAAATAGCGTTGTTTTCATCTTAGATAAATCTCAGGAATATAGTGTCAAAACTGCAAGGGACAATTGTTAGCTAAACAGATTTTCTAACCCACTGTCTACCAATTTATTAAATTTTTTAAGTTTTTCCAGCACGGGGGTGGAAAAAGGGGCATACCCTTAGTTTGACCCCTTCAGGTATTTGTAGAGCTCGCTATCGGTAGAGATGATGATGCTGGTTTTGTCATCGAACGATTTTTCCATGGTTTCCATGGTGCGCAGAAAGGAGTACAGGTCTCGCGACTGTGCATTGCGGTTATAGGCAGCCGCATAAATAGCCGTTGCCTGGGCATCGGCCTTGCCCCGGATCTCTTCGGCCGTGCGGAAGGCCTCGGACTGAATGCGGGCCAGATCCCGCTCCTTGTTACCCTCTATGCGGCGGGCACCACCCTGCCCCTCGGAGCGAAACTGGTCGGCAATGCGGTTACGCTCGCTGATCATGCGGTCGTATACCCGGTTGCGTACCTCATCTACATAGTTCATGCGCTTAAAGCGGAAATCCAGGATCTGGATGCCCAGGTCGGCGGTGCGCTCGTTGGCCTTCTGCAGAATCAGGGCTTCGATCTTCTCCCGGCCTACGGTAATTTTCTCCAGCGTTTCCATGTCCTGCATGTACTCTTCGGCTACCTCGGGGTCGCGGTTGGTAGAGCGCACAATGTCCAGCAGCTCATGGCTGGCAATGGCGTTGCGGGTTTCGCCGTCCAGGATATCATCCAGGCGGGACTGGCCCGAGCGCTCATCGCTGAGGCGGATAAAAAACTGCAGGGGGTTGGTGATCTGCCAGCGGGCGTAGGTATCTACAAAGATAAACTTCTTGTCTTTGGTAGGCACCTGGTTGGAGTCGCCATCCCATTCCATATAGCGCTTGTCGAAGAACTGCACACGCTGAATAAAGGGGATCTTGTACTGAACGCCGGGCTGGGTGCGGGGCTGGCCCACGGGCTTGCCAAACTGGGTGACAATGGCCTGTTTGGTCTCATCAATGATGAACACACTGTTGTAAAGCAGCAGCAGGGCCAGGGCGCCCAGTATGATAAAGAGGGTATTGCGGGTCATGGGAATTAGCGTTTGGGGGGATCAAGGTTCAGAAGGGGCAGCACGGAATTGCCGCGCTGGTCCACAATGGTCTTGCTGCTGAGCTTGGGCAGAATCCGCTCCATGGTCTCCAGATAGATGCGTTTTTTGGTTACCTCGGGAGCCTTTACATACTCTTCGTAAATGGCATTGAAGCGGGTGGCCTCACCGGTGGCGCGGTTTACCCGGTTCAGGGCATAGGCTTCGGCCTGCTCAATGGCCTGCTCGGCCTCGCCCCTGGCGCGGGGTATGATCTGGTTGTACTCCGACTCGGCCTGGTTGATGAGGGTTTCGCGCTCCTGCTGGGCCTGGTTTACGGCATTGAAGGAGGGTTTTACGGATTCGGGTGGGTTTACATCCTGCAGCACCACCTGATCAATGCGGATGCCATTTTCATACTCATCGCACATGCGCTGCAGCAGCACCTCCACGCTGGAGGCTACCTCCTGCCGGCCTACTGTCAGCACCTCATTTACGGTGCGGTCGCCCACAATCTTGCGCATGGCCGATTCGGACATGTCCCGCAGGGCTTTTTCGGCATTGCGCACCTTAAAGAGGTAGTTGTAGGAGTTTACGATCCGGTATTGCACCACCCACTCTACATCGGCCAGGTTAAGGTCGCCGCTCAGCATAAGCGACTCATCGGTAAAGCCCTTCTTGGTGTAATCGCTGCGTACATCGGCCGAGACGGTGCGGAAGCCAAACTCCTGCTTGAGCTGCCGCTGTACCGGTATTTTGTACATGCGCTCTATGCCAAAGGGCATGATAAAGTTAAGGCCCGGCTGTACGGTGCGGCTATATTGGCCCACGGTAAGTACCACCCCTTCTTCTTCGGGGCCTACGGTTTTTACCGAGGTAAAGACCAAGATAAGGAGCAATATGGCCAGCAACACTTTATTGAAGTGCTTTTTGAGCAGGAACTGGTAATACTGCAGTTGATAGTTGGGATCTGCCATAGTGGAGTAACGTTTGGGATGCAGCGGCGCTTGCAGCGGGCGGGCACCATGTATGCGTAAGATGTGCTGGCTGGTAAGACGATTTAAGGCTGAAACTACCGGCGCAGAACTGCCCCTAAATTTATGCAGAAAGCAGCAGTTAATAGCAGCCACGGCCGCCTTCTTTTTAGGGGGGTATTCCCCGGGCTTCAGCGGCCCCAGCCTAGGCTGAACGGTAGGGGCGGGATTCTGGAAGCGGGCCCGGGCTGGTTGCGGGATTATTGAGTTGAATAGTAGCTTGTTAGGAAAAAATTGCAGAAATTAATGCCTATTGTTTCACCTTACTCTAAATTTTTTCTGCCATGAGCATTCATCCCAAAACCACCGGCGTGCACCACATTGCCCTGCGCTCTTCCAATCTGGAGCGTTCCAAGAAATTCTACACCGAAACCCTGGGCTTTCAGGTACTGATGGACCAGCCCGGCCTGTGCCTTTTTCTGGCCGGCAATACGGCCTTTGGCATCCGGGGGCCGGAGGGCGCCAGTGCCAATGGCGATACGTTTGACCCCTACCGGGTAGGCCTGGACCATGTTGCCCTGGGCTGCGAGGACGAAGGGGAGCTGGAGCGTGTAGCGGGCGCCTTAAAAGCGGCCGGCGTGGAGAACACCGGCGTTAAGATGGACGATACCCTGGGCAAGCGCTATGTAGCCTTTAAAGACCCTGACCGTATTGCCTGGGAGTTTTATATGGTGTAGTTCTTTCTGAAGAAATAGCCCGTCTTTAAGCCCTTGTCTGCGGCAGTGCTCCTGCGCAGGCGGGGCTTTGGCATAGTCAGCAAGCGTGCAGCTGCTGCCAGTTTAGGAGGCTGGTGCTGCCCATCGCCTCAGGATAGTGCCTGGGGCGGCGGGCTGCCGGCAGGTCTCGACTTGTCTTCGGGCAGGGGCACAAACTCCTCGCTGTCGGTAGGGGGCAGCAGAATACGCCCCCTCTTTCCAGTCGGCCTTGGCCTGCTCGATGCGCTCCTTGCGGGAGGAGACAAAATTCCACCAGATAAAGCGCTCGCCCAGGGGTTCGCCGCCCAGCAGCATCAGGGTAGTAGGTTCGGTGGCGCTCAGGACCGGATCAACCCCCTTGCTGAAGACCAGCAGCTGCCCGGGGCCGTAGCGGTGCCCGTTTACCTCTATACCCCCTTTGGCAAGGTAGATGCCCCGCTCGCTGTGCCCCTGTGGCAGGCCAAAGCGGGCGCCCGCCTCCAGCACCACATGCAGGTAAAAGAGCGGGGAGTGGGTGCTTACCCCATTTTTGAGGCCAAAGGCTTCCCCGGCAATCAGCCGCATCCACACCCCCTTATCGGTAAAAACGGGCAGCAGCTCGGGTTGGTAATTGGCAAAAGAGGGGGCGGCTTCCTCATCTTTTTCGGGCAGGGCCACCCAGGTCTGGATCATTTCCAGGGTACTGCCGGCCAGCACGGCCGGATCTTCAAAGCGCTCGGAGTGGGCTATGCCGCTGCCGGCCGTCATCCAGTTCACTTCTCCGGGGCGAATGAGCTGCTCCACCCCCAGGCTGTCGCGGTGCATCACCTGACCCCCAAACAGGTAGCTAACGGTAGAGAGGCCAATATGCGGATGCGGCAGCACATCCATGGAGGCGGCTGCCTGGGGCTGAATGGTTACCGGACCGGCATGGTCCATAAAGATAAAGGGTCCTACCATCCGCCGCAGGCGAAAGGGCAGGATGCGGCGTACTTCCATTCCGGGACCAATGGAAGCCTGGCGGGCGTTGATGACAAGATCGAGCATGGCAAAAGGGGTTAGCTTGGTAGGGAGAGAACTGTTCCTTTCAGGCATTGGGCATCAAAAACCCAAAAAATTTCCATACCCGGCAATGCAGGTGCAATCCGGCCCCAGGTACAGGCTGTCTCCGGCTGCAAGGGGCAGGGGTGTGTGGAGGTTAGCTGATGTCCTGAATGTCAATAATCTTATCCTCCTGAAAGCGAAAAATAGAGGTTCCTTCCATCTCCAGGGTATCGCCGGCTTTCATACCGTTGGGCAGGTCAGCTGCC
>NZ_AODQ01000135.1 GCF_000348925.1 Cesiribacter andamanensis AMV16 | reverse complement strand
AAACCCCCAACTACAGTGTAATTGAGGGCTTTAGATACTCTTCTGGTGGAGCCGCCGGGAGTCGAACCCGGGTCCAGATAAGAAAGATGTAGCGCTTTCTACATGTTTAGTTTTGCTTGGGTTGTCGGGATCGTCAAGGTGCAGAACAAACCTGTTAACGACCCGTAGCTGCGGTTAAGTTCGCCTTTGCATCACAGCCCTGCAAAGACTAGTCCTGCGGGATGATGTCCTTGGCGCCAGACCGGCAGAACGAAGGCCTGGCAGGACACAAGCTAGCTAATTATCTAAAATTAGGCAGCAAGGGCGTAGTTAGATTCGCCGTTTATTGTTTTGAACGTATTGTTAAGGAAGATACGCTCCACTTCCTACATGCTTACACTCACCTCGGCTTCCTGTCAAAACCAGTCGGCCCCGTGTGGTACTACAACTACAAAGATAGTGCCTATTTGGTTCAGGCCTACTATAGAGCCCGCTAATTCTTTAAACTGCCGAATTGTCAGTTGCACCGCCTGCGGCCAGGCCGTACTTTTGCAGCCATGCGCCTGATTATCACCCTTTGCCTGCTGTTGCTGGGCCAGGCAGCCAGCAGCCAGATCCTGAACATAGAACGTAACCGCCTGAACCGCGATACCACCCGTTTCTGGACGGGCCAGTTCGACCTGAACTTCCTTTCGCACAACCGCAGTGCGCGTCCCGATAACCCGGTGCGCTTTACCAACCTGAGCACCAATGCCGACCTGGCCTATACCAGCGTAAAACACCGCTACCTGCTCATTAACCAGCTAAGCTACAGCGCCCTCACCGGCAATGCCTTTCTGCGAACCGGCTACAGCCATTTCAGGGCCAACCTGCACTGGCGTAACCGGCTTAGCTCAGAAGCCTTTGCCCAGGGCCAGTACGATATAGGCCGGGGCCTGCGCGAGCGCTACCTGGCCGGAGGTGGCCTGCGCTACCGCCTGGCCCAGGATGAAAAGGCCTCCGTATTTGTGGGTGTAGGCCTGATGTGGGAGCAGGAACGCTGGCAGATTCCGGGCGAAGAGCTGGACGTAACCGTACGCATGCCCAAAAACTCCAATTATCTGGGGCTGCGCTGGCAGATCAACCTCCTGGTGCACCTCAACTCTATTGTGTATTACCAGCATGGCTACGACAGCCAGTTTGGCATCTGGCGCCACCGCCTGAGCACCGACCTGAACATGGCCGCCACCCTGAGCAAACGCATCCGCTTTACCACCACCTTTGCCGCCAGCTATGACCCCCGGCCCGTGGTGCCGGTCATGAACTGGGTCTACAGCCTGCAGAATGGGGTGCGGTTCTCGTTTTAAAGGGTTAACAGGTGTGGGGTATGAGGTATGGGGGATTCGAGCGGGCTTGTATAGGGTATATGGCCAAAGTCCATTTTGTCTCAATACCTACTACCAAATACCCAATACTATTACACCCCCACCCCCCTGCCGGAAAAATTACCCCTTGCATTCCCAATTCCGGAGCGGAATGTGTAACTTGCACTGATGGAAAACTTTGTGGTATCGGCTCGGAAGTATCGTCCTTCTACTTTCACTTCAGTAGTAGGCCAATCGCATATTACCACCACCCTTAAAAACGCCATTAAGAACAATCACCTGGCCCAGGCCTTTTTGTTCTGTGGTCCCAGAGGGGTGGGCAAGACCACCTGTGCCCGTATTCTGGCCAAGACCATCAACTGCCAGAACCTGCTTTCTGACACTGAGCCCTGCAACGAATGCGAAAGCTGCAAAAGCTTCAATGCCAGCAGCAGCTTTAACATCCATGAGCTGGATGCGGCCTCTAACAACTCCGTTGACGATATCCGCAACCTGGTAGAACAGGTACGCTATGCCCCCCAGAGCGGCAAGTACAAGATCTACATCATTGATGAGGTGCACATGCTCTCCAATGCGGCCTTCAATGCCTTTTTGAAGACCCTGGAAGAACCCCCGGCCTATGCCATCTTTATCCTGGCTACTACCGAAAAGCACAAAATCATCCCCACCATCCTGAGCCGGTGTCAGATCTTTGACTTTAACCGCATACAGGTAGACGATATCGCCAGCCACCTGCAGTGGATTGCCGAAAAAGAAAAAATTGAGACCGAGCCTGAGGCCCTGCACCTCATTGCCCAAAAGGCCGATGGCGCCCTGCGGGATGCCCTCTCGATCTTTGACCTGATTGTTACCTTCAGTAGCAGCAAGGTAAGCTACCAGCAGACCATTGCCAACCTGCACATTCTTGACTACGATTACTACTTTAAGGTAACCGACAGCCTGCTGCAGCAAAACATGAGTGCCGGCCTGTTGCTATTTGATGAAATTCTGCGCCAGGGCTTCGACGGCCACAATTTTATTGTAGGCCTGAGTGAGCACTTCCGCAACCTGCTGGTGTGCAAGGATGAAGCCACCACCAAACTGTTGCAGGTAGGCCCGCAGGTGCAGCAGCGCTATGCCCAGCAGGCCCAGCAGGCTTCCATCAGCTTTCTGCTGTCGGCCCTCAACATTGCCTCCGGCTGCGATGCCAGCTATAAGAGTGCTAAAAACCAGCGCCTGCATGTAGAACTGGCCCTGCTGAAGATGGCGCACATCCCCTCGGTGATCCAGGCCGCCAGCCTGGCTGCCAGCCCCGAGTTTGCCGACTTAAAAAAAAAAGTCCTGGCCTAGCGCCGCCTAGCCCGGCTGCCAGCAATGGGCATGCCACCCCAAATGGCCATGCGCCTGCTTCTCTGTCTGCGCAGCCCGCAGCACCGGCAACACCCCCTACAACCATCCCTACCCCTGTACCAGCGGCAACATCGCCTGCAGCTGCCAGCAGCAATGGATCAACCACAGGTGGAGCCAGCCCTGCAGGGAGTAGCCCAGGCGTTAAAACCACCGGCGGCACTGCTCCCGGCACCACCCTTAAAGTACCCCTTAGCTTAAAGGCCCTGCAGGCATCGGTACAGAACAAGCCTGCACAGCCTGAACCGGCAAGCGGGCCCAGCGCCCAGCAAGAGTCCGAAGGCCCGCAGCAAAGCAGTGCCTATAGCCTGCAACAGGTACAGGAGCACTGGAAAGCCTTTTTTGTGCAACTGAAGCAAAGTGGCAGCCCCATTGAGCTGCTCATTGCCAATGCAGGGCTGGAACTGGGAGAGGGGGCTTCTATTCAAGTGGTATTGAATAGCTCGCTGCAGGAAGAACCCTTTGAACGCCTGAAACCCCGCCTGCAGCAATACCTGCGCCAGACCCTGCAAAACAGTCAGATCAGCCTGCACCCCCAGGTAGCAGAAGAAGCCGGCCCCCGGAAGCTCTACACCAACAGTGAAAAATTTCAGCACCTGCTGGAGCGCTACCCCCTGCTGCAGGAGCTTAAGGAAAAACTGGGGCTGGAAGCAGACTTTTAACCTTTTCTTAGAACCTACACAGCGCAGGCATAGCCCAATGCGGGGTGAGCGCCGGGAAATCAAAAAAAGGCCTTGGACGAGTGTCCGAGGCCTTTCTACTTCTATGGGGCTACTGCCTTGCTGTTCTGGCCTATTTAGGCCGGCAACAGCCTGCTCAGATAGCCATAGGCATTTTCATACGCAATTTTGCGAAGCTGCCCCTGCTCCAGGCCTGCTCCTGCCAGCGCCTGCAGGATGGAGGGGTATTTGCCGGCATGTTCATGCTCGGTAAAATAAAAGGGATGCCGGCTCTTGTCTGGAAAATCTTTGGTATAAAAAAAGTCGGCGCCAAAGCACAGCAGATCCTCCAGCCCCTTGTCCAGGCCATACTGAAAATGCTCCAGCAGCGCTTCGGGGCGCTCGTTATTCACATAGGCCCGCAAAAAGTTAATACCAATAAGGCCCTGCCGCCTGGCGAGCTCCTGCACAAACTCATCGGGCAGGTTGCGCACATGATCCCACACCCCCCTGAAGTTGGAGTGGCTGGCAATGATGGGAATGTCCAGGCTGCGCTGCGCCGTATAGGTAAAGATCCCCTCGGCCAGGGCATCGCTGGTATGGGCCAGGTCTATGGCAATGTTGCGGCCATGCAGGTAGTCCAGCAGCGCCTTGCCATCGTCCTTGAGGCCCGCCTGGCTGTAATTGCCGCCGCCAAAGCGGTTTTCGGTATGGTGGGTAATGCCAATGTAAAAGATACGGCCCAGTACCTCTTCCAGGGCATCCAGGCGGGTAAAGGCCCGCTCCAGGGGTTCGCCCTCCTCGCAGAGGCCGGCGGCATTTTCAATGGCAGCAATGGTGCCAATCTTGCTGCCAGTGATCAGCTGCTGCAGATCCTGCTGGCGGCATACCGGCATCAGGTAGTCGGCATAGTCCTGCAGCAGCTGGCGGTAGATGCGTGCCTGATTTTCGGCCTTTTGGGCACTGCCGGGCTTTACATCCGAGTAAATGGCCATGGTTTGCAGCTTTACGCCCCCCTGCTGCAGGTAAAAGATAGAGGCTCCCATATCCGTGGCGCCGGCCGGATCGGCATGGGGCACCTCCAGCATGTAGGAGAGCAGATCGCAGTGCAGGTCAATGACAGGTAAATGGGGTATGGTGGAATGGTTCATGCGTATGAGGTGTTAGAATGTAGAAGGAACACTCGCTGAGGGAATACCGCCCCCTTAGCGGTTCGGCGCCTTCTGTCCCCAAAGGTAGGCAAAACCAGCCTTTTTTAAGAAGGCATGGAAAAGCCTTTACACTTTTGTAAATTTGATGTATAAATACAACTATTACGTGTGGAAGAAGCAAAGCTGAAACATCTGTTGCGGGACTCCGGGCTGCGCTATACCCGCCAGCGGGGCGAGGTACTGCATTTATTCCGGCAGCATGATGGTGCCCTTACCCAAAACGAACTGGAGAAAAAGCTGCCCGAGCAGTTCGACCGTATTACTCTTTACCGCATTCTGCGCTCCTTTGAAGCCAGCGGCCTGCTGCATAAGGTGCTGGATGATTCGGGCACTACCCGCTTTGCCCTCTGTGGAACGGGTTGCTCCGAGCATGAGCACCACGATGAGCATGTACACTTCCGCTGCACCCATTGTGCCAAAACCCTGTGCCTGCCCCAGGTAGCCATACCCGCCATTCATCTGCCCAAGGGCTATGTGACCAGTGAGGCAAAACTCCTCATTGACGGACTATGCCCCAGCTGTGCAACCGTTCTTCAAAATTAGGTTGCCAATCCCTGTTTCCTTACCGGCAAACCGGAACCCACTTATTAGATGCATCTTTGTTGCATATAAAGGATATTTTTGGATATCTTTACAAAACCTGCTACAGCGGTAGGTTTGCGATCGTTTTGACTGAACGCAACTTTTTTTACCCTTGGTTATCCCCAGAATCATCCGTCATACGCTAGTTGCTTTACGGTACATGTTGCCGGCCCTGCTGTTGCTCCACCTAGAGGGGCTGCTCACTCCTGCTTTTGCGCAAACAACCCGAAACTGCGCCCGGGACTGTAGCTGTGATATGGCCGGTCGGGTGGTGGATCAGCTGAGCAAACAGCCCCTGCCCTATGCCACTGTACAGCTGAAGGGTACCAGCATTGGTACCATTACCGATGAGGAGGGAGTCTTTCACCTGCATAATCTTTGCGTCAGCGAATTTGATCTGCAGGTATCCTATGTTGGCTACAAGACAGTAATCCACCACCATGACCTTTACCATTCTGATCCTGTCATCTACCTATCGCCTTCAGACCTGCAGCTGGAGAGTGTAGTAATTGAGGAACGGGCTCTTGAAAGCGGACAGGCCTCGGTGACCATCTCGTCCATAAACGCCCGGGAGCTGGAGGGGCTGCGGGGCGAACGGCTGGGTGATGTCTTGAGCCGTATATCAGGCGTTACTACCCTGAGTACAGGCCAGAACATAAGTAAAACCTGTGGTGCATGGCCTGCATAGTAGCCGCGTGCTCATCATCAACAACGGAGTGCGCCACGAGAGCCAGAGCTGGGGCGCAGAGCATGCCCCTGAAATAGACCCCACCATGGCCAACAGCATTCGGCTCATCAAAGGCGCTGCTGCCGTAAAATACGGACCAGGGGCATTGGGGGGCGTTATTCTGGTAGACCCGCTCCAGCCCCGGCTTACAACCCCTTTGCAGGGCAGCGCCGACCTTACCCTACACTCCAATGGCCGCTCGGCCCGGAGCTCCCTGTTTCTGGAACGGGGCTATTCCGGTTTTGCCTGGAATGTACAGGCCAGCGGCCTGTACCAGGGCGATCTGCATGCCCCCGACTATATGCTCACCAACACAGGCGCCAGAGAACGCAGTGCCTCGGCCGGGGGGCTTTACCACCGCGGCCGTCTGGATATCAATCTGCACTACAGCTATTTCCAGCAAAAGCTGGGAATCTTAAGGGGGTCTGTGGTGGGCAACCTTAACGATCTGGCCTATGCCATGCAACATGAGCCACCTGCCTATACAGGTGATTTTTCGTATCAGATCACTACGCCCCATCAGCAGGTCAGCCACCACCTGCTAAAGCTGCAGGCTGCCCACAGCTTCGACCAGAGCAGCCTGCACCTGCAGTATGCCTTTCAGGCCAACCACCGGCAGGAGTTTGATGTGCGCCGGGGCACCAATAATGAAGTGCCCTCTATCAATCTGGAACTTCTTACCCATACGCTGGATGCCGAATGGAAGCATCCCAATCTGGGTCGTTTTAATGGGGCCATGGGGGTGCAGGGTCAATACCAGGACAACAATAACATACCCGGTACCAACACAGCCCCTTTTCTGCCGAACTTCAACAGCCTGAACCTGGGCCTATATCTTAGTGAATCGGCCAGCTTCGGGCGTAGTATCGTGGATGCCGGCCTGCGAATGGATGTATTCAGCGCATCAGTGAGGGGCCGGGACAGGCAAAATGAGATCTTCAGCGAGGAGCTCACCTACCGTAGCCTTACCGCCAGTCTGGGCCTGCTGCGGCCCCTAAATGCCTGGAGTAGTCTGCAAACCAACCTGGGCCTGGCCTGGCGCCCACCCAACATGGCCGAACTTTATAGCTTTGGCAAACACCAAACCGTAGTAGAATATGGCATGCGCCGCCAGACTATACCCCGTGAGGGCGAGAATGAGCTTAGCTACAAGTGGGTAACTACCTTTAGTCATGAGCACAACCGCCTGGCAATGGAGCTCACCGGCTATCTCAACTACATTCAAAACTACATATATGCCCGGCCAGCCGGCATTACCACCACCGTGCGGGGTGCATTTCCCTTTTTTGTTTACGACCAGACCAATGCTCTGCTTAGTGGCCTGGATGCCAGCTTCAGCTTTCAGCACTCGCCCCGCTGGGTCTCCAGCCTGAGGGGCATGCTGCTCCATACAGCCGATGTGCAAAGCCAGGACCGCCTGATCGGCATCCCCTCCAATCGGCTCAGCTATGCCCTTGCCTACAGCCGGGAGCAGCTGGGGCGATATAAAAATTTTTCAGCAGGTTTGGAAAGCCTCTATGTGTTCAGACAATACCAGGCCCCGCCTGTGATCTCTCCGGAAGCGTTGCTTAGTGCCGAAGGCAGCGGAAACGACCGCTTTGCTGCCAGCAGCAGCGGATTTGACTTTATGCCTGCCCCCCAGGGCTATTTGCTGCTGCACCTCACAACAGGTATTGAACGGGGACGGCTGGGACTTCGCCTGGGGGTACGAAACCTGCTGAACACCGCCTACCGGGAGTACACCAACCGGCAGCGTTATTTTTCTGATGAGCTCGGCAGAAATTTTACAGCCACTGTAAAATATCACCTGTAGGCCTTTTATAATTCAACCGATACTCTATATTTGCATCTTTGTTGCATTAATATTTATCATTTATGAAACTTGTTTCTTTTAGCTTATCCAGTCTATTACTACTTTTTTTGAGCGTGTTCATTATTAGCTGCTCAGATGACGATGCTCCCCTTCCGGAGAATGAAGAGGAAGAAATTGCTGAGGTGGTATTGACATTTACGCCTGTTAGTGGTGGAACTCCCCTTAGCTTCACCTGGGCAGATCCTGATGGAGAAGGCCCACAGAACCCTACTATGGAAACCATTAGCCTGGCTCCTAATACCGAGTACCTGATGGCCATTGAGCTGATGGGCCCTAATGACGAGGACATCACCGAAGAGATCGCAGAGGAAGATGATGAGCATATGTTCTTCTTTGGCTGGACCGAAGGGCTGTTTAGCTCTCCCAGCGGAAGTGGCAATATAGCCGCACGCTCCGGTATGGTAAACTATGAGGATGCAGACGCCAACAACCAGCCTGTAGGCCTGAGAACCCGCTGGACTACTGGCGATGCCGCTGCCGGTACCTTCCGGGTAGTGCTGAAGCATCAGCCCGGCGCCAAATCCGCTACCTCTACTGTAGAGGTAGGCGAATCTGACGTAGACATCACCTGGGCTATTGCCATCCAGTAAGGTTCTACCAAAACAGCTATAGAAAGCTCCGGGCCCTGTTGTCCGGAGCTTTTCTTTTTTTTCCGAACTAAAAAGCAGAACTTTTCGCTTTTCCAGTAATGCTGCATTTTCTTCAAAAGCTGTTTTCGGGTTTACTGATTGGCCTGGTGCGCCTGTACCAGCTCTTTATCTCGCCCCTGCTGGGGTCCAACTGCCGGCACAGCCCTACCTGCTCGGCCTATATGATTGGTGCCATCCGGGAATGGGGACCTTTCAGGGGTACCTGGATGGGCCTGAAGCGCATTGGCCGCTGCCACCCCTGGGGCACCAGCGGCTATGATCCGGTGCCCCCCAGGCATCCTCACAGACCGCAGAAGCCTTAAGTATAAGTTGCCAGGAGCCGCTATAGTTACAGCAGTAGTGCCGATGTAGTATTTTGAAGAATCTTCATCCTTTTCGCAGCAAATTAGTACGTACCTTGTTGGTTGGTGTACCCTTTTCCCTAACATCTCAGTCCTATGCAAGGTCCTGATCCAGCCACCGCCTTTCCGCTTAAGCACCACGATAAGCTCTGCTTTCTGAAAAACATCATTAAAAGCCCCAACATCAGCATCGGGGATTATACCTATTATGATGATTTTAAGAGCGTAGATAACTTCCGGAAAAACATTCGCTACCACTTCGATTTTGTGGGCGATAGGCTGATCATCGGCAAGTTTTGCATGATTGCTTCCGATGTGCAGTTTATCATGAATGGCGCCAATCATCTTACCAATGCCATCAGCAGCTACCCCTTTGCCATCTTTGGCCAGGGCTGGCAGGGGGCCATGGAGGGAAAAGCTTACCCGGCCAAAGGCGATACCCACATTGGCAATGATGTGTGGCTGGGCTACCGGGCAGCCATTATGCCGGGCGTTCAGATTGGGGATGGGGCCATTGTTGCTGCCTACTCGGTCATTACCAAAGACGTGCCCCCTTATACCATTGTAGGCGGCAATCCGGCCAAAGAAGTACGCAGGCGCTTTTCCGATACCGATATTGCCCGCCTGCTGCAGCTCCGCTGGTGGGACTGGCCCATTGACAAGATCAGCCGCAACGTGCAGCTGCTCACCAGCAACGATCTGGATGCGCTGGAGAAGGCCGAATAAGCCCTTATGCCTGGCCAGTCCCTAATTAAACGCTGAAAAAGGGTGGTAATTTCCGGCGCGCCACTCGCTTATGTATCACTATGGCGCCCGGGAAGTGCGTCGGCATGAGGTAAGAACTCAGGCATCAGCGCCCGGTAGCGGGCCGGCACATGCCGTTTCTGCAGACCAGTATTGCGCCTGGCCGATATGTTTACGGCCTTAAAATAGGTTTGCCACAGCTGCTGGGCAGCGCTGTGCTGCCGTTGCTGCAGGCGGGCCTTTTTCAGAAAATCTTCCGTAAAACGGACAGTAGCCGCATCCTCCCCGTCATAGTACAGCCCGTATCCCCGTTTATTATCGACCAGCAGCCAGCGCTGGCTGGCATAGCGGGCCGCAAAATGTGGGCCCAGTACTGGCAGCACATTGCACTGGGGCTCCATCAGGGCTACCCATAGGCCATCGGGCATTTCTTCAAAGCGTACAAAGGCATGCATGCGGTGCATTTCCCGAAACACCCGGCGCTGCAGGCGCTTTACCTGCAGCACCAGGGGATTGGCGACATTGCCATCGGCTCCCGACGGCGTCCCGGGAGGCGAATCAAACAGGTAACGCATAAAATCAAACAAGAGCCGGTCGGCCTCCGGCTGTTCAGAAAGAAAGGCCCAGTAGAGCTGCTCGGGCGTCAGGTACTGCAAACGCTTTTTCAACCCCTGCTGCACCCGCTGGTATTCAGCTTCTATCGTAGGCACCTGCCGCACCTCCTGCAGCAGCAGGCCGGGCCCAGGAGCGCCTGTAAGCAGCACCTGCGGCCAAAACTTGTGCCGGTAGGCATAGAAAAGACAGCACAGCAGGCCTTCGTAGCTGCCATCGTACTGCAGAGCTTTCATAGGCTTAGCTGGCGTTGGCGTAAGGGGTAAAGAGCGAAAGCTGGGTTTGTTCCAGGCGGTGCACCAGCGGTTGCTGGCGGGCCAGGATCAGGCGCAGTTTATGATCGGCCACATCGGGATCGGTCAGGTACTGCCCGCCGCAGGTGATAAAGTAACGCGCCCGCTTCAGTACCACCCCCATCTGCTTCAGGTGATCAAAGCGCAGGGGGGTAAAGCTGCGGGATGCCACAATCATTTTGGCCGTTTTTATGCCCAGCCCCGGCACCCGCAGCAGGGCCTCCAGGGGAGCCGACTGTACCTCTACCGGAAAATACTGGCGGTTGTGCAGGGCCCAGGCCAGTTTGGGGTCAAACTGCAGGTCAAGCTGCGGCCGCTGGTCAGACAGCAACTCCTCAGCCTTAAAGCCATAAAAGCGCAGCAGCCAGTCGGCCTGGTAGAGGCGATGCTCCCGCAGCAGGGGCGGCATGCTGCCCAGGGCCGGCAGACGCGCATCGGTAGAGATGGGCACATAGCCGCTGTAGTAGACCCGCTTAAGCTTTTGCTCCTGGTACAGCCCCTGGGAGAGCAGCAGAATGTGCCGGTCCGACTCAGGGCTGGCCCCTACCACCAGCTGGGTACTCTGCCCGGCCGGCGCAAAAAGGGGGGTATGCTTAATGAGCGCATTCTTTTTATCGGCCGCCTGCTCGTCAATTTTTTCCTTCAGGTGGTTCATGGGCCGCAGCACATCGGCAAAGCGCTTTTCGGGGGCCAGCAGCTGCAGGCTCAGGTCGGAGGGCAGCTCCAGGTTTACACTCAGGCGGTCGGCATAGCGCCCGGCTTCCTCGATCAGGGCTTCGCTGGCCCCGGGGATGGCCTTTAGGTGTATATACCCGTTGAACTGGTGCTCCAGCCGCAGGCTTTTGGCTACCCGCACCAGGCGTTCCATGGTGGCATCGGGACTTTTAAAAATGCCGCTGCTTAAAAACAGGCCTTCAATATAGTTGCGTCGGTAAAAGCTCAGGGTAAGCTCTACCACTTCCTTAACGGTAAAGGCAGCCCGCTCCACATCATTGCTGCGGCGGCTTACGCAGTAGGCACAATCAAAAATGCAGTGATTGGTGAGCAGGATCTTCAGCAGCGATACGCAGCGCCCATCGGCCGTATAGCTGTGGCAGATGCCCATGCCCTCGGCATTGCCCAGTCCTTTTCCCACATTCTTGCGTTTGCTCCCGCTGGAGCTGCAGCTTACATCATATTTGGCGGCATCGGCCAACAGGCTCAACTTCTCTTCCAGACTTTTTGCCATATTACTAATTATATTGGTAATTTAGCTAAAAATACTGGCTATGTAAAGAAACAGCGCTATTATTTCCAGTGCTTATTCATTGAAATGGGTACAAAAAAAA
>NZ_AODQ01000134.1 GCF_000348925.1 Cesiribacter andamanensis AMV16 | reverse complement strand
CATTGGGCTCATTAGCTGTTATACGGGCTACAATTCCGGCGGAGGTACGGTAGGCGTAGGCAAGGCGGCCAATACGGCGGTGGTGACCTCTATGTTCATGATTTTTATTCTGGATCTCTTAACCCTTCAAATTATTGAATTCTTCCGCGGAACATAAGGCCCCTGCAGCACGGGAGGAGGTAATACGCATCCGGGGACTCTACAAGTCCTTTGAGGAGCGCACCATTCTGAGCGGAGTAGACCTTAGCCTGTACCGGGGCGAAAACCTGGTGGTGCTGGGCCGCTCCGGCACCGGCAAATCCGTGCTAATCAAATGCATCATCCGCCTGATACAGTCCGATGCCGGCCGCATAGAGGTGCTGGGTAAGAATGTTCCGGAGCTGGATAAGGACGGACTTACGCTGCTGCGCCGGCAGGTGGGCTTTTCCTTTCAGATGAGTGCCCTCTACGATTCGATGACCATCCGGGAAAATCTGGAGTTTCCCCTGAAACGCAACCTGGATATTCATGATCCCAAAATATTAAATGAAAAGGTAATGGAATCCCTGGCCGATGTGGGCCTGGAGCGTACTGTAAACCAGTATCCGGCCGAACTTTCCGGAGGAATGAAAAAGCGGATTGGCATTGCCCGCACCCTTATTCTGCAGCCCGAGATCATGCTCTACGACGAGCCCACCGCCGGTCTGGACCCCATTACCTCAGAAGAGATCAACCAGCTGATGGTAGAGGTGCAGCGCAAATACGGCACTTCGTCCATCATCATTACCCACGATATCACCTGCGCCAAAACCACGGCCGATCGGGTGGTGTTTCTGCATGAAGGGGAGGTAGGCTACAACGGTCCGTTTGAAGGGCTGCTGACTACGCAAAATCCCCTGCTGAGCACTTTTATGGAATACTACAATTTAAAAGAACATGAGCGAGCAAGAGAATAGACGCAACGCCCGGCTGGGCTTTTTTGTGCTGATAGGGGTCATTGTATTTCTGGTAGGCATCTTTTTTATCGGCAGTGCCCGCAACCTGTTCAATGCCAACATTACGGTGCATGTGCTCTTCAATAACGTAAGCGGCCTGCAACGCGGCAACAACGTATGGCTGAGCGGAGTAAAGATCGGCACCGTGCGGGATGTGGAGATCGCCTCCGATTCGCTGGTGCTGGTGAGTCTGAAAATTCGGGAAAGAGACCAGCGCTTTATCAACCGGGATGCCAAGGCTTATCTGAGCAGCGAGGGGCTGGTGGGCAACGCCATTATTGTGATTGAGCCCGGTGTTATGCGCCAGCCCATAAACGATGGCGATACCATTGGCACCAAGTACATGACCAGCACCGAAGATATCATTAACCTGGCCCGCGATGCCGGCGAGCAGCTCATTACCGTAGCCGATAACCTGGGGCAGGTAACCCAGCGTCTGCTGGATGGGCAGGGCACCATAGGCATGCTGCTGTCGGATACCACCGTAGCCGATGATTTCAGGGCTACCCTGGCCAACCTGGAGGCCACCAGCCAGCGCACCAGCCGCATGAGCACCGAGGTAGGGCAGATGATCAGCAAGCTGCAAAATAACCGCCAGGGGGCCGTCTACACCCTGATGAACGATACCTCTTTTGCCGGCACCTACAGCACGGCCCTCGATAACATCCGCCACACCACCGAAAATGCCGCACAGGCCACTCAGGAGCTGCAGGCCCTCTCCCAACAACTGCAGCGCGATGATAATGCCGTAGGGGTACTCCTAAAAGACCCCAATTTTGCCAACAACCTGCAGCGCACCATGCGCAATGCCGCCGATGCCAGCCGCAAGCTGGATGAGAACATGGAAGCCCTGCAAAGCAACATCCTCTTCCGCGGTTTCTTCCGCCGCCAGGCCCGGGAGCGGGAGCGCGCCCGCCAGGATTCCCTGGAGCAGGTTATAGACAATAGACGATAGACAATAGACAATGGATATGGGGTCGGTAGCGGATGTGCTGGCGGCCCCCCTATGCTTATGCCGGCCTCTGATTCCGCTGTAGGTGCTGGCTCCTGTTGTTGGTGTTTTCACCAACAACTTTTCCGTCTGGCTGATAAATGATTTGTAGGTGAAACACCAACAAAGAGGGGGGGGTGTTTGGACGATAGACAATGGATACTAGACTAAAGTGGTAGCCCGCAATAGGGGATAAACTTGATAATGGACTGGGGCCGGTAGTTACGCAACTGCCGGCCCCTTGTCTTTAGTCCATCGTCCATTGTCTATTGTCAAATGTCCAACCCCCCCTTTGTTTAACATTTTGCTCCTGCATGCGCTGGCACATTAAAATTCTCCCCTTATCTTTACACCGGATTTTGGTTCTGCAGAGGGTATCGTTCTCTGCGGATAAAAAGGGAATCTTGTGAAAAACAAGAGCTGTCCCCGCAACTGTAAACGCCGCTAAGCTACCGTACCACTTCGGCCACTGTTCTGCCTCTGGGCAAATGGGAAGGCAACGGTAAGGGCGTAAGCCAGGAGACCTGCCAAAGATCCTTACTTAACCGTGGCTTTCGGGTGAAAGGCCAGGAGCACCTATGCTATACGCACTGCTTTCCAGAGGATTTTTGTGTACCTGCACCTGGGCCCCCGTACCCTTTTCGTGTAGGGCAGACGGCCTGTGGCCTTATTTACTCATAGGCTTGCTATGCCTTGCCGCTCCCCACCTGGCTGAGGGGCAGACAGGAGAGGAAAACGTACTGCCCGCCGCTGAGGTAACGGCTTTGCTGCATGCCCCCTTCACTGCGGGCCTCAAGCATCAAAAGCTGGATTCCCTAAGCCTGCAACTGCAGCGTGGGCAAACGCTTGCTTCCCTCCTGCAACAACGCACCCCCATTTACCTGCGCGAGTACGGCCCGGGCCAGCTGAGCACCATCAGCTTCAGGGGCACCGGCAGCAGCCATACGGCCGTACTCTGGAACGGCCTCAACCTCAACAGCCCTACTTTGGGCCAGACCGATTTTTCGCAACTGCCGGTGTTTGCCCTGGAAGGAGTGCAGGTGCAATGGGGGAGCAGCAGTGCGCTTTATGGGTCCGATGCGCTAGGGGGCACCATACAGCTGCAAACCCGCCCCCAGCACTGGCAGCAGGGCTGGGGGCTTAGGGCGAGGCAGGAGGCAGGCAGCTTTGGCGCTCGTTTCAGCGGCCTGGCCGGGCAGTGGACCAGACAACGCTGGCAGACCGACCTGCGTCTGTATCGCCAGAGCGCCGACAATGATTTTCCCTATACTAATACCCTGCTGCGGACCAGGCCCCGGGAGCAAAATACCCATAGCGCCTTTTGGCAGGAGGGGGTAGTGGCCCAGCTTGGCTTTAAACCTGCTGCTGAGCGGGAGTGGGGACTGCAGAGCTGGTGGAACCGCAGCTGGCGCCAGATCCAGCCCCCCATGGGCAGTATTATGGGTACCGACGAGCAGCAGCAGGAAGCCCTGCGGCTAAACCTGCAATACAAGCAGGTGGTGAAGCAGGGCCAATGGCAGGCACAGCTGGGCTGGCTCAGCGATGAGCTGGTCTATAATGGAGCCCAGTTTATTTCCCGCCAGCTCATTGCCAAAAGCGACTGGGAGCAAGACCTGGGGCCAAGCTGGCGGCTGCAGGCCGGCGGGCAATGGAGCCGGCGCCAGGCTACCAATGCCAATTATGAGGCAGCCGAAATCCGGCTGGAATCTTTTGCCCTGCTGCGCTGGCAGCCCCATAGCCGCTGGACCAACACCTTTACCATCCGCCAGGTGCTGGCCGATGGGGCATGGGCGCCACTGGCCCCTTCGCTTGGCAGCGAAGCCGGGCTGTTTTCCTTTCTTACCCTTAAGGCTGCCGCTGGCCGGCATTACCGCCTGCCTACGCTCAACGACCGCTTCTGGCCCTGGTTTGGCAAGCCGGAGCTAAAGGCCGAACAGGGCTGGCATGCCGAGGGCGGACTGGCAACCAACGCCCTGCCCCTGTTTGGGGGCAAGGCAAAGGCAGAAGCAACCCGCTACTGGCTCTTGATAGACGACTGGATTCTGTGGTTGCCTACCGTAGTGCCCGGCCCGGATGGTGAACCGCTCTCCGGCTGGGGCCCCCGCAACATACAGCAGGTGTACAGTCGGGGCTGGGAGGGAAATTTGGACTGGCAGCATGCCGGCGGCTGGTCGCTGGGTACCAACGCCGCCTATACCCGAACCGAAAATCGCCTGGCTCTGCATGCTTTTGATCGCACGGCCGGACGCCAGCTGCCCTTTACTCCTTACTGGAAAGCGGGGGGCTGGCTGCGCTGGCACCGCAAGGGTTGGCTGGCCGAGCTGAATCACACCTATGTAGGGCGGCGCTTTACCACCGGTGAGGAAGATCCTTTTAATAGTCTGCCGCCCTTTTGGCTGCTGGACCTAAGCGCCGGCAAACAGCTGCAGTGGCGCCGGCATTCTGTTTCCCTGCTACTGCAGGCACGCAATGTGCTGGATCACCAGTATCAGAACTATGAGCGCCGGCCCATGCCCGGCCGGCATTATAATCTAAGTATTACCTATTCTATTTTATCTCCTACCCCATGAGAATTACCACTTTATGGCTGCTCCTGCTGAGTAGCTGCCTGCTATTTGTTACGGCCTGTACCGATGAACAGCCCCAGCCCCCTGCCGCCTCCGATGCCCGGGCACTGCTGCTGGTAAACCAGGGCAATTTTAGTCAGGGCAATGGCTCCCTGGACCTTTATTATACCGATAGTCTGAAGGGGGTGCGCAATGCCTACGCCCTACAGAATGGCGAAACCCTTGGCGGTATTGTAGAAAGTGTAAGCATTGAAGATACCAGCCTGCTGATCATCACCAATGTATCGGATAAGCTGATTCTGGCCAGTGCCCGCAGCCTGGAGAAAAAATGGATGCTGCAGGATGCCGGGCGCCTCACCACACCGCGCTATGCTGCCTTTAGCCCGGAGCGCATTTTTGTGTCGGTCTGGGGCCCCTACGAATCGGACTGGTCGCTAAAGAATAGTTCGGTAGCCGTTATAAACCGCAGCAACGGCCAGCTGGAGCATTCCATTGCCGTGCCTGCTGGTCCGGAAGGAGTGCTGCTGGAAGGTGACCGCCTGTGGGTAGCCAACTCCGCTACCGATACCCTTACCATCATCAATACCACTACGCTGGAAATAGCGCGTAAGATCAAAACCACTGCCCGCCCCTCCAAGCTCCTCAAATCCGCAAACGGGCAGATTTGGGTACTGGCCGGCAGTCGCCTGTTTGCCTACAACTCTGCTACCTATGAGCTGCTGCACGAGTACAGCCTGCCGGCATCGGCCACCAAATGGCAGCTTGTAGACAATACCCTTTATTTCCTGACGCAGGAATACAGTGCCGATTGGAGCACGACCTACAATGCCCTTTACTCCCTTGCTATAGGGGGTGGCCATGCACAGCCTGTCAAGATCCTGGAGCAGGACAACGCTCGGGTATTTTGGATCGATCCGCAGCAAGGGGATATTTACCTGGGCATTGCCGCCGGCGTAGAGCCGGGAACGCTCCTGCGCCTGAGCGCCAACGGCACCGAGCTGGATACAGAGCCGGCAGGGGTAATACCGTATCAGCTTATTCTTCGCTAGATGACCCGGCCAAAAGTAAGTATTAGCTGGAGCAGCGGAAAAGACGCTGCTCTGGCTTTTTATAAAACTTTACAAACCAATCAGCTGGAGGTTGTACACCTGCATACCACCCTTAGCACCGGACTGCGGCGGGTGGGCATGCACGGCACCCCGGCAGCGCTGGTGGAGGCCCAGGCCCGGGCAATTGGGCTGCCACTTTCCCTTCTTGAGATCCCGGCCGATGCCACCAATGCGGCCTATGAAAAAGCCATGCTGGACTTCTATGCCGGATTAAAAGCGCAAGGGGTTGAGGGGGTGGTCTTTGGCGATATCTACCTGGAAGACTTGCGTACCTACCGGGAGGGCCTATTGCAGCAGGCCGGTTTGCAGGGCTACTACCCCCTTTGGCAGCTGCCTACCAACCGCCTGGCGGCTGAACTGCTACAGGAGGGAATTTCGGCGGTGGTGTGTGCGGCCAGTACCCGCTTTTTTGGGCAGGAGGCTGTGGGCCGTGCCTATGATGCTGCCTTTATTGCCGGGCTGCCCCAGGGCTGCGATCCCTGCGGCGAGCAGGGCGAGTTTCATACCTTTGTTACCCATGCTCCCTATTTCAGCCAGCCGGTGCCGCTGCAGCTGGGCCGGAAAGTGCTGCGACACTATGCGCTTTCGGCTCATGCCCAGAGCGAGCAGGGCATGTGGTTTATAGACCTGGCGGAAGATAAAGGATAAGCGCCCCGTTAGCCTCAGCCGGATTGGGGCAGCAACTGCACTTCAGGGCTATGGCCGGCAGGGCTGCCTGCAAGCAATAGGTAGCTTAATTTTTTAAAAAATAGGGCGCAAATGGTTAGGGCAATTAGAAATGACTGCAAAATGTAAGTGGCACATGATCAGCGTGTTTTATTGCTGTAGCGGATGAAAAGAGCAGAAGAACTACGGGGCTAAGAAAAAGGGATAACCGTATTCTTTTCTCTTATAATTTGCTCCTTTTTATATTTTTCCTGTTTTTTAGGCTTCAACAAAAACGTGGGAAGTTGTTGAGCAGAATACGCATCGTTTTAATAGGAGAATCCAGGCCCTTTGCTGCCACCTTACAAAAAAGGATAACAGCAGAACATGAAGATTCTGAAATTGCACTATTAGAAGATATAGCTCAGCTTTCCGACTATCTGCACCTCAGCGCCCCACATGTTGTGGTGCTGCATACCCTGGAGCAGCCTGAAACCCTGCTGCACTCACTTCAGCAACACACATCCCTCATCAGCCGTCTGCGCCTGCTGCTGGTATGCCCTCCCCTGGGCGAGGATCTGGCCATTGCCTTTATACGGGCAGGGGTAGCCGATATTGTGCATGAGCACAAGCTCGAGCAGCTTAGCGAGGCTCTGAGCCGGCTCCATTCCGATGTGGTTCAGGAGCTTGCCTGGCAGCAGGAAGAGCAGGGTAAACTTACCTACCACCAGCTGCGCAACCTGCTGCGCATGACCCCCGTGGGGGTGTTTCGCTGCGATGCCGAAAAGAACTGCATTTATGTAAATGACCGCTTCTGCCAGATCACCGGCCTGAGCCCGGAGGAGGCCATGGGTACGGGCTGGCAGAAGGCACTTCACCCCGAGGATGCACCCCTGCTGGTGCGGGACTGGTATGATAAAAAAGGAGTGGTAGAAGAAGTGAAAACCATTTACCGTTACCAGAAGCCCGCCACCGGCGAGCTGGCCTGGGTAATTGGGCAGAGTATTTCCGAAACCGACCGCAAGGGCAATGTGGTAGGCTATCTGGGCTCCATTACCGACATCACCCGTCTGAAGGAGGCTGAAGAAGCCCTCAGGGAAAAGAACAAGTCGCTAAGCAAGACCAAGCAGGAGCTGGACAGTTTTGTCTACAGCGCCTCGCACAACCTGCGGGCGCCGCTTACCTCCATGATGGGGCTCATCAACCTCATTCGCATGGATGCCCGCAAACCGGAGGCGCTGGACCGCCTCTGCATGATGATGGACCATAGCTTGCAGCGGCTCGATGGCTTTATCCGGGATATTGTAGACCATTCCCGCAATGTGCACCTGAGCCTTCAGGTGGTAAAGACCGATCCGGAAGCCTTGCTTCAGGAAGTGCTGGACGAGTTTGCCCATCAGGATACCTTTGGGGATATAGAAGTTTCGCTGCAGCTCCGGAAGGATGCTCCCTTTTTTACCGACCCTACCCGCCTGCGCATTGTGCTGCGAAACCTGATCTCCAATTGCATCCGTTACAAGAACATTGCCCGCCAGCCCCGCATCTGGCTGGAAGGGGAGATAGGCCCTAAAGAAGCCTCTTTTTACATCCGGGATAATGGCACCGGCATTCGGGAGGAGCACCAGCCAAAGGTGTTTGACATGTTCTACCGGGCCGATGAGTACCGCAGTGGCTCCGGCCTGGGGCTCTACATTGCCCGGGAGGTGGTAGAGCGCATGGGGGGCAGCATCAGCCTCAGTTCGGCCCAGGGCAAGGGCACCAGCGTACAGCTGCAGCTCCCCAACACCCCTGCTGCTTCCTAAGCGCCTGGCCCTGGCGGGCAGGTTTAGTCCTGCTCCTCTATCTCCTTTTCGTCTTTTGAGGGGCTGTCGCCGGATTCATCCAGCTGGTTTTCAAATTCGGTAACAATCAGCTGGTTGTTGTCTAGCTCATACACGATGCGGCGCACAATTTTTTCCTGGGCCGCCGAGTCAAAGCCCACGGTTCTGAATTCGCGCACTACCTGCCCGGTCTGGGGGTAAAAGATATCACCCCCCTCATAATCGGCACTGAGCTGCTCGCTCAGGGGCTGCATGTCTATGGTTTCGAAGGTATAGTTGCGGCTGAGCTCGTGCAGGCGCATCTGGCCAGACTGCCGCTTGTTCTGGCTGCGGGTTACAATGCCGATCTCGGGCAGGCTGTCCCGGTCAAAATCATTGATCCAGCTCTGGACCACGCCTCCCTGGTGATGCTGGGCAAAGGAAACATAGTTGCCGGTGGTGCTGTCGGCCATCAGAATGGTATAGCCGCCGGTGCTGTCGGTACCCCAGCTCATCACCAGAAAATAGAGATTATCATTCCACTTGTGCAGCTTTTTGTACAGGATGTAATTGTTGAGGTTCAGCCGGGCATCGTGGCTGGTCTGTTCGGGAAATTCGGCAGCAAGGCTTGGCTTTTGCTTTTCGGGTTCCTGGCAGGCCCAGAAGGCAAAGGTGAAAAAGGCAAACAGGAGCAAAAGCGGGAGAATGGTGCGCATCATGTAGCGTAAACGCATGTGGTAAATCAATTATTCTAGTACGGTAGGGAAAAGGAGGAGTTGCTAGTCGCGCATGCTTTCTCGAAAAAGGCTAAAGAGCTGATGGGCAGCCCCTAAGGCGCCCGTCTGCCCCTCTTTTACCTCTTCCTCGAGCCGCTGTCGCTGGCCGGCCACAGCCGGATGGCTGTAAAAGTACTGCTTTAGCTGATCTTTCAGCGCGCTGTGCATCCAGGCCAGGTTCTGCTGCCGTCGCTGATGCTCAAAATAGCCCTTTTGGCGGCTGTGGCGCTCGTATTTTTCAATCATCTCCCAGATGGCTTCCAGGCCGTTGCCCTCCTGGGCCGAGCAGGTAAGCACGGGCGGAATCCAGCCGCTGGCCGTGGGGGGGAAGAGGTGAAGCGCATTTTTGTAGGCTGCCTGGGCCTGGCGGGCAGCTCCCTTATTGGCGCCATCGGCCTTGGTAATGGCCAGGCCGTCGGCCATTTCCATAATCCCTTTTTTGATGCCCTGCAGCTCATCGCCGGCGCCGGCCAGCATCAGCAGCAGAAAAAAATCAACCATATTGCGCACGGCCGTTTCGCTCTGGCCCACCCCCACGGTCTCGATCAGGATCACCTCAAAGCCGGCGGCTTCGCACAGCAAGAGGGCCTCTCGGGTACGGGCCGCCACCCCTCCCAGCGCACTGCCGGCCGCCGAGGGACGGATGTAGGCCAGGGGGTTGTGCGAGAGCTGTTCCATACGGGTCTTATCGCCCAGAATGCTGCCGCCGCTGCGCTGGCTGCTGGGGTCTATGGCCAGTACGGCCACTTTTTTGCCAAGGCCGGTAATGTAGGTGCCAAAGCGCTCAATAAAGGTGCTCTTGCCCACGCCCGGCACCCCGGTAATGCCCAGGCGAATGGAGCGGCCGGTATGGGGCAGGATCTGGTCCATCACCTGCCGGGCCAGTGCCTGATCGTCGGGCAGGCTGCTTTCGGCCAGGGTAATGGCGCGGCTCAGCAGCAGGCGGTCGCCGGCCAGCACGCCCTCGGCATAGGCGGCAGCAGATAAGCGGGGGCGGCGTATAGGGCTCATTGGGGTAAAACTACGGAGATGGGGGCAGATTCACAATTGGCCCGGGCGTTGCATGCGTAGCGGGGCCTTTGTACCTTAGCCCCATGATCCTGCACCCCCTACTAGCGGCCCTGCGCTGCCTGCTGTTGCCTGCCCTCTTTTCTGCTCTGCTCCTGACCAGCTGCTCGCCCGATGATCGGCGGACTGCCGAAGAGGGGGGTGCCCCGGCTGCGGAAGCGGCCTGGCAAGAGAGCCGCATTGCCCATGCCCAAAATTTTACGCTGGAGTACCATCCGGGCTATAAACTGCTGCAGGTAAAACAGCCTTTTCCCGGGGCTATCCGCCCCTACACCTATCTGCTATTGCCCCGGGGCCAGGCCCTGCCTGAAGGGGTAGCGGCCGATGCGGTGGTGCGCATTCCGGTGCAGCGCCTCATTAGCCTCAGCACCACGCACCTGCCTGCCCTGGACATGCTGGGGGAGACCAATACGCTGGTAGGCTTTGCCCAGGCGGAATTCATCAGCAGCCCGGCTCAGCGCCAGCGGCTGGAAGGGGGGCAGCTCACCAACATCGGCAGCACGCAGGGCATGAGCCCCGAGCAGCTGCTGGCCCTGCAGCCCGACCTGATCATGGCCTTTGGCATGGGGCCCGACGATGGCAGCCTGCAACTGCTGCACCGCACCGGGGTGCCCGTAGTGCTCAATGCCGATTTTCTGGAGACCAGCCCCCTGGGCCGGGCCGAGTGGATTAAGTTCATGGCTGCCTTCTTCAATAGGGAGCAACAGGCCGATTCGGTTTTTGGGCAGATCGCCCATCGGTATGATTCTCTCAAAAGCCTGACCCGTGGGGTGCAGCAACGCCCTGGCGTTTTTAGCGGGCTGGTCTATGGCGATGTCTGGTATATGCCTGGCGGGCAGAGCTGGGCTGCTCAGTTTCTGGCCGATGCGGGTGCTGACTACCTTTGGGCTGATACGGAATCGGCCGGCAGCCTGCCGCTTCCTTTTGAGGGGGTCTATGGCCGGGCACATGCCGCCCCCTTCTGGATCAATGTGGCGGATACTCCCAGCCTGCGGGCGCTGGCCGCTGCCGATGAGCGCTACACCCGCTTCAGGGCATGGCAACAGGGGCAGGTCTATACCTACAGCCGGCGCAAAAATCCGGGCGGCGGCCTGGAGTACCTGGAGCTGGGCTATGCCCGCCCCGATCTGGTGCTGGCCGATCTGATCCGGATCCTGCACCCGGAGCTGCTGCCCCATCATGCCCTGTATTTCTACCAACAGCTACCGCAGGAATAGGGCTTTGCCCTTCGGCCCGGAATCCGTAAGTTTACCCCCCAGATGCAATCCGCTCCCCCTCTTCGCTGGATGCCCCACGGCTGGATCTGGCGCCTGCTGCTGCTGGTGCTGGGCCTGCTGCTGCTTTTTCTGGCAGACCTGAGCCTTGGAGCGGTGCACATTCCCTTTTCTTCTCTCTTACGCATACTGGGCGGCAGCGCATCGGCCGATCTCTCTATGTGGCAGACCATTGTACTGGATTTTCGCCTGCCCAAAGCCCTTACGGCCGTAGCGGCAGGCAGCGGGCTGGCGGTGGCCGGCCTGCAGATGCAAACCCTGTTTCGCAACCCCCTGGCCGGACCCTTTGTGCTGGGCATCAGCTCGGGGGCCAGCCTGGGCGTGGCGCTGCTGCTGATGGCGGGCAGCCTGGGAGTAGGGGCCTTTCTGGCACCCGACTGGCTGCCCTGGCTTACGGCCGGGGCGGCAGCGCTGGGCTCGGCCGGGGTGCTGGTGCTCATCTTTCTGGCGGCCCTGCGCCTGCAGGATAGCATGGCGCTGCTGATCCTGGGCCTGATGGTGGGCAGCCTTGCCGGGGCGGTCGTTAGTGTGCTGCAATTCTACAGCGGGGCCGAAAAAGTGCAGGCCTTTCTGGTCTGGACCTTCGGCAGCCTGGGCGGCGTTACCTGGCCCGAGCTGCGGGTGCTGCTGCCCCTCGGTGGCGGTAGGGCGTGCTGCTGTCGCAATTGCTGGCTAAACCCCTCGAATGCCCTCCTTGCTGGGCGAGCGTTATGCCAGCAGTGTGGGGGTAG
>NZ_AODQ01000133.1 GCF_000348925.1 Cesiribacter andamanensis AMV16 | reverse complement strand
CACCAGTTTAGTTTTTTTATTCAACCATGATGATCTTTTCAAATTTTCCATCTTTATCAAAGATCAACTTCACTATTTGTAGTCTTATTATTTGGTTATCCACTTCAGTCCAATGACCCGCATTCATATTTTGAAATTCTTTATCAAATTCATTTATCGTAGAGGCTCCTTTTGAAATAGCTTTAGAAGTAAATTCTAGATCTTCTGAAATTACTATTTGATTGTCTTTACAGTTACCTGAAGACAATGTATTTGTGAATACAAAGTATGCAGCCATTACAATAACAACAACAGATATTGTCAGCATAATGATGAATGCTATCTTCCACTTGTTCATTTCATTTTAATTGGTGCCAACTACTGAATAACAGCAGGAGTTGCTGTTATATTTGCTTTATTATGAGGCTAACATAAGACTTGCTTTGCTTAATTCCAAGCGCTGGAAAAGGGGTTAGGTGTTGATTTAGGAGGAGCATAATGAAGGTAAATTTAGGGGCGTTCTGGCCGTATTGACCCTTTTTACTTTTCTGGTATCTCAATTTAAGATACGAAAAAATGTCTACTGTCAGAAACCAGAAGCGTAGATTATGCGCATAATCTACGCTTCTGGTTGATTTTTTCAGTCGCCTTCTGGCTGCATACAACAACAGCCCCAGTAAGGGGCTGCCTGAATATAAATAGGAGACATTGAGGTTAATTCCTCAGGCGGCTGAGCTTGTCGAAGTTGAGGATGGTGATCTTGCCGGCATTGATGTCGATGAGCTTCTCATCCTTGAGATCGGCCAGCGTGCGAATCACCGTTTCCTGAGAGGCGCCTACAATGTTGGCCAGGTCTTCCCGGGAAATGGTCAGGGCCATCTTTTTGCCGGGCTCGGCCGACTGCCGCTCTACCAGCAGCAGGGCCTCGGCCACCCGCTTGCGTACCGAATTGTAGGCCAGCTTCAGCAGGCGCTCCTCCCGGTCGGCCAGGTTGTCGGACAGGATCTTGATGAATTTGTTGGCCACATCGCGGTTGGTGTGGATGAGCGAAAAGAAATCGTCGCGCGGGATGAGCACCACTTCCGACTCCTCCAGGGCCACGGCAGTCTCGCGGTAGCGCTGGTCTTCCAGCAGGTCCAGGTAGCCGATAAAGTCGCCAGGCTTATAAAGGTTGGTGATGTACTCCCGGCCCTCTTCGTTGGATTTGTAGGTTTTAATGCGCCCCTTGTTCAGGAAATAAAGCGCGTTGGGATAGTTGCCTTCTGAAAAGAGGTATTGCTTCTTCTTAACGGTTACGGTCTTTTGCTCATTGCTTACCAGCTTATCCAGGTTCTCCAGCCCGCGGGCTTCCTGAATAAACTCCTGAAGTCCCTCAGCGCTTTTGTTGAATTCGGTGCGCAGGATCTCGTTCTTCTTCAGGCGCATCTCTACGGCATCCAGCAGCTCCAGGTCATCAAAGGGTTTGATCAGGTAGTCATCGGCCCCCATTTTCATGCCTTTGCGGAAATCTTCCTTTTCGGACTTGGCCGTCAGAAAGATAAAGGGAATGCCCGAGGTTGCAGGGATCTTGCTGAGCATGTGCAGCACCCCGTAGCCATCCAGCACGGGCATCATAATGTCGCAAATGATCAGGTCGGGCTGTTCGGATTTGGCCATTTCTACTCCCACTTTGCCGTTTTCGGCTTCCAGTACCTCATAGTTGGCCAGCGAGAGGATCTCGGCGGTGTTTTCCCGGATCTCGGCGTTATCTTCTATCAGTAAGATCTTTTTCATGCCTCAGCAAATTTCGGAAAGCTAATGGTAAAAGTAGAGCCCTCGTCCAGCACACTGCTAAACTCCAGGGTTCCGCCCATAATATCGATATATTTTTTTACAATGTTTAGGCCAAGCCCTGTGCCCTGAATGTTGGTAACGTTATGGGCCCGGAAAAAGGGGGTGAACAGATGCGCCTGGTCGGCTTCGGGAATGCCAATGCCCTGATCCTGCACCAGCAGCGTGCTGCCTACTTCACTGATGGCGGAGGTGAAGAGAATGTCTTTGCCCTCACCTGAGTACTTGCTGGCATTGGAGAGCAGGTTAAACAGGCTGTTCTTGAGCAGTTGTTTGTCCAGGTACACCTGTGTTTCGGCGCCGCTGTGCTGGTAGCGGATCTTCTGGCCGGCCTTCAGGTAGCCCTGCAGTTCATCGATGATCTCGCGGCAGAGCTGTACCAGGTCAAAGGTGGACGGCACGTTGTAGATTTTGCCTTCCTCAATGCGGCTGATGGACAAAAAGTCATTGAGGATGGTGGTAAGGTTGCTCACCGCTGACTTGATGCGCTCTACATGCTTTTGCCGCTTGTCGTTGTCTTCGGTGCTCTGGTATTTGCCAATGAGCGAGGCCGAGGAGAGCACGGTGCTCAGAGGGGTGCGGAACTCATGCGAGGCAATGGTCACAAAGCGGGATTTCAATTCGTTCAGCTCCCGCTCTTTTTGCAGGGCCTTGCGTACCTCCTGCTCGGCTTCCTGCAGGCTGCGGTTGGTGTGCTCCAGCTTGCGAATGGCTTCGGCCAGCTCCTGGGTGCGCTGGTCTACGCGCTCTTCCAGCTCGCTGTTGAGCTTCTGGATCTCATCCAGGCTCTTGGCGTGCTCAATGCTGTAGCGAATGGAGCGCTCCAGATCAAAGGGGCTGATGGCCCCCTTTACCAGGTAATCCTGGGCGCCGATGCGCATGGCCTTTTCATCTACCTCCCGATCGCTCTGGCCGGTAAGCAGAATAAAGGGGGCCGTGCTGCCGGCGTCTATGGCCTGGCTGATGAGCTCCAGGCCGTCATGGGCGCCCAGGCGGTAATCGACCAGGTACACATCGTGCCGCCGCTCCCCAATCTGGCGCAGGGCTTCGTTAAAAGAACCGGTCCAGTCCAGCAGGTACTGGCGGCCGGGAATGTCCTGTATGATGTCCCGGGTGATGATATAATCATCTTCGTCGTCGTCGATGAGCAGGATCCGTGTCTTGTCCGGCATAGCAATCGTAGGGGCTAGGCTATTGGGTAGGGGGTAGTTCTACAATCTCAAACCAGTATTTGCTCAGGGTTTTCATCACATCCACCAGGGCCGAAAAGGTAACCGGTTTGGTGATAAAGGAGCTTACGCCCAGGTCGTAGGTGCGCAAAATATCCTCTTCGGCCTTGGAGGTGGTGAGCACCACAATGGGGATCAGGCGCAGGTGATCATCAGACTTTATTTCCTTCAGGGCCTCGCGCCCGTCTTTCTTGGGCATGTTCAGGTCCAGCAGAATCAGCCCGGGGGTGGGGTACTCCTCCCGCTTGCTGTATTTGCCGCGGTTGTGGAGGTAATCCATCAGCTCCTCGCCATTCTCTACAAACTGGATCTGGTTCTTGAGCCGGCTTTCATCCAGCGCCTCGTGTATGAGCATGCGGTCTTCGGCATCATCATCGGCGATCAGGATCACAATGGGTCTTTTGCTATTGGGCATGGGTGGCAGATTAAGATTCGTTGGGTTGTTTCAGGGCCAGGGTTACAATAAAACGGGTGCCCACGCCGGGCTGGCTGCGGGCCGTAATATCACCCCCGTGGCGGATGGCTATTTTGCGGCAGATGGCAAGGCCCACCCCGGAGCCCTCGTATTTCTGGCCCTCCAGGCGCTGAAAGATGTTAAAGATGCGGTCCAGGTACTTCTCATCGAAGCCAATGCCGTTGTCTTCTACATAAATCTCAGTGAGCTCATCGCCGGGCGTGGCAATCAGGTGGGCCTGGCGCTGCAGGCTTTTGGCGTAAATGTTAATGATGGGGTTTTCGCCTTCCTTTCTGAACTTGATGGCATTGCTCACCAGGTTCTGAAAGAGCTGCCGCATTTGGGTGGGCTCGGCCTCTATGGTGGGTAGGGGCGAGCGGATGATCTCGGCCCTGGACTGGGCAATGGCAATCTCCAGGTCGGAGAGCACTTCAGTAAGCACCTGGTCCAGGTCTACTTTTACAAAGGGTTTGGATTTGGAGGTTACCCTGGAAAAAGAAAGAAGATCGTTGATGAGTACCTGCATGCGCGAGGCGGCATTGAGCATGCGGTCTACATAATCGCGGCCCTGCTCGCTCAGCTGATTGTATTCCCGGGTCTTGAGGCGGTCACCAAAGGCCTGGATCTTGCGCAGGGGTTCCTGCAGGTCATGGGAGGATACGTAGGCAAAATCCTGCAGCTCCCGGTTGCTGCGCTCCAGCTCGGCGGCATAGCGGCGCAGGCGCTCCTCGTTTATTTTCTGGCGGGTAATGTCATGCACAAAACCGGTATACACCCGGCGCCCCTCCAGCTCTACCTGGCTTACGCTCAGGAAAAACGGAAATACGGAGCCATCCTTGCGCAGGCCGGTTACTTCCCGGCCAATGCCAATGATGCGGGGCACACCGGTCTGGTGGTAGCGCTCCATATAGCCGTCGTGCCGGCTGCTGTCGGGCTCGGGCATCAGCAGGTTAATGCTCTGGCCAATGATCTCCTCGGGGGCATAGCCAAACTGCTTGGCCGCCGAGGGGTTTACCATTTCAATGATGCCCCGGCTATCAATGGTAATAATGCCGTCTACGGCCGTCTGAATAATGGAGTTGATCTTGTTCTCGCTTTCCAGCAGGGCGGTTTCGGCCCGCTTAAGGCCGGTAATGTCATGCACAATGCCGGTAAAGATGAGCTTGTCCTTCAGCTGCACCTCGCTGATGCTGAGCAGAAAAGGAAAAATGGTTCCGTCCTTTTTCTTGCCCTTTACCTCGCGGCCCTTGCCAATGATCTTGGCCTCGCCGGTGCGCAGGTAATTTTGCATGTACCCATCGTGCTGGCTGTGGTCGGGCTCGGGCATCAGGATCTTGATGTTCTGCCCGATAATCTCCTGGGGCTGGTAGCCAAAGATGCGGGCAGCGGCCGGATTTACCGTTTCTATGATGCCCCGGCTATCGATGGTAATAATGCCGTCGATGGCCGTTTCGATGATGGCCTTGAGCCGGGACTGGTGATCGGCCTGCTGATCTTGGCTGTAGGGGCTGTCTTCCAAAGTGCTTTTGTTAAACATGCGGCCAGGGCCGCTTATGGGTTCCAATGTCTACCCCTAAAGATAGCAAAGTAGGCTCAGAATTGGCATATACCCCCAAAAGATTCAACAACCTTGCCTCGGGGCCTGCCTGTTGGGGAGCGCTTCCGGTGGCACTGCCTGATATATATCAGGAAGCAGGGTGCTGAGCGTCATGCTGTTGGGGGTCTGCTCTTGCTACTTTTACAAAAAGATTGGTTAGATAAGGCGCTGGCAGTAGCTCATGTTGCTGGCCGTGTACGTCCGGCTGATACCTATACCAAGAAGAGTAGCCACAGGAGGAAGACCCCATGAAGAATATATTGCTCCCCACCGATTTTTCGGAAAATGCCCAGACTGCCGCCCGCTATGCGGCCGTGCTGGCCCGCCAGTGCGGCGCCCGGCTCATTATCCTGCATGTGTTCAGCCCCTTTGCCACCCTGGCCTCGCTTGATGAGGACTCGGACGATCTGGAACTGGCCGCCCAGGCCAAGCTGGATGCCAAAGCGCATGAACTGCACGAAGCCTACGGCATATCCATTACCCGCCTGCTGAAGCCCGGGTTTGCGCCTGATGAAGTGCTGGCCCTTGCCCGCCGGGTAAAGGCCAGCCTGATTGTGCTGGGTGCCCAGGGGGCTACCCATAGCTCGGGCAACCTCATGGGCAAGGTGGCCATAGAACTGCTGGCCAGTGAAGAATTCCCCATTCTGTGCATTCCGGCCCTGCATGGGCAGGATGAAGCATCCTCTACCGATACGCTGCTGTTCGAAAAGCAATCCCTCTGCAACCAGAAAGGCCAGAAACTGCTGACAAAGCTGGAGCAGACCTTTGAGCTGTAGCAAGTCTACTTTACAGCCAGAGGCTTTCTGTTTCCAACCAAAGACAGTCTGTTCTTACCAAAAAAACCGCCCGGCACAGGCCAGAGCGGTTTTTTTACATTTATGAAGAGCGAGTAAAAAGAAGAGGAGGGTCCGGCAGGCATGGCTCAGCCACTGCGGAGGCCGGGCTGTTAATCTATGATAGTCACAAAGTGTTCGGCACCTATCACCACGGCGGTAACAAGTACAAAAATAAAGGCCAGTAGGGCTAGTAGAAGTTTATTGCTGGTTTTCATGAGTGATGTCCGTTTGAGTTAAATTTTGAATAATAGGTCTGCAGATCGGAGAAGGAGATGCCCAGCAGCTGCATGCTGTTGAACAGCGAGGGAAGCTCCTCTTCCAGAAACTGCTCCTTTTTCAGGGCCTTGGTCTTGTCAATGCCATCGTCGGCAATGAAATACCCTAAGCCGCGCTTGTTGTAGATGATGCCCTTTTCCTGCAGGTAGTTAAAGGTACGCAGGGTGGTGTTAGGGTTCACCTCAAACTCTACGGCGGTGTCCCGGATGGAGGGGATCTTGTCGCCGCTGGTCCATTTGCCCTGCAGAATGTTTTCTACAAACTGGTCTGCAATTTGCAAATAGATGGCCTGGTTGTCTTTAAACTCGATCATAGCTGGCGTTCTTTTAAGGTGAAATAGGTAACCAGCAGCATGTAGGGCCCCAGTACTCCCCAGAAGAGCACCTTCATGGCCGGCACAAACACATTTTCCATAAAGGGGGCAGGGCTGGCGTTTTGGTGCTCAGCCTCAAAGGTGCCTCCATAAATCATATAGATAAGCGCACCGGCCCACATGCCAATCAGCAGCATCAGGATAATCTGTACCAGCACGGTCTTCAGAAAATTGGTTTTTCTAAAGTAGGCCGCCCCCCAGAGGTACAGGGTCTGGATCACCATGTAGGTACCAATACTGTTCAGAAAATCATTGTCAAAGTAGGTAAGGGGTGATACTTCAAAGCCGGTGACCAGTATGCCCAAAAAGTAGATCACATAAGTAACGGCCGTAAAGCCCAGCACATAGATAGGGGAGGTGAGCAGCCAGGAACCCAGCAGTTTTTCCAGGGTAGAAACAGGCAGGGTCAGGTAGGCGTAGGCCTGGTTGGGGGCATGCAGCTCCATAAAGATCTGGCTGGTGAAGATCAGGCCCACCAGCCAGAAGGCAAGCTGGTACCAGCCTTGCACCTGGGGCAGTGCTTCCGGCTTAAAGTAGGCCGTAGCCAGGGTAATGAGCAGCAGGGCGCCAAGCAGGGCCGCTGCCGCTATGGCCCAGCGGTTGCGAAACAGGGTGGCCTGGCGCAGCACAAAGTGCAGCTGCCGGTTGGGATTATAGAGACTAGAGTGCATAGTTTTTCTGGTTTTGGAGGTGAGCTTCTACAGAGGCGGTGTTTTTCACTACCCCGTTGAACAGGAGTTCCAGGTCTACTCTGGATTCTACCCCGCTGGTGTTTTTGATCATGCCGGGCCGGCGGCCGGCGGCATCCTCGGAATAGAGCACCAGATCGGGCGCTGTGCTGCGTACATCCGCTTCAAAGCGCAGCTTTTCAGAGATCTCGGCAATATCATGATTAAAGATGATCTGCCCTTTTTCCAGGATCAGCACCACATCGATGAGGTTTTCCAGATCCCGCACCTGGTGGGTGGACACAATCAGCAGCTTGTCTTCATCCAGGGCCGAGGCCATGATCTTGCGAAACTGGCTTTTGGAGGGGATGTCCAGGCCGTTGGTGGGCTCATCCAGAATCAGGATGCGGGCATTGGTGGCCAGGCCAAAGGAGATCAGGAACTTCTTTTTCTGTCCGTAGGAGAGGGAGGAAAGCTTCTGGCTGGCATCCAGCTCAAACTCGGCCAGGTAGGAGTCCAGCTGCTGGTGGCTGAATTTCCGGTAAAAGACCCCATTGGTGCGCACAAATGCCCTCATGCTGATGCCGGGCAGCTCAAAACTCTTCGGGGATCACATAAATATCTTCCAGGATATGCGGATCGCGCTCGCTGATGTTGCTACCCAGCACGCTGGCCTGGCCCTGCTGAGGGGTGATCAGGCCGGAGATGTGCTTCAGCAGGGTGGTTTTGCCGGCACCGTTCTTGCCCAGCAGGCCGTAGATGCGGCCACCGCTCAGCTGCAGGTTCAGCTGGCTGAACAGGGGCTTGGTGCTTTTGTAGCGAAACTGTATGTTGTGTAAGTCGACCATAGGTGTTTTGGTTATGTGTACTAATGCACTAGTACACTACAAATCTACAAATTCATTGCTTAGTTCCAAGGGGTCCCAAAAATATTCTTTCGGGCCGGGTGCGGGGGCTTAATTGCCCCCGGCCCGGTTTAGTTCTTCCAGCTGGCTGTTGCGGCTTTTGCTCTCGAATTTCTCGCCCCGGCTAAAGCGGTAGCGAAGGTTCAGGCGCAGGCTTTGGGTGCTTCTGAGCTGGTTAAAGTAGTTGTGGTTAAGGCCTATATCGGCCGATCCGTTCATTTCATTGCTGTGGAACATATCGGTTACGTTCATGGCAAGGTCCAGCTTATCGTTCAGGAAGGAACGCTTCAGGCCGGCATCTACCCACCAGGCCCCCTCTGCCTGGTACAGGCCGTGAGCGAGCGGTCCGCGGTAGGTGCCACTCACTTCCAGCACAATTCCTTTGGGCAGCTTTACCGTATGGTTGGACTGCAGCATAAAGAACAGCTGGGAGTTTACCGGCGGCTCCTCATTGATCACCGTTTCAAAGGTCTGGTAAGCCAGCAGGCTGTTGGTAAACATATCCCACTTGGGCATGATCTGGTAGGGGGCTACCAGGCTGGCCCGGAAGGTCTGGAAACGATCCAGGTTGCGCTGGGCAAATACGGTGGTCTTGGTCTCCAGATCCGGCACCGGCACCTCGGTAGAGAAGTCTTTGGCGATGGAGTAGGCCAGGATCAGGTTATAGTTTTGCTTATAGGTTTGCGTTAGCTGAAAGGAGTGAATGTATTCCGGTCTCAGCTGCGGATTGCCCTGCGCAATGGTGTAGGGGTCCAGGTAGACAAAGAAGGGGTTCAGTGCCTCGTAGCGGGGCCGTTGAATGCGGCGGCTGTAGTTGTAGCTGATCTGGTAGTTATCGCTCACCTTCTGCTGCACAAACAGGCTGGGAAACAGGTTTAGGTAGCGTCTGCTGTTGGTTTGCTCCAGGCTTACCGATTCGCCTTTGGCATTGGTATGCTCGGCGCGCAGGCCGGCCTGCACATTCCAGGTATCGCTCAGGCGGCTGCTAAAGGTGCTGTAAGCGGCCAGAATATTTTCCCGGTAGATAAAGTGGTTGCTCAGGCTGTCGATGGGGTTCTTCAGCGCGCCTTCCAGGGTATAGAAGTTTAGCTTATTGTCTGAAAGGACATGGCTTGCTTTCAGGCCCAGCTCCAGCTTGTTTTTTGGGTTCAGCGGTTTGGTAAAATCTACCCGGGCCGAGTAAATGGAGTAGGCCGAGGGGTTGGTATTGCCCAAAGCCTCCTGCGCCTGCGGATTGCCCTCAGCGCCCAGGTAGGTATTGTAAAAGGCGGCTTCCCCTTCGCTGCGCATGCGCACCCAGTCCAGATCGGCTGTCAGGCGGGTGCCCAGGCTGTCCAGCTTGCCACTGTAGTGCAGGTTTACGGTTGCGGTTTTATTGACATCGGTATTTAATGTTTTGGAGTGGATGTCCTGATTGCCACTGGCCAGGGTGCGGCGCAGTTGCATATCGGCGGCAAAATCCTGCTCATTGGTGTACTGGGATAGTTTAAGGGTGGTGCCAATGCTGTGGCGCTCGTTCAGGTCCAGGTCGGTGCCCAGGCGGAGGGAAGGGGTATACTCCTCACCTTCTTCATAGCTGAACTGGTCAAAGCGCGCCCAGTCGCCGGGCTGGTTAAACTCCCGCAGCATGTGCATCTCCCGGAAGTTGGGCCTGCGGGCCATATCCAGGTTCAGGAAAGAATTCCAGGGACCCTTTTTATGGTTGAGGTTGGCGCCGCCGGAGTAGCCGTTCAGTCTGTTGTACAGATAGCCGGCATACAGGCTGCCGTTCAGGCCCGATAGGGTATTCTTTTTCAGGTTGATGTTCAGGATGCCGGAGGTGCCTTCTGCATCTTCTTTGGCCGTAGGGTTGGCGATCACTTCAATATTCTTGATGTTTTCGGCCGACATGCCCTGCAGCAGGCTTTGCAGCTGTTTGGCTGAGAGGTAGGTTGGGCGGCCATCGATCATTACTTTTACCCCTCCTTTGCCATTGAGCTGAATGTTGCCCTCATGGTCGATCCACACCCCTGGCGATTTTGCCAGCACATCCAGGGCGGTGCTGCCGGCAGCCAGGGCGGTGCCTTCTATGCTTACAATCAGTTTATCTGCCTCGGCCACTACTTTGGGACGCAGGGCTTCTACGGTCACTTCCCGCAGCACCTCCACATCTTCCTTCAGGATAAGAGAGCCAAATGCTTTGGAAAAACCTTCATCCGATACGGTAAAGGGAGCGGAAAACAAGTTTTTATACCCTATAGCGGTAAGGCGCAAAAAATAAGTGCCCTGTTGAGGACTTTTTAGGGTAAACGTGCCGGCTCCGTCGGTAACTGTGCCGGTTACCAGGCTAGAGTCGGCGGTGCGCATTACAGCTACATTGGCAAAGGGAAGGGCCTGGCCTTTGTCGTCTTGCAGGGATCCGCTAAGCATACCGCTTTGGGCAAAACCGGCCTGGGCTAAAAGCGACAGGGCGATGATCAGGAGGTACCGGTAAAAAGTCTGCATGGCTGTAGGGGTTAAGTGTAAAGTTGTTGGTCTGTTCTAGTGCCGGCGGGCCGGCGGTTGTTGTCTTGACTAGTGTACTACGTTACTAGTACACTACAAACGTAGAAATAGTTTTTTGATTTTTCAAGACAGGAGCAAAAAAATATTTTGAAAAGGAGACGGCAAAGGGGGGTAGCGGGGGGTGCTACCAGCTAAAACAGCCTTATATGGAACAGGAAGGCCTTTTTCTGGCCCTGGCGCCCATTAGCAACTTCAGAGCCTAAAGCCAGAAGTAGAGTAGAAAAAAAGTACAGGAAGGCCGGCTAGTGGTAGGGATAGGGTGTACTAGCAGGGGGCACTAGTACACCGTTTTTAAAGAAGCGGCCCCCTTGTGGGGGCACATTCTGGTATATCAGCCAGGCAACAGCAGGCTATCGGATAGGGGTATGTGAACTAGATCAAAAGTAGCGCAAGCGCTTCGTGTAGCCTTAGGCCCCAAACAGATCGGAGCTCATGTAGCGATCGCCGCGGTCACAGACAATAAAGACGATCACCCCCGATTCCAGCTCTTCGGCCAGGCGCAGGGCGGCCAGCAGGGCGCCGCCACTGCTCATGCCGGCCAGGGTTCCTTCTTCCAGGGCCAGGCGGCGGGTCATGGCCTGGGCCTCCTGCTGGCTTACATCAATGATGCGGTCTACCCGCTCCCGCTCGTAAATCTTGGGCAAAAAGGCGGGCGACCAGCGCCGGATGCCGGGAATGCTGGAGCCCTCGGTCGGCTGGGTGCCTACAATCTGAATGGCCGGGTTCTGCTCCTTCAGATAGCGTGATACTCCCATGATGGTGCCGGTTGTGCCCATAGCCGATACAAAATGGGTAATGCGCCCGCCGGTATCGCGCCAGATCTCGGGTCCGGTGGTCTTGTAGTGCATGCGCCAGTTGTCGGGGTTGGCAAACTGGTTGAGCCCGTAATAGCCCTGGCTGGCCACCATTTCTTCGGCCAGCTCCCGGGAGTATTCAATGGTGCGGGCGGCAGGGGTCAGGATTACCCGGGCTCCATAGGCCTGCATGGCCTTTACCCGTTCTATGGTAGAATTGTCGGGCATAATCAGCGTCATGTGCAGCTGCAGCGCCTGGGCAATCATGGCCAGGGCAATGCCCGTATTGCCGCTGGTGGCTTCTACCAGGCGGTCGCCGGCCTTAATATCGCCCCGCTGCAGGGCGCTCCGGATCATGTTGTAGGCGGCGCGGTCTTTTACACTGCCGCCCGGGTTCTGGCCCTCCAGCTTTGCCCAGATCTCAATGGCTGGCGAGGGGGAGAGCCGGGAGAGCCGCAGCAGGGGGGTATTTCCGATCAGGTCTAGTAGGGTCATGGCGTAAATAAGAACTATAGGACGGTAAGAGAC
>NZ_AODQ01000132.1 GCF_000348925.1 Cesiribacter andamanensis AMV16 | reverse complement strand
TTTCGAACATGTACCGCTACCTGCTGCAAAGCAATGATAAGGTGCTCATACCCCTTTGGCGGGAGCTGGAGTTCATAGAGGCCTATATGTTTCTGCTAAAGACCCGCTTTGAGGGGGGGCTGTTTCTGGAAACAGCCATTGACCAGGGGCTGCAGGAGCATGTACTGCCCCCCCTTACCCTGCAGCTGCTGGTAGAAAATGCCGTTAAGCACAACATGATCTCCGAATCCATGCCCCTCACCATCCGCATCTATACTAGCAGCCAGGATCAGCTGGTGGTAAGCAACAACCTGCAGAAACGCAAAAACACGGTACCCTCCAGCAAAATGGGCCTGGTAAACATTGCGGCCAAATACCAGCTGCTGCAGCAGGCCGATATCCAGATCAGCGAAAGCAGCACGCACTTTCAGGTACACGTACCCCTTATCCCCCACAAGCAGCATGAACGTATTGATCGTTGAAGATGAATCGCTGGCCGCCCGGCGCCTCCAGAAAATGGTGCAGGAGCTGGAGCCCTCAGCCCAGGTGCTGACCGTGCTGGACAGTGTGGCCGCCACGGTACACTGGTTGCAACAGCACTCCATGCCCGATCTGCTGCTGCTGGATATTGAGCTGGTAGACGGCCAAAGCTTTGAGATCTTCTCCCAGACCGAGGTACGCTGTCCGGTTATTTTTACCACGGCCTATGATGAGTATGCGCTGCGGGCCTTTAAGGTGCATAGCATCGATTACCTGCTGAAGCCCATTCAGGAAAAAGAACTGCAGCAAAGCCTGCAAAAATTCCGGCAGCTTGCCCGGGCCTATGCAGCAGCCGAGCAGCCCATCCCCAGCCTCACCAGCCTGCTGGAAGCCCTGAAAGGGGGTGCCAGCCCGGCACAGCCCCATTACCGCGATCGCATATTGGTAAAACAAGGGCAGCGCATGTTTCCCATCCTTACCGCCGACATTGCCTACTTTTTTACCAGAGACAAGCTCACCCAGCTGCGCACCAGTGATAACCGGCAGTATCTGCTTGATTATACCCTGGAAGAGCTGGAACGCAGCCTGAATCCCAAACAGTTTTACCGGGCCAACCGGCAGTACATTGTAGCGCTGGGCGCCGTGCAGCGCCTCCACCTGTACTTCAACAGCAAACTTAAGCTGGAGCTACGCCCCGCCCCTGAAGAGGAGGTGCTGGTAAGCCGGGAAAAAGCCCTGGATTTCAGAAACTGGCTGGGCGAATAAGCAGAGCCATGCCCAGCCCTACGCTCATATACCAATAAGAACCCGGGCCTGCTCAGGCGAACCTGCGCCCTTACCGATAAAGGGCGAACAGTCAGACAGGCTACAAAAAGGCCAAAACAGACTTAAACCGGTGTAAGCAAGCTGCTTATTACAGCAACAGTCTTTCAAAAATTGAGCAAAACAAACGCCGGCCTACTTATAGAAAAAGACTATTTTTTTGTATCTTTATAAGGCCCCCGAATCCACTACGCCCTGTTAGACTGTATTTTTTAACACTTAATACACGCAAACAGGAGTCGGTATGAAACCTTTTCCCATTTCCCTGCAGCGGTGCCTGGTACCGCTGATGGCCGGCCTTTTGTGGAGCATCAGTGCTCCGGGCCAACAGTTGCTGGACCCCGCCAGCCAGCCTAAATTTGTGCATCCGCTGCCCATCCCGGCAGTTCTGGATGTAAGCGAGGGCCCCACTACCCTTTCAGTGGACATCACACAAGTTGAGCAAGATCTGGGCCTGCGCCATCCCCAGACCGGAGCAGTCATGAAAACTACGGTATGGGGGTACAATGGGCAGTATCCCGGCCCAACGATTTTCGCCAGAAAAGGGGTGCCGCTACAGGTGTACTGGCACAACCGCCTGACCGAGGACGGCAGCGATACAGGCGCCCCCCTCCCCCACCTGCTGCCTGTAGACCCCAGCCTGCACTGGGCGCTGGGCCATCTGGAAAACTGGCAAACGGCCGGTGTACCCATTGTCACCCACCTGCATGGCGGCCATACCGAATCGGCCAGTGACGGACTACCGGAAGCCTGGTATACCCCAAATTTTGCACAAAAGGGGCATCACTATGTAAAAGGCCATCCGGGCGCCCCCTACTACTACCACAACACCCAGGAAGCCGCCACCATCTGGTACCACGACCACGCCCTGGGCATTACCCGCCTGAATGTATACGCCGGCCTGGCGGGCTTCTACCTGCTTACCGATGAGCGGGAAGATGCGCTCAAAAGCCAGCACAAACTGCCTGCCGCCCCCTATGATCTTGGCCTGGCCATACAGGACCGCATGTTTACGGCAGACGGCCAACTCTACTACCCCTCCATGCCGGAAGAAAACGGCGCCAGCGAACCCAGTCACATGCCCGAATTTTTTGGAAATTTCATACTGGTCAATGGCAAAATATGGCCTGTGCTGGACGTAGAGCCCCGGCAGTACCGCCTGCGCCTGCTCAATGGGTCCGATTCCCGTTTTTACAACCTGTTCTTTAGCGACGCTAAAAACATATCGCTGCAATTCTGGCAAATCGGCAGCGACCTGGGCTTTTTGCCCTCCCCTGTAGCCCATGATCAGCTGCTGATCTCTCCCGGCGAGCGCATGGATGTGATGGTTGATTTTTCTGACCCTGCCCTTTGGGGACAAACCATCATCCTGCGCAATAATGCCCGCGCTCCCTACCCCTTCGGCGAAACCATAAACCCGCGCCATGAAGGACAGATCATGGCCATACGGGTCAGCAAACCGCTGGATGCTGCCTATCCCCTTACCCCCATACCGGCAAGCCTGCGCCCCGCTCTCCCGCAACCGCCTGCGGCCGATAAGGTGCGGGAGCTTATCTTGTTTGAAGGGCTGGATGAGCAGGGCCGCCTGATGGCCCAGCTGGGGACCCTCAAAGAGGGCGCCATGACGTGGGATGACCCCATCACCGAAAATCCAGCCCTGAATGCCACCGAGATCTGGGAGATCTACAACCTTACCCCGGATGCCCACCCCATTCACCTGCACCTGGTCTCCTTCAGGGTCCTGAACACCCAAAAGTTTAAGGCCGAATTTGATGCCGAAACCGGTGTTGTGAGCAAAGCCAGGCTGCTTGGCCAGCCGAAACATCCCGGCCGGGGTCAGGATGGGCTAAAAGACACCTATCCCATCATGCCCGGAGAAATGGCCCGTTTTATTGCCACCTTTGATCGGCCCGGGCGCTATGTATGGCATTGCCACATTCTATCACACGAAGATCATGAAATGATGCGCCCCTACCATGTAGGCGAGATGCCCCACCACATGCCCTCTGCACACAATGAGCGGGCCCGTGTAGCCGGCCAGGAGGCTTATCCTGCGGGCATAGCCCCTTACAGCCTCTATCCCAACCCCGGCAAGCAGGCCATTAGCCTGCAGGTGGTGGCACCGGAAAAAGGCCATTTGCACCTAAAGATCTATGACCTCCAGGGCCGGCTGGTACTGGAGCAGCAGCATGTACTGGAGCATGCCGGCGAGCATCTGCTGCCCCTTGATACCAGCAGCCTGCAAAGCGGCCTGTATACCTGCGTAATTCAGTTCAACACCAAAACCCACCGGGAACGATTCATGATCACCAGGTAAGTATGTGTCCATACTACCCCGTTCTATAGGCCCTGCTCTCACCGGCAGGGCTTTTTTCAGGACTGCTGCAGCGGCAGGCGCAGCTGTACCAGGGTGCCCTCGCCCAGGCGGCTGCTGATGCTGATCTGCCCCTGCAACTGCTCCACCAGCCGGCGAACCACATAGAGCCCCAGGCCATTGCCCCGGGTGGATTCATGGGCCCGCACATACATCTCCAGCACCTTCTCCAGGTACTGGGCCGGAATGCCCTGCCCATTGTCCTGCACATTCAGCACTGCATCCTCCCCCTGCTGCTCCAGCCAAAGGCAAATTTGGGGGGCCTGCCCGCAGTAAAAGATGGAATTTTCCAGCAAGTTCTCCAGAATGGCATACATCATCCCTTCAGGGGCATAATGGGGTTTTTTCAGCCGGTCGGTGCAGCTGAAGCGGATGCCCCGTTCTTCTACCTGCTCCTTATAGCGCTCCTGTATGGCCGCCAGCAAGGCCCCGATGTCGGTCTGCACGGGGGTTCGCTCTTCAGTGGTCAGGTAGCTCAGGTCTTTGAGCTTTTCCAGCATGCGGTTCAGATCTCCCACGGCCTCTTCGGCATACTGAAATAGCGTTAGCACTTCCGGGTCCCGGGTGATATGCCTGGCCACATTGGCCAGCCCCAGGATGGTTGTAAGGGGGCGCCGGAAGTCGTGCGAGGTGCGGTAAAAGATGGTGTTGAGCTCTTCGTTGGCGCGCTGCAGGGCAGTGGTGCGTTCCTGCACTTTCTCTTCCAGAAAAAGGTTCAGCCGCCTGATCTCCTCATTCAGCACCACCAGCTCGTGGTTCACCTCGGCCATCTCCTCGTTTTTGGTTTCGATGTTGCGCAGCAGCAGCAATTGCGAGAATTTGCTGGAGAGCAGATCGGCCATCAGGCGTATAAAACGAAAATCGGGATCGGAATAGGGATTGCTTTCCTTTGAGGCAACGCTAAGCACCAGGCTGTGCTGTTCGCTAAGCTGGAGCGGCAGGCTATACAGGCTGTTGATGCGCGGGTCGCCAAAGAAGGTACCCTCCAGGGCCTCAATCTCTTTAAGCGCGACGCCCTTTACATAGCGGGGCAGCTCCTCCTGCAGCAGCTGAGCCTCCAGCAGCTCCAGCGGAGCGCCGCTGCCTACAGCCGGCCACTGCACCCCTCCCCTGAAGAGCTCCAGGGCCAGGGCCACCTCCCCAAAGCGGTAATAAATGCGGAGCTTGTACACATCCAGCACGTACTTGGCATGCACCGCTACTGCCTGGGCCACTGCCTGCTGATCCTGCGCCCGGCTGAGGGCACTGGCAAAAGTAGAGAGGGCTTCGTAGCGGATACGAAGCGATTGCTGCAAAAAGGTCTGCTCACTCATAGAACAAAAAAGGCCCGCAGGCCTTTCTTATTTGGTTTCCATCAGCTCGTTGTCGATGCGGATGCCCGAGAGATCGGCAATGGTATTGATCATGTTGGTAAGATCGGCCAGGGCCATCAGCTCCAGAATTTCTTCGTCGGCATAGCCCTCATCCCGCAGTTCGTCAAAATCGGCTTCGGTAATGCTTTGCGGGTCCAGTGCCGCACGGGTAATGATGCCCAGGGCTACCTTGTAAGAGCTGGGAATATAATCGCTCTGCAGGTTTTGGGTGAGCTTGATGCTGTCGTCGCCCGTCAGGGTCTTGCTGAGGCTATCGGCAATGGTGCCATGCGCATGGGCGCAGTACTGGCAGCCTTTGGTTTTGGAGATGTTGTAAATGATCAGCTGCTTCAGGATAAAGGGTACCTGCCCCAGCAACATGGTCGATTTCAGTTTGGCCCAGTTGCCGCGCAGCAGCGTGGGGTTGCTACCCTGGCACTTAAACCAGTTCAGCACAAAGGGCACGCCCATGTCTCGCATGGTCTCATCGTAGATGGCTTTTACCTCCGGGCTGGCCTCGGCATAGGGCACAAGCTTGAAACGGGTGGCAAGGGTAGTGGGAGTAGCTACGGACATTCGAAAGGGGGATAGGGTTGAAAGAAGAACGGGCCCTTTCCGGCAGGGCCACACAACTCAAAATTATGCAGCTAAAGCCAGAATAAATACCGAATGTAAGGTAAACAGCAGGATTACCAGACCCCCATCACAGGTGCAGGTTGTTTGTCAAAGAAACAGGAATGGCACAGAAAGATCTCTCAGACAAAAATGCTGCATTGCCTACTGCCGCTCAGGCTCTGTGAGCGCCTGCCCGCGCATGATTCACGGGCGTTCCGTTACAAAAGAAGCCTCTTCTAGGAGTAGCCGGCCTCAGCCCCCTACCCGGGCACTAGCCAACAGGGCTGGTAAAAGGCAGGAAAATATGTACCCGCAATAGGGCCCAATTTTTGGCCTTTACGCCTTGTGCGGACTGAAACACAGCAGCTTTCGCTTACCTGCCGGGGCGGTCCGATTTTCACTTCCCCAAAAAAATGCGTATTCTCGCAGTGAAAGCGATTTTGTGACGATGGTTTCTACTGCTGTGCGCACCCCCTTCCTGCTCCTGCTCCTGCTCTGCCTGGCCACTCCCCTGCTGGCCCAGGAGACTCACCCCACGGCCACGGCCGAACGGGGAGACGGCATTTATACCCTGCTGCGCAAACATGGGCTTGATCCCGCCCAGTACCTCAAACCTTTTGTTGCCCTCAACAGGGATAAGCTGGGCAAAGATAGTAGCCTGCATGTAGGCCGTACGTACCTGCTGCCCCTTGCTCCCACCGCCCCGGATGAGCTGCTAACTGCCAATGCCGGACCCGGCGGAGCCGAAAAATCTGCCCCTGCCGCACCCGTATCTCCTGCGGGTAGTGCTACAGCCACAGGCGGGATGGGTACCGGCCCGACCCCTACCAGCCCTTCACCCGCCAGTCCTGCGCCCGCAGTGCCTAAAGAAACCGGCATACTGGACGTACCCCTCTTTGGGAAAAAATACAGCCGGGTAGAGGTGCGGGACACTCAGCTAAAAGGAGCCGTCTATTACCTGACGGCCGGACATGGCGGGCCCGACCCTGGCGCCATTGGCAAATACGGTCCCTACCACCTCAGTGAAGATGAGTATGCCTATGATGTGACCATCCGGCTGGCCCGCCGCCTGATGGAGCATGGCGCAACGGTCTACATGATCATTCAGGATCCCGACGATGGCATCCGCGATGATGCCATCCTGCTTTCGGATAAAGATGAAATCTGCTACCCGGGCGACCCCATCCCCCTAAGCCAGAAGGAGCGCCTGCGCCAGCGCACCAATGCCGTTAATGGCCTGTACCTTAAGCACAGAGGAGCCTACCAGCGCATGCTGGCCATTCATGTAGATAGCCGCAGCCAGGGGCAAAACATTGATGTATTCTTCTACCACCACGAGAACAGCCCCCATGGGGCAAAACTGGCCTCCACCATTCACCAGACTTTCACCAACAAATACAGCCGCCACCAGCCCAACCGCAACTACCATGGCAGCGTTTCTACCCGCAGCAGCCTGTATGTGATCAAATACAGCCATCCGCCGGCTGTGTTCATCGAGCTGGGCAATATCAAGAACGATCTGGACCAGCGCCGCTTTGTGCTGCCCGACAACCGGCAGGCCCTGGCCAACTGGATCTGCGATGGCATCATCAGCGATTACAAAGCCCAGTAAGCCCTGCTATGCCACACCCCTGCAGGGAGTGCAGCCGGGCAGCCCTAAGGACATGGCGCCCGGGCTTAGGAAGCGGCCAGAGAACGGCTGGCGTATTCCCGCACCGAGGTAAGCCGGATAGGAAACTCCTTCAGCGTTTTTTCCATGTTGATGGGATCTCCATGGGCAATGGACAGCATCAGGGCCGAAAAGGTCTTCTGCAGCGAATCCTGCGCCGTGGCAATCTGCTGCATCAGGCTTTCTTCCGGCACATGCTGCAGCTCAAAGGGGCGCCCGCTTATTTCTTCAAAGATCTGCACCACTTCATGCGGGCTCAGGGCCTCGGGACCACCCAGCTCCAGCACCGCATTGCGGGCAGCCGGATTGCTCAGGCATTCTACCGCAAAAGCGGCCACATCGCTGAGTGAGATCCAGCTAATCTTGTTGTTGCCCTGCCCAAAAATACTGGCTCTGGCATTGGGGTAATCAAAACCGGTATGCGGGCTCAGCCAGGTTTCCATAAAGCAGCTGGGCCGCAGGATGGTGTACACCATGCCGCTGTTTTTAAGGGCAGCCTCTACCGAGCGTTTGGCCAGTGTAAGGGGATCATCGGTGCCGATCTAGCCCGAGTAGGAGACATAGATAAAACGGCCTGCCCCGGCCGATTTGGCGGCGTGCACCAGGTTGAGTTGCCCCTGCCCGTCGGCGGTTTCAATGGAATCGCCCTGCTGCCGGCTGCGGGTGGTGGTGGCGGTAGAGAATACGGTATCAACGTCCTGGCAGGCCTGGGCCAGGGAGGTGGGGTTTTTCAAATCACCTACCTGCAGCTGAACGCCCAGGCTTCTGAGGCGGGCAAGTGCACCGGGATCAGATGTGGGGCGCACCAGGGCCCGCACTTCCTGCTGCAGTGCTACCAGCCTGCGGCAGATCTCGCTACCCAGATAACCGGTAGCGCCTACTACTAATATCATGGAAACCTCCTTTTTTATAGTGTAATGAAAAAATGTGCACCTGAGGCGAAGAGCAGTTCCAGAAAAAAAGAATCCCATTAGGGGGTATAGAGCGGGCCCGGACATAACGTAGAATACTGCCCTAATGATAGGATAATAATACAATTATTTTGTGAATAAATGGAAAATAAGCAAGAGTATTTTGGGAGTATTTTTACTTTTGCAACAAGCATGGTGCTCAACGGCAAAATCCTCTGTAGCTTTTGTCCTGCTGGCGTACCAAAAGCGCCAGCCCCTTACAATCCGCTATGCCTATGAGATCGTTTATTTGTGCCTGTTGCCTGATCCTGGGCCTGGGCCTGCCCCTGTTTGCTCAGGTTGATTATCATGAGGAGCCTGTTGCCCTGCCACTTGCCGGCGATTCGCTCAGAGGCAGCCTGCTGGTCCCCTCCCCTGCCAAAACACCCGGCCCCCTTGTGCTGATCATTGCCGGCTCAGGCCCCACAGACCGCAATGGCAACAACCCCATGATGCAGAACAACTCGCTGAAGCTGCTGGCCGAAGCGCTGGCCGCCGAAGGCATTGCCAGCCTGCGCTATGATAAACGGGGGATTGGCCAGAGTGCCGGCGCTTTTACGGCAGAGGCCGAGCTGCGCTTTGAGGATTTTGCAGGGGATGCCGCCGCCTGGGCCCAACAGCTGCGGCAGGACAGGCGCTTTGGCAAGCTCTTTATCCTGGGCCACAGCGAGGGCTCCCTGCTGGGCATGCTGGCCGCCCGTCAGGCAGGTGCCGATGGCTTTATTTCCGTTGCCGGCGCCGGCGCCCCGGCCGATTCCCTCATCCGCCAGCAGTTGATGAACCAGCCTCCCATGATTCAGCAGGCAGCTTTTCCGGCCCTGGATTCACTGGCGGCCGGCCATCTGGTAAAGCAGGTAAACCCCATGCTGTTTGCCCTGCTGCGCCCCAGCATTCAACCCTATATGATCTCCTGGTTTCGTTACAATCCCCAACTGGAGATTCAGAAACTCCGGATGCCCGTACTGATTGTGCAGGGCACCACCGACCTACAGGTAGCCGAGGCTGACGCCCGCAAGCTGGCCAAAGCCAATCCAAAAGCCACACTGGCCCTTATTCCCGGCATGAACCACATCCTGAAGGAAGCCCCGGCCGACCAGCAGCAGAACTTTGCCACCTACAGCCAGCCCGGGCTACCCCTGGCCCCAGGCCTGCTCCATGAGATTACCGGCTTTATCTGGGATAATCGATAAGTCTGGCTACTGGGGGCTAAGCACTCCCGACTCGTGCCACGAGTGATTCGTGGCACGAGTGCCGAGGCACACATCAGCCAAATAGGAGAGTCCGGCAACCAGCCTGGGCCCAGCATGACTGCTTGGTAATACACCCCTCCTCAACCTCGCACTCATTAGCATAAGTCCAGCAAAAAGGCCTCAGATCTTCTTCTGAGGCCTTTAATTTCCCGGCTCGTTTAATTAAGATACGTTAAAATATCCCTAAGGCTGCAATACCACCTTCAGGCAGTTATCTTCCTTATCATTAAAGATCTTATAGGCATGGGGGGCCTCGCTCAGGGGCATGCGGTGCGTGATAATATCATCCAGGGTAACCTTTCCTTCCTGCACCAGCCCAAAGAGGGTATCAATGTAGTGCTGCACCGGCGCCTGGCCCATGCGCAGGGTGAGGCCCTTATCAAAGATCTGACCCAGCGGAAAGTTGTTGTAGTAGGAGCCATACACCCCCACAATAGTAACCACACCGCCCCGGCGCACGGTACTGAAACACATATCCAGCACATTAAGGGAGCCGGCCTGCATGCGCAGGGTGTTCATGACCTTTTCAAGCACCCCCCGGTCGGCTTCCATGCCCACGGCATCCACGCACACATCGGCACCCCGGCCGCCGGTAATGTCCCGCACAATTTCCTTTACATCCTGCTCGGCGGCATTGATCACTTCTGACTTGGCTGTACGCTTGGCAAGCTCCAGGCGGTAGGGCTGAATATCGACCCCTATTACCCGGCCGGCCCCCTGTATCCAGGCCGCCTTCTGCGCCATAATGCCTACGGGCCCGCAGCCAAAGACCACCACCGTTTCGCCCCCTTTGAGCTTGGCCCAGTCAATGGCCGTCCAGCCGGTGGGGAAAATATCGGTCAGAAAGAGCACCTTATCATCGGCCAGGCCATCGGGCACCTTGCGCGGACCAAAATCACCAAAGGGTACGCGCACATACTCGGCCTGGCCGCCATCATAGCCGCCATAGAGGTTGGTGTACCCAAACAGGGCCGCCCCCTTTTCCTTTACCAGCCCGCCCTCGGGCCCATAATTATCATTGGAGTTCTCACAATGGGTGTGCAGGCTGTGCTGGCAAAAAAAACAGTTGCCGCAGCTGATAGGAAAGGGTACCACCACCCGATCGCCCTTCTTGAGGGTACGCACCCCCTTGCCGGTTTCTACCACCTCGCCCATAAACTCGTGGCCCATCACAATATTCTCCATCTCAGGAATTTTGCCATTGTAAATGTGCAGATCAGATCCGCAAATGGCGGTGGCGGTTACTTTTACAATGATGTCCCGGTCCTGCTGAATGCCCGGATCAGGCACTGTATCCACCTGCATGCTTTTAGGCCTGTGATAACGTACTGCTTTCATAAAAATAGGTATTGGTAAAAAATCCGGTTCTTTAAAAAGCAACTCGGCAGGTACTATTATGTTAGTGCCTCAACAATCATTTTTAAAACACAAAGCCCTCAGTATAAACACACTATACCCCAACCGTTTGACTAAAAGCCAGCTATTACAAACAGAAAAAAGCCACCGTGGGGGTGGCTTTCTTATGGGTTTTCGCTGATTCAGAAGAGAAGCAATGCTTAGCTCCCTACCTCGGCCAGGCGGTCGGTGCTGATGTAGGTCCAGATCTTCTGCCGCAGGCTTTCGGGGTCAAAGGGTTTTACTACAAAATCCTGCATGCCGGTGGCAAAGGCCTGCGCCTGTATGTGCGGTTCGGTAGAGGCAGACATGGCCAGTACCGGCACCTGCGCGTTGATGGAAGAGGAGCCGCGCAGTCGTTCTACCACCTCAAAGCCATCGATATCGGGCAGCTGCAGGTCCATGAGCACCAGGCTGTAGGCGCGGGATTTGAGCAATTCAAGGGCATCATTGCCGCTTTCGGCTACTTCTACCTCCAGTCCCCAGCGGTTCAGGAATTTTTCGGCCACAAAGCGGTTGAGCGGATTATCTTCTACCAGCAGGATGCGGGCCTGGTCCAGCATTTCGGTGGATTGGATGTGACGTGTCTGCATAGGAGCGGGGTGGAGTAGGTCTTCTTTTTCAAAAAACAGTGCAAAGGAGAAAGCAGAGCCCTTTCCGGGGGTACTTTCTACGGTGATCTGGCTGCCCTGCAAATCGAGCAGGCGCTTGGTGATGCTCAGGCCAAGCCCGGTACCTCCAAAGCGGCGGGTGGTATCGCTATCGGCCTGGGTGAAGCTTTCAAAGATGAGATCGAGCTTGTCGGCGGCTATGCCAATGCCGGAGTCTTCTACCCTAAACTGCACAAGCCAGCCGGCTTCTGACTGCTCTAGCAGCTGCGTTGCAATGCGCACATACCCGGTTGGGGTAAACTTGATGGCATTGCTCAGCAGGTTGATCAGTACCTGCGACAGGCGCATGGAATCGCCCAGTACCCGCTGGGGCAGCTGGGGGCCGTGCATCACCTCCAGCAACAAGCCTTTGTCCCGGGCAGTGGTCTGCAGGCTGTTCTTGAGGTTATCGATCAGCTGGGGCAGGTCAAAGGCGGCTTTTTCTAGCACCACCTTGCCGGCTTCCAGCTTGTTAAAGTCTAATACATCGTTGATGAGGGCCAGCAGGTTCTCGGCAGAGAAATGGAGCAGGCGCAGATTTTCCTGCTGGTCGGGGCGCGGATCATCCTGCATCAGCAGATGGGCCATGCCAATGACCGCATTCATGGGGGTGCGGATCTCGTGGCTCATGGTG
>NZ_AODQ01000131.1 GCF_000348925.1 Cesiribacter andamanensis AMV16 | reverse complement strand
CTGTAACCTCTGGTCGGGCTATGCCCGGGACCGGGAGCGCGATGCTGCCCGCCACGGCGCCTCCTGCCCCCTGTGGTGCGATACCGATTTTACAAAAGAAGGCAGTACCGCCTACAGCCTGCCCGAGCTGGTGGAGGCCATTACCCAACTGGATGAAACCCAGTGCCGCTTCTGTGTGATCACCGGCGGCGAACCCCTTCTGCACATTGACGCCCCCCTGATCAAAGCCCTGCACGAAAAAGGGTATGAGATTGCCGTTGAGACGAACGGTACTGTAGCGCTGCAGAAGAATTGCTGGGATGCCGAAAGCCAGCAGCTGCTGCCGCCCGACTGGATTGCCTGCAGCCCCAAGCTGGGCCAGCAGCACCTGGCGCTGGAGTATTTTGATGAGCTCAAACTGGTGGTGCCCAGCTACCAGCCCCGCGATTTTCAGGAATTTCTGTTGCGCCAGCGCAAGCACCTGCGCTCCGGCCAGCTGGTACCCCTGCTGTGGCTGCAGCCCGAAGATGGCCCGCGCCTGAAAGAATCCATCCAACTGGCCGTAACCCTGGCGCTGCAGGACCCCGCCTGGCGCGTAGGCGCCCAAACGCACAAGCTGCTGAATGTGGAGTAGCTTAAAGTGTCTTCAACTACCATTATCAATCCCCCCTCTTGCGCCGTTCCACCTAGGCAAGGCTGCTAGCTTGGCGTGTTATTCCTGCAGCGCATCGGCCCAGGGAGGTGCGGTCCCGGCGGTCTTTGGCATGGGGGCACGTTTGTCAAAAGTAGTGGCGTCTACCGTAATGCCCCGGACCAGTAGGTTAGCCTGCTGGAGGCCCGGCAAAGCGCCAGGGTCCCTTACTGCTGCTCCTGCCGGCGGGGTCGGCGGGGATCTTTCTTTTCATGGGCAGGGTCTACCACATGGTCGTATACATGAAAACTGTACTCCTTTACCAGCTCCTTGCAAAATTCCACCCCGCGTACCGTATTCCCATGGTCGTCGATGGGTGGTGAATAAATGGCAATGCCCATCAGGCCCGGCACTACCACCATCAGCGCACCTGATACGCCACTTTTGGCCGGTAGGCCCACCAGAAAAGCAAACTCACCCGAGTAGTCGTACATGCCGCAGGTGAGCATCAGGCTCAGGCAATCCCGTACATCATCTGACTTAAAGATGCTATCGCCGGTGGTAGGGCATCGCCCGCCATTGGCCAGCGTAGCGGCAGCCAGCGCCAGCTGATCGGTAGTTACTTCTATGGAGCAGCTTTTGCGGTAAAACTCAATGGTTTTGTAGAGGTCCGTATCTTGCGGAAAGGCCCCCTTTTCTTTCATGTAGTAGCTTAGGGCCATGTTGCGGCTGGAGCCCATATCGCCATTTTCATGAATCTCCCGATTATAGTCCACCGGCGTATTGCCTGACAGGCGGGACCAGATGTCCAGTACATGCTTTAGCCGTTTGGCAACGCTACGCTCAGGCTTGATCAGGGAGCAGGTCATGATGGCGCCGGCATTGATCATGGGGTTGTGAGGCAGGCCCTCCTGGTTGAGCACCAGCCCATTGTAGCCCCTGCCACTGGGCTCCCGGCCTACGTGCCGGTGTACGGTCTGCTCGCCCCTTTCGTGCAGGGCAATGGCATAATTAATGGGCTTGCAGGCCGATTGCAGCATGAATTTCCGCTCATGATCGCCCAGCCGGAAACGCTGCCCGTCAATGGTGCAAACTGAAATGCCGTAGCATTTGGCTTCAGCCTTGCTACCGGCCTCCCCTTCGGTAATCTTTTTGGTTTTGGTATAGTACCTCTCCACATCCTGGCAGAGCTGCTTAAAATCCGGAATGCTAAGCTGGTTGAGCAGCGCCTTTTTGACCAGCTCCTGACTGCGGCCCTCCAGCAGCTCGGCAAAGGAGGCAGCATCCAGTTCCCCGGGGTCTTTTTTGGCATCTTTGCGCAGGAAGTCGGCCAGTTTTTTTTCCAGACGCGCGTCGTCGCTCTGGATACCCGCATCCTGCAGCCGGCCCAGCAGCTGCTGCCTGTTAAGAGTACCCTTTTTGCGGGTATCCAGCGAATCAAACAGGGATTGGAGATCATCTGGCAACGCCCGGGCTTCTGCTTTCTCTGCCGGGCTGGGGGTATTTTTGCTGGCGCGTGTTTTCGGGGCTCTGTCTTTCATGGGTATGCGGATGTGTAGTTTTGGGCCTTTGCGCAGCCCATCTACAAGTGATACGGCAAAGCCGGCAGAAGGATAGGCGCAGGGTGCCAGCATCCCCTAAAGGTAAGGCGGCAGCCTGCTACTTCTGCCAGCTTGCTCAATAGCAGGCAATGCTTCTTTGTTTGCCGGGGCGGAGCTGGCCAGGGGGAGATTCCACAGCTTTGGAGCGGAATTCTACCCCAGTGTGTTGCGGCAATCCCCAGCCTTCCCCAGGGCCAAAAATTCCCCAAAATTCCTAAGCTGCTGGATACAAGCAGCTTAGGGTGTTGAGGAGTTTTCTGGCACAGTTTTTCTATTTAGAGCTGGCAGATGTAATTTTTAAACTTGACATACCACATGAAAAAGACCGTATTAACTTTTGCAGCCCTGGCCTTTGGAATGGGCGTAGCCTTTGCACAAACCACTCCACAGCAAGAGCAGGAGCCTGTATCAACAGAGCAAACCATTACCTACGATAGATTATCCAATACCCTGGAAGAGGCCGAGCGCCGTGTGATAGCCGTAGAAGACCTGCCCGAGGCGGTGCAGGAGCAGCTGGTGAGCGGCGAGTTTAGCAACCTGACCATACTGGCCGCTGCCGAACTGCAACCCGTAGCCAATACCCAAAGCCCAACCTCCGGCCTGCTGTATGAGATTGCCTTTACAGCTCAGGGGGATGCCGCTGCCGCTGAAACTGCTGCTGCGGATGCCCAGGCGACTGCTCAGCCCGGCCTGCTGGTGTATTTTGACGAAGAAGGCAAGGTAGTATCCCGCCTGCACAAAACAGCAGAAGAAGATCAGGAGTAGCACTCCGGCCTTAGTTGCTTACCCAATGTACTTTCTGCCTGAGGCTTCCACCCTCATTTTTCAGGCAGCTGACTCCAAATTTTTTAGTATCTTCAACCAAGGCGGGGCTCCTCAGGGGGCCTCGCTTTTTTTGGTCCCTGCGCCGGGCCGCAGATAACCTGAGAAGTAGCCTGCCCGGGCAAGCTGCTATTGCCGGGCAATTTGCCGGCCGCCCGCCCGGGCACACCCCTCTCGTTTTATTGCAGCAGGCCGATCAGTTCTTCATTCTGGTAATGGCGGGCATATTCCAGGGCCGTATTGCCCCAGCGATCTGTGCGGGCCTTGTCGGCGCCGCTTTTCAGCAGTAGCCGCACCATCTCCGTCTGGCCATAGACCACGGCAATCATCAGGGGGGTAAAGCCCTCGCCCAGGCTGGCCGCATTAGGGCTGGCCCCTTTCTTCAACATCCACTCCAGCGCCGCCAGCTGCCCCTGGGGTATGGCGCTCATGATGGCGGGGATGCCCTCCAGCAGCGAGCGGTAGTCCAGCTGCAGGGGCCCGGCTCCGTACAGCTGCTCGGCCGCCTGCAGATCGCCGCCGGCCAGCGCCTGTGCCAACTGCTGGTAGCGCTCTTCCTGTTTCTGCAGCCGCTCAAACTGCTGCAGCACCTCCAGCGTTTGGGCATCCTTTTTGGCCTGGATCTCCGCCAGCTGCCAGTCGTGGAGCTCCTGCTGCGGGCTGGCCCCCCTGTGCATGAGGTAATACACAATGCGGGCATGGCCATTGAAGGCCGCCAGGTAGAGGGGAGAAACACCAAAATCCGTTGTCAGCCTGAGATCGGCCCCCTGCTCCAGCAGGTAGCGAACAACCGCATAGGCCCCCTCCCGGCAGGCATAGTGCAGGGCGGTAAATCCCTGCTTGTCTTTCTGATCCGGCTCCACCTCGCCCGACTCAATCAGCTCCTGCACCGTCTTGAGCTCCCCGGCCCGGGCGGCTGCCATCAGGCGGCTCAGGTAGCTGTCTTCCTGCTTGAGCAGGCTGATGTCCTGGTAGAGGTTGGCCTGCCGGAAATTGGGCCGCTGGGCGCCGCTGGTCAGCTGGCGGGTCATGGTGGCAATGTAGGTCTTCACCTCTGCCAGCGAGACCTGTTTATCGCGGTTGGCATCGGCCTCGCCTGTTTTAAGGGCCCGCAGCAGGCTGTAGGTAAACACCCCATTTTTAAGGCTGCCCAGCTCATAGGCGTACTCATTGCCCGAAGAGGCCGCCAGAATATCCACCCCCTGGCCCTGGTTAAAATGATTGAAGGCAAAATGGAGGGTTGATGCGCGGGGCGGGTCGCTCACCTGTGCCGCTCCGCGGATGGCTACTGCCCGCTGCCCCTCCTGGGGCACATGCACGCTATCGGCCGGGCTCAGCAGGTCATCTACAAGTCCGCTGTGGCAGGCATCAATAAAGATCATTTTTTTTCGGGAGGCGCTGCCGGCCACCACTCCGGCCAGGGTTTCAATCGGGATGCCTTCCAGCGCCGGCTTGTTAAAGTTCATGCCATGGGTGGCCAGGTAGTAGGTATTGGCCGCATCCAGCACCCCATGGCCGGCAAAGTAGCACAGCACTACATCGCGGGCTGTAGCGGCCTTTAGCAATGTACCAATGCGCTCCGGCAGCCCCTTGGTCACCTGCTCGTTGCTAAAGGTTTCTACCACCACCTTCTCATAGCTGCTTACGGTTTTAAAGAATTCGCTGAGGTCCTGCGCATCCTTGGCAGCGTATTTAAGATCAAAGCGGCTTTCTTTATAGGCCGATACCCCTATGGTGATCACATAGAGCGTGCCTGCCCGGGCGGGTGTGCTGTTCACAAAGAGGTAATCGCCGGGCGTTTCCAGTCCCTTTGCATCTACCAGACACAGGCGGATGTGATTAACGGCATCCACCAGCTCCAGCGAAGTGCTAAACACCCCCCCTGCCGGCAGCGGGGCCAGGGGCTCTACGGCCGTGCCGTTTACATACACCCGGATGCCCTTTGCGGGGCTGCCCCCTTTGGGCAGGGCGGCCCTGAGCGAAACGGTAGCGGTGGGGCTAAAGAAGGGTAGCTGCTCCTGCGCCAGGATGCGGATATCGGCGCCGCTTTGCGGAAAGGAGTAGCGCTTTGCCCGCCGGTCGGCCCCCTGTTTCAGCAGCGCTATGTCGTCGGGATCGGCATAGCCCAGGGCGGCCAGCACTTTATCCGGACGGTGAAAGAGCGCATCCATTTCGGCAATGGAGTAGCTCAGCTCCTCGCCCGGCAGGCCTAGCATCCTGTAATAGGCATTGTCGCCCATGTAGTGGCCATCGGGCATCAGCAGCAGGTAGCTGGGATTTACAGCGGCCAGTTCCTCAACATCGGGCCGGCCATCCAGCAGAATATCCACCACCTTGCCTCCCCGCGCCGGATCCCAAACCGACAGGATGCCTTCCTGGCCCAGGCTGTAGAGCAGGCCGGAATGCGGATCGGCCTGCAGCCTGGATACCCCATACTGGCGGCCCAGCTCCAGGGCTCTGCCTTCCTTCAGGTCCCAGGCTACCAGCCGGTCGGGGCGCTCATAGCCGGCTATGCTGTAGCAGAGATAGCGCCCATCGGTGCTCAGCACATAGTGCTCCCCTCCCGCAACAGCATCCGGAAAGGGGCTTAGCAGGGCATCATCCGCCAGCGAATAGATCCCCTCTCTGCGCACATAGCGCCTGGCATCCGGCATCAGCCAGATAGCATCGCTGTAGCCCACCGCATTGTTCAGGCTCCTGAGCAGGCTAAATTTAGCCAGATCTACGGCATTCACATACAAATCGCCATGCATGCGGGTGGCGAAGTAAAGCACCAGCAGGCGGCTTTCGGCATGGTACTCGTAGCGCTTCAGAAAGGTCTCCTGCCCGGAGGGCAGCTCAAGCCTGATGCGCTTTGCCCGCTTGCCCCCCGCCTCCAGAAGCTGGAGCTGATCACCCCCCTCAAAGAGGACCGTCTGCCCGCCGGGCAGCTCAATCCGGCAGGAGTCCCGGTTGGAAAAGCGAAGATGTGCCCCCTTCTGATGTGCATAATAGGAAGCCTGGCGATAGGTCTGCTGTGAGGGGCGGTAGAGCTTTTCGCCAGCCGCCTGTCGCTCATACTCCCGGTAAGCCCCCGGGCGGTACTGGTAAAGGTCTTCAAATATGGGGCCTACCGTTTCCAGCCGGCTGTTTGCCAGGTTGAGCAAAAAGGCCGGGTTGGAGGCGGATGTGCCGGAGAGCAGCAGCAGCTTGCCGGGCGTATCGGTAAAGTAAAAATCATCAATGGGTAGCTGGTGGGTGCCAATGGTAAACAGATCGCCCTGCCGGCGGTCTACAAAGCGCACCTCTTTCCCCACCAGAAGCGCAAACAGCTCGCTGCCGGCATGGTACGCCAGCAGGGGGTCTACCGCTGTTCGCTCCAGAGAGCTCACTTCCGGCGACTGCAGGGGGTAGGTGATATCGCCCAGCACCCGGGCCAGGCCATAAGGTCGGTTCTTCACACTGGCGCCCCGTCCGACGCTACGGGTATTGGCCAGCCAGACCGCCCCCTGCCGGTCCAGCACAAAGGGGTGGTTAAAGCGCATGCGCAGCGCCCGGCCCATCTCGGCATCCGACTGGCTGAAGAAATCCGCTACCGAGCGGCTGCTAAGCACCTTCTCCTGCCGGGGGCTGTACCAGAGCAGCTGCTGGTTGGAGAGCAGCACCAGGGTATCGCCCTGCAGGCGCATGTTGGCAAAGTAATTGCCGGTGCCCGGGGGGCTCAGCTTGCGGGCAAACACCCCTCCCTGCTGCTTCCATAGGCCCTGGCTGCAGGCTGCCCAGATCGTTTCTCCCTCCTTCAGCAGGGCATTCAGGTACTGCTCGCCGGGCAGGCCGCCCACCTGCTGCAGCACCTGGCCCGCTGCCGAAAGTTCCACAATGGTTTTGGTACCCTTACAGCTGTAGGGAATCAGCAGGCTTTCGCCGGCAGGACTTAGCTCCAGCAAGCGGGGAGTGGCCAGCTGGCAGCCGGGCAGCTGCGGCACCAACGTAGTGCCCACAATGGCCCCGGAAGGAAAGCTGCGCTTGTGCACCAGCAGGCTATCGCCGGCTGTGCTGCTGGTATAAAAGTAGGGAGCTGTGGGGTGTGTACGTAAAAAAGAGGCCTCTACCCCCCGGATACGCTTCAGGGGAATGCGCTTTTTCAGATCGGTGATAATGGCGCTCTTATCATCGCCAATGGTTACAAAATAGCGCCCATCGGCCGAAAAGGCCATTTGTTCAATGTTGTAGCGGCTGTGCCATTCCAGCAGGGCAGGTACGGGGCCGGGCTGCTGTGCATGCGCAAACAGGCAGCAGCTGAGCAGCAGAAGGAGGCAGCCGGAAACACAATGCTTCATAAAGCGGGAGGATGAAGGGATAAATTTATCCTTTGTTATCCTAAAAGCCTACAAATGAGCCACTCTCCTCAGAACTATTTCTGATGCTGCGCCGGCATGCCGCGTGGAACCAGGCTAGTTATGAGATAACAGCTTAGTCATAGCCGGGGATGTTCAGGCCCAGCACAATATCGCGCTCGCCCAGCCAGAGCGCCCCCTCTTGCCAGAGCTGCAGCAGGCCGGAGCTTCCCCTGGGCGCCCGCTCCCGCTGGGCCTTTGTCAGCAGGGGGTCGTCGGCAAATACAAAATCATCGATGTAATAGGCGCTGTAGCCCGGCGGTTTAAGGGTGGCATGAATGTGGGCGGGCTCTGTGCGGCCGGGATAGGCGCCGGGCCGCAGGGTATAGAAGCGGTAGCGGCCATCGGGGCCGGTTTTAATCCACCCCCTGAGATAGCCGTGGCGGCGGGCCCAGCCCTCTTCATCTCCCCGGGTGGGGTAGCGCCCCTGGGCATTGGTGTGGTAAATGTAGAGGATCACCCCCTCAGCCGGTGTTTTGCCATCGGGCTGGTAGATGATGCCTGTCAGCAGCAGCCGGGTGCCCTCCTCTCCAAAGTCAGGCAGGGTATCGGTAGGGCTGAGCACCTTATTGCCCCATTCATACAGCGCTTCGCAGCCCTCGCAGGGGCCGCCCACGGGCCGGTCAGCAGGGGCTGCCATTTGCGGATTTGGCTGGCCGTTGCAGCTGGTCGCAAGCAAGAGCAGCAGCAGAAACAGAAGGGGCTTTTCCATACGAGCAGGGGGTATAGGGGATGCTACATCCATAACGTAGGGGCAGGGGCCCTATTGTGGGGCAGCCGGCTGCCTTGCCAGCGGGCCTAAGCTGCTGCCAGGGCCCGTGCTACCACCCCCTCTTGCGCTCACATGAGGGGGATGGACCTGGCACAGTGCCTGTAGCTAGAAGCTATCTCATAAACAGGTTGACTCCACATGTCATCCCGGTGGGGCCGCCTAGGCGCAGGCCGGGATCTGCCATAATTGGAGACCACCTGGCTTATTTTTACCATTAAAGGTAAGGGATCCCGGCCTTTGCCGGGATGACGACCTTAATCAAAGGTATTTATGAGATGAATTCTAGTGTAGTTCTCCCCTTTTCTCAATAGGCCTGATCGTGCACGCTTTTCACCGCCCGGCCCGAGGGGTCCTGCAGGGCTTTAAAGGCTTCGTCCCACTCCAGGGCAATGGCGGTGCTGCAGGCCACTGATTTTTCAAAGGGAACGCAGCGGGCGGCCTCATCGCCGGGAAACAGCTCGCTGAACAGGCTGCGGTAGTAATACTCCTCTTTGGTGGTGGGGGTATTGAGGGGAAAGCGGTGGCGGGCATTTTTCAGCTGCTCATCGCTTACCCGCTCGGCGGTTATCTTTTTGAGGGTATCAATCCAGCCATAGCCCACCCCATCCGAAAACTGTTCCTTCTGCCGCCAGGCCACTTCCGGGGGCAGGTAGTCTTCAAAGGCCTTGCGCAATATCCACTTCTCGATCTTGCCGCCGCCGGCCATTTTATCGGCCGGGTTCAGGCGCATGGCCACATCCATAAACTCCTTGTCCAGAAAGGGCACACGCCCCTCTACCCCCCAGGCGGCCAGCGATTTGTTGGCCCGCAGGCAGTCATAGAGGTGCAGCTTGCCCAGCTTGCGCACCGTTTCCTCATGAAACTCCCGGGCATTGGGCGCTTTGTGAAAATAGAGGTAACCTCCAAAGAGCTCATCGGCCCCCTCGCCGCTCAGCACCATCTTTACCCCCATGGATTTGATCACCCGCGCCAGCAGGTACATGGGCGTAGAGGCCCGAATGGTGGTCACATCATAGGTTTCGATGTGGTAGATCACATCCCGCAGGGCATCCAGCCCTTCTTCCAGTGTAAAATGCACCTCATGGTGCACGGTGCCTATGTGGTTGGCCACCTTGCGGGCAGCGGCCAGATCGGGCGAGCCCTGCAGGCCTACGGCAAAAGAGTGCAGCTGCGGCCACCAGGCCTCCTGAAGGTCGCCGCTCTCTACCCGACGGGCAGAGAATTTCTTGGCCACGGCCGACACAATGGACGAGTCCAGCCCGCCCGACAGCAGCACCCCATAGGGCACATCCGACATCAGCTGGCGGTGCACGGCATCTTCCAGCGCCCGTTTCAGCAGCTGCACATCGCTGGTGTTGTCCTTCACGGCCTCGTAGCTGGTCCAGTCGCGCTGGTACCACTTCTTCATCTCCCCCTCCGGGCTATGGAGGTAGTGGCCGGGCAAAAACTCCTCTATGCGCCTGCACACACCGGCGAGGCATTTCATCTCGGAGGCTACGTAAAAGTTGCCCCACTCATCCCAGCCCGTATACAGGGGAATGATGCCCATATGATCGCGGCCGATCAGGTACACATCCTTCTCCTGATCGTAGAGGGCAAAGGCAAAGATGCCGTTAAGGTCTTCCAGAAATGCGGTTCCCTTTTCCCGGTACAGCGCCAGAATCACCTCACAATCGCTTTGGGTCAGAAACTCATAGGGCTGGGCCAGGTTTTTGCGCAGCTCCTGGTGGTTGTAGATTTCGCCGTTTACGGCCAGCACCAGCGTGCCATCGGCGCTGTAGAGGGGCTGGCGACCCGAGGCAGGATCAACAATGGCCAGGCGCTCGTGCACCAGTATGGCCTTCTCGCTCAGGAACACACCCGACCAGTCGGGGCCGCGGTGCCGCTGCCGGCGCGAGAGTTGCAGGGCCTGCTCCCGCAGCTGGGCAGCGTTTTGCTTCAGCTCAAAAATGCCAACAATTCCACACATGGGCGTAGAGGGTTAGGGGAAACGCTAAAAACAGGACCAGAGCGGAGGGGGCGCTTGCTTGCCGGCCGGCCTAAAAAATAGCCGGCGAAGCAGCCGCTCATGCCTGGCCTCCTTACCAAATATACCCTTCTGCCCACACACCTACAATGCCTGCAGAGGGCACCGGGGCCCGCGTGGGGTTTGTACTTTTTCCGTAATCGATTGAAATTAACCAAAGACGCTCTGCCAGGGGGTGCCGGGGCTGCTAAAAAATTTTTGGCAGTACTGCTTTTTTCATTCGCCCACCCGGCTACCCCCTTAAACCAAAACCACCCGCCTGCACTTAGTCAATTTTGTAAAAAGTTGAATTTTTCTGAATTTACATCAAAAGCCTGATGTTCAAGCCATATCCATAACCCCCGATTATTGCAGAACCTATCTTAGCTATGAATTTTCGCATCGGCACATGTACGAGGAGCCACATCCTCGCCACTATTTTTTTGTGTTTTCTTTTTTTCGCCTGTCAGAACCGCAACGGCGACCCCCTGTCTGCTCCTACCGGCAGTACGCTGCAGGGCGACGGCCAGCAGGTAGATACCAGCCAGCAGCTGGTGGTACCGGCCTGGTTTACGGCCGCCAGTGCCCGCCAGCTGGGCCAGGAGCTGGACTCCATCTTTGAGCAGCTGCACCGCAAAAAAGGATTTAACGGCACCGTGCTGGTGACCAAGTGGGACCAGGTGGTGTACCGGGGCGCCTTTGGCTATGCCGATCTGAAGAAAAAAGACACCCTGAGCACCGAAACCGTTTTTCAGCTGGCCTCTGTCTCCAAGCAGTTTACGGCCATGGCCATTATGATGCTGAAGGAGGAGGGCCGCCTGGACTATGACGACAGCCTGCACCACCACCTGCCCACCCTTCCCTACCGGGGCATTACCATCCGGCAGCTGCTCACCCACCGCTCGGGCCTCTCCAACTATACCTATTTCAGTGACAAGCTCTGGCCCGACCGCAGCCAGTACATGACCAATGAAGATGTGCTGCGCCTGATGGCCGCCCACAAGCCCGATCCCTACTTCCAGCCCGATGTGCGCTTTGATTACAGCAATACCGGCTATGCCCTGCTGGCCTCGGTGGTAGAGCAGGTGGCCGGCATGCCCTTTGCCCGTTACCTGCAGACGCGCATTTTTACCCCCCTGAAGATGCACAACACCTTTACCTTTAGCCCGGAAGAACTTGAAAAGCGCAGCAATGTGGCCACCGGCTATACCGGCGGGCGCCGCCTGCGTACGCCCGATTACCTGGATGGCGTGTTGGGCGACAAGGGAGTCTATTCAACCGTAGAAGACCTGTACAAATGGGACCAGGCCCTGTATACTCAAAAGCTGGTAAAGCAGCAAACGCTGGAAGAAGCCTTTACCGGCACCCGCCGCAAGCGCAAGCGCGATGAAGATTATGGCTTTGGCTGGCGTATCCGGGAGCTGGAGCGCGGCGATACCGTGGTGTACCATGCCGGCCTGTGGCACGGCTACGCCACCTATATGCTGCGCAACCCCAAAGAGCACAGCGCCCTTATAGTGCTCAGCAATGTGCCCAACGGCAGCCTGCGCTTTGTAAAGGAACTACAGGAATACCTGCACCCGGCCCGGCCGGAGGCCCGGCCGGCCGGCAGCATTGCCACCGCCAGCCCCAGCCCTGCCAGCCGCAGCGAACAGGAGGAGGAGCAGCTAGAGGGGGGCGACCCCGCCCCTTAAGAGCAGAAGGAGAGGGATCTTAAGATTGATGAAGGTAGTTAAGCACCTTACCTAAGCCTAGCCGGGCGCCCCTAGCCGGGCGCCCCTAGCCGGGCACCCATTCCATGGTGGCCATTCCATGGTGGCCATTCCATGGTGGCCATTCCATAGGGCTATAGAATGGATGAGGTAACTAGATTCAGTAATGAGTCCTACTGTAAGATAAATTATGGGTTTATTATATTCGGAATTTTCCAAACGGTATGAATCCCCCTTGGCGAAGGGGGCGTAGGGGGATTGAAATAGGTTTGCATTTCTCAAGTAGTTCCCAGCTATTATCGATAAGGATTAAAGCGAGTAACTGAGGCTTTCGATAAAAAATGTACAATCCCCCT
>NZ_AODQ01000130.1 GCF_000348925.1 Cesiribacter andamanensis AMV16 | reverse complement strand
GGCCTGCTGCATGGCTGTCCGGCTGCGGGCCGTTGCCCGGATCTGGCGGGCAAGGGCAGTTGAGGCGGGCTGTTGCTCCCTCCGGCCTTCTGCCGGGCTTTTTACCCGCAGGCGCCGGGAGCGTTTGGAGGGGCTGCTCTTGCGGCTTAGTTCTTTTTGCAGCAGCTCGGTGCGGGCAGCGGCGGGCAGCTCTTCCTGCAGGCTTTTGAGACGCTCGGTTTCCTGCATCTGCTGCAGGGCCTCCTGCTCCAGGTTGCGGTACTGGGGCTGATTGGGTGCCGCTGGGATGTACTCATCGTCCACCTGCTCCTGCATGGTCTCCACCTTTTCTTCGGCTCGGCGCCTGGCCCGGGTAGCGGCATGCTCGTAGCGCTCCAGCAGCTCTTCCAGGGAGGTGGGCTCCCGCTCATCAAAAACAACATCCGGTTCTTCTTCGGCATAGGGGGCCAGGGGACCCTGCGGCTGCTGCCCCTTGCGGCGCTTCTTTAAGGCGCCCAGGATCAGATAGATAATGCCAAAAACAATATAGACCAGGATCTGTATGTTGTCTTCCATAGCAGCAAATTACCAAATTACTTTTACATTTGCTTGTTAGACGAGCACGAGATAGCAGAGGAATAATGCGGCTTACCCGATTAGAGATCAAAGGCTTCAAGAGTTTTGGCGACAAAGTAGTCATTAACTTTGATGAAGGCATTACCGGTATTGTAGGGCCCAACGGCTGCGGCAAATCCAATGTAGTGGATGCCATCCGATGGGTGCTGGGCGAGCAGAAGACCAAGGCGCTGCGCAGCGACAAGATGGAGAACGTTATCTTTAACGGCACCAAACACCGCAAGCCCAGCCAGCTGGCCGAGGTATCCCTTACCTTTGACAATACCAAAAACCTGCTACCCACCGAATACTCCAGGGTCACCATTACCCGCCGCTATTACCGCAGCGGCGAGAGCGAGTACGAGCTCAATGGGGTAGCCTGCCGCCTCAAAGACATCTCCAACCTGTTTCTGGATACGGGCATTGCCTCCAACAGCTACGCCATCATTGAGCTAAAGATGGTAGATGAGCTGCTCAACGATAAAGAGGGCTCCCGCCGGGCGCTGTTTGAAGAAGCCGCGGGCATCTCCAAATTCAAAAAGCGCAAAAAGGAAACCCTGCGCAAGCTGGAAGAAACCAATGCCGACCTGGAGCGGGTAAAAGACCTGCTCTTTGAGATCGAAAAGAATCTGAAGTCGCTGGAGCGGCAGGCCAAGCAGGCCGAGCGCTACTTTGCCCTGAAGGAGGACTATAAAAAACTGAGCCTGCGCCTGGGCCGCCTGGCCATCAGCCAGAGCACCGAGCGCTTTCTGGGCCTGCACAAACAGCTGGAGGCCGAGCAGGACCGCAAAGGGGCCCTGGATGCCCAGCTGGCCGAGCGGGAAGCCCTGGCCGAAGAAAGCAAAGCCCAGCTGCTGGGCCGGGAAAAGCTGCTGAGCAGCCGCCAGAAAACCCTCAACGAGCATGTGAGCAAAATTCGGCAGGTAGAAAGCGACAAAAAGATCAAGAACGAGCGCCTGCGTTTTCTTAATGACAAGCGCGACAGCCTGCTGGAACAGCTGCAGAGCGACAAACAAAGCTACGAGCGGGCTGCCTTCAGCCTCAATGGCCTGGCCCAGGAACGCAGCGAAGCCGAAGCCCTGGCCACTGAGGCCAAAGCCCTGCTGGATGAGCTGCGGGAAGCCCACGATGAGCAAAAAAGCATTACTACCGCCCTGCGGGAAGAAGCCGCCACAGCCACCAACCAGCAGCGCCAGCTACAGGAACAGGCTTTCAAACTCAGCAAATCGCTTGAGATCAAGCAGATGCAACTCTCCAGCCTGCGGCAGGAGCTGGAAAAGACCGCTCAGGAAGGCAGCCAGCACAGCAACAGCCTCTCGCAGTTTGAGGACAAGCTGGCCGATGTGCAGGAAGCCGTAGCCGAAAAAGAGCAGGAGCTGCAACAGCTGCAGGCCGACGAAGGCCAGATGCAGCAACAACTGGCCGAGCTGGAGCAGGGTCTGAACCAGAACCGGGAGGCACTGGCCGCCGACCGCCGACAGCTGGATGCCAGGCAAAACGAGTACAACCTCACCAAAAGCCTGGTGGATAACCTGGAGGGCTTTCCAGAGGCCATCCGCTACCTGAAGAAAAAGACCGACTGGGGCAGGAACGTGCCCCTGCTCTCCGATATCATCACCTGCTCCGAAGCCTACAGGGTAGCCATTGAGACCTACCTGGAGCCCTGGATGAACCACTATGTGGTAGACAGCTGGCAGCAGGCGCAGGAGGCCATTGCCCTGCTGAGCGAAGCAGCAAGGGGCCGGGCCCAGTTCTTTGTGCTGGAAGCTTTACCCCCTGCCAGCCCCTCGCCCACTACGCCCCCTGCCGGCTGCACCCCTGCCCTTTCCGTGGTGGAGGCCGATCCTAAATATGCCCCCCTTACCGCTCACCTTTTTGCAGACACCTATTTGTGCGAGGATGCGGAAATGGAAACCATCGGCAGTAGTGCCTATTCTCTGATCAGCCGCAGCGGACGTATCATCAAGCGCCGCTACAGCCTGCTGGGAGGCTCGGTAGGCATGTTTGAGGGCAAGCGTATAGGCCGGGCCAAAAACCTGGAGAAGCTCCAGAAAGACATTCAGCAGCTGCTGTCCGAGGTGAGCCGCCTGGAAAAGCTGCAGCAGGAGCAGCACACCGAGCTGGGCCGCCTCAAGAGCAGTACCCGCCGTCCGCAGATCGAAGCCGTCAGCCGGGAGCTTTCCCTCCTGCAGCAGGAGCTGGTACAGGTGCGCACCCGCCACGAGCAGCTGCTGCAGCTGCTCAGCAACCAGGCCACCCGCCAGGATGATATGCGCCAGCAAATGGAGGTACTGCAGGACGAGATTGCCGACATCGACCCCGAAGCGGCCGCCGTAGCCGAGCGCCTGCAGGCGCTGGAAGCGCGCAGCATTCAGCTACAGGATGATCTGGCCTACCAGAACGAAGCCCTGAGCGTAAAATCGGCCCGCTTTAACGAGCAAAACCTGCTTTACCACCAGAAAGAGAACAAGCTCAACTCGCTGGTGCAGGAAATGGGCTTTAAGCAGCAGTCGCTCCAAAGCAGCGAGGAGCGCATCAGCCGCAATAAATCTTCCCTGGCAGATACCGAAGCCGAGATTGAAGGCCTGATGCAGCGCGGCGAGCTGGGCGATGAGGAGCTCATGGCCATGTATAGCGAAAAGGAGAGCATAGAGGCCGGGGTAAACGAAGCCGAACGGGACTACTACGAGATGCGGGGCCAGATCGACGCCCTGGAGAAGGAAGCCCGGGAGTTGCAACGCCGCCGCGAAAGCAGCCAGGCCCTGATGATGGAGCTGCAAAACCGCCAGAACGAGTACAAGCTGCAGCTGACCAGCGTAAAAGAGCGCCTGGCGGTAGAATTCAATGTAGATGCCGAGGAACTCATGGAGGCCCCGGCCGTAGATGAGCTGCTCTCCGAAGCAGAGCTGCAGCAGGAGGTGCGCCAGGTGCGGGAGAAGATCGACAAGATCGGCCCCATCAATCCCATGGCCATGGAGGCCTATCAGGAGATCCAGGAGCGCTACCAGTTCATTACCGCCCAGCGCGATGATCTGGTAAAAGCCCAGGAATCACTGCTGGAAACCATGGCTCAGCTGGACAGCGCCGCCCAGGAGGCCTTTTTGAGTGCCTTTGAGCAGATCAAGGAAAATTTTGTGAAGGTATTCCGCTCGCTCTTTACCGAAGAGGACGATTGCGACCTGCGCCTGACCGACCCCAGCAACCCCCTGGAGACCACCATCGACATCATCGCCAAGCCCAAAGGCAAACGCCCCCTTACCATCAACCAGCTGTCGGGCGGTGAGAAGACTCTTACGGCTACCTCACTCCTGTTCAGCATTTACCTGCTTAAGCCGGCCCCCTTCTGTATCTTCGATGAAGTGGATGCGCCGCTGGACGATGCCAACATTGATAAGTTCAACAACATCATCCGCAAATTTTCGCAGGACTCGCAGTTTATCATCGTTACCCACAACAAGCGCACCATGGCCAGCACCGACATCATGTACGGGGTTACCATGCTGGAAATGGGCGTATCGCGTGTAGTGCCGGTCGATCTGCGGGAGCTGGAAGTGGAGTTTTAATCCAACAATTTTATTACCCTGGCAGGCGTAGTTTTGAAAGAAATGGTAACTTCAGGGACAATTTTCGCTCTTTAGCATTTTCATCACTTTATATCTGCTTTGCCCTTATGCAAGACAGAAAATACGCCTCTGAATTACGCAAACTTCAGATAGAACTCGTACGCCTGCAGCGCTGGGTGCAGGAAACGCACCAGCGGGTACTGATCATTTTTGAGGGCCGTGATACTGCCGGCAAGGGGGGCGCCATTTCCCGCTTTACCCACTTTCTGAACCCCCGGGCCATGCGCGTGGTGGCCCTGCCCAAGCCTACTGAGGTAGAAAAGGAGCAGTGGTACTTTCAGCGCTACCTCAAGGAGCTGCCCAACCCGGGCGAGATTGTGTTCTTTGACCGCAGCTGGTACAACCGGGCGGTGGTAGAGCCGGTAATGGGCTTCTGCTCCGAGGGGCAATACCAGCTCTTTCTTAAGCAGGTACCCCATGTAGAGCAGATGCTCATAGAAGATGGCATCAAGCTTATCAAACTCTGGTTCAGCATCGACATTGAGGAGCAGAAACGCCGCCTCATCGAGCGGCAGATCAACCCCCTGAAGCAGTGGAAGATCTCGACCGTAGATATGCAGGCCCAGCAAAAGTGGCATGAGTTTACCCGCTACAAAGAGCTGATGTTTGAGGCCACCAATACCCCCTACAGCCCCTGGGTGATCATCAAAGGTAATGAAAAAGCAGAGGCCCGGCTGGAATCCATTCGCTATGTGCTCTCACAGATCAACTTCCCGCAGCGGGGCCTTACCGGTGTAAGCCTGCAGCCCAATCCTGAATTAATTCAGCGTTACCAGCACATGCCGGCCCCTTATGTGGCCAAGCTGCGCATCAAAAGCACTGAGCCCGATATCAACCCCAGCCTGCACATGGAGGGCGAATCTGATCCGCAAAGCCCCTAATAGTGGTGCGGACAGGCATTAAAGCAGTAGCCTGAGGGAGCCCCCTGGCCGGTAAGGGACCGCTTTCTTGCATTTGAGCCTTTTCCCCTTTCGGGAAAGATTCGCACCTGTTTTACTTTTTTTCCCCCATATTTTCCGGCACTTTTGTCTAATAAATGGCTGAAAAAGCGTTGTGAAGAGAAAGCCACTAGCTCCCTTTTGTATGAATAGAAATTATCTAGTTGTTCTGATGGCCATTCTGCTGATGGCCTGTTCGTCTGCCCAAATCATGAAAACCAGCCTGCGCGTAACCGTGCTGGATGAGCTGGGCAATCCGGTAGAAGGCGCCACCATTCAGGTGTACACCAATGACAAAGACTACCGGGCCTCTACCAATCCGGCGGTGCCCATGGCCACCACCAATGCCAAGGGCATGGTCACCATCAAAGACCTGGATGCAAAGCCCTATTTCCTGGATGTGGTAAAGGGCGATAAAGACAACCGCGGCGCCGGCTACCAGACCGATGTGCTGCAGGCCAACCGCATCAACAAGATCAACATCATCATTGAATAAGCTGCGCGCCATGACCCGCAACCACCTACTGGCCGAGCTGCACACCTACCGCCCGGCCAGCCAGCGCGAACAAGGGCACCTCTGGAAGATCATCAGCCTGCTGGAAAGTGCCCCCAACTGTTTTCTGCGCAGCCGTACCGAAGGCCACATGACCGCCTCGGCCTGGATCGTATCGCCCGACCTGCAGCAGGTGCTGCTGATGCACCACCGCAAGCTGGATAAATGGCTGCAGCCCGGCGGCCATGCCGATGGCGATACCAACCTGCCCGGTGTAGCCATGCGGGAGGCGCATGAAGAAACCGGCCTTACCAGCCTGCGCCTGCTGCGCAGCGAGGTCTTTGATGTGGATGTGCACCCCATTCCCGCCCGGGGCACCGAGGCCGAGCACCAGCACTATGATGTGCGCTACCTGCTTACGGCCAACCCCGAGGAGCCCCTTGGCCCCAATGGCGAAAGCAAGGGCCTTGCCTGGGTGCCGCTGGAGGAAGTGGAACGCCTCACCGCCGCCAACCCCTCCATTCTGCGCATGGTGCATAAAACCCAGGCAGCGCCGGTACTTAAGGTATAAGGGCTGCTCTATCCTGAATGATCCTCTGTATTTCAAAAAAGAAGAAGCCTGTTCATAGGCTTCTTCTTTTTGTTTAGATTGCAGATGCGATACCAGAATACCACTTTTTTACCCCCTTATGCAAGAGTTTAAGTTTAGCCAGCCTGTAGAAGTGCGCTATGCCGACCTGGATACCATGCGGCATGTAAACAATGCCATTTACCTCACCTACATAGAGCAGGCCCGTTCGGGCTACCTGGCCGCCTCCTGCCAGTGGGACTGGAACCAGCTGGGCATGGTGCTGGCCAAAACCGACATCAACTACCGCACCCCTATCCATTTTCAGCATCGGCCGCTGGTCTGGATCCGCACCAGCAAGCTGGGCAAAAGCTCCATTACGCAGGAGGTGGTGATCTCTGAAAAAGACCGCAAGGATGTGATCTATGCCACGGCTACTGTAGTGCTGGTGCACATCGATTATAAAAGTGGGCGACCCCTACCCCTTCCCGACTACATTCGCCAGCGGCTGCGTACCTACGAACCCCATAAAATAGAGGAATAAGCCCCCATGGCGGCCCAAGAGCTACAGGCACCCCTGCTGCTGCCCGCTGATGGCGGACCGGTCTATGCCGAGACCGACCTGTCCCGCCCCCTGGTGGAGCCCTGGAATGCCGTCTCCTCCCTGGCCATTCTGCTACCGGCCGTTTACTGGGCGCTGCGGCTGCGGGGGCAGTACCGGCAGCACCCCTTTCTGGCCCTCTGCCTGCCGCTGCTGTTTCTGGGCGGGCTGGGCAGCACGCTGTATCATGCCTTCAGGAGCCACCGCCTCTGGCTCATGCTGGACATTACCCCCACGGCCCTGCTTACGCTGCTGCTGGCCCTTTTTTTTCTGGACCCGGGTGTTGCCCCGCAAGTGGCTGGCCATACCGGTGGTAGTGCTCATGTTTCTGATGCGCATGCTCATCTGGTGGGCCTTTCCCAGCCATACGGCCATTAACCTGTCCTATGCCCTTACCGGAGCGGCCTTTTTTATTCCGCTGCTGATCTTTTTGTCGCGCACGCAGTGGAGGGGAGTTCGCTCCATTGGCAGCGCTCTGTTCTGGCTGCTGCTGAGCCTGCTGTTTCGCCAGCTGGACCAGCCGGCTACGGCCTTGCTGCCCATGGGCTCGCACTTTCTGTGGCACCTTTTCAGTGGGCTGGGAGCCTATTACCTGGGTGCCTACCTGTACCGGCTGGGCAGCCCCGCGGCCCGATGAAGACACCCCCCGCCTTAGTTCCCGATAATTCCTGTTCTCTTTAACCAGTTCTTATATAGCATGAAACACCTGCTCACCATCCTGCTGCTGATCTGTTCCAATGCCTTCATGACGGTGGCCTGGTATGGCCACCTCAAGTTCAAGGACATGAAATGGGCCGAAAGCTGGGGGCTGCTGGCCATTATCCTTATCAGCTGGGGTATTGCCTTTTTTGAGTACTGCTTTCAGGTGCCGGCCAACCGCATTGGCTTCAGGGGTACAGGCGGTCCTTTTTCACTGGTAGAGCTTAAGGTGCTGCAGGAGGTAATTACGCTGGTGGTGTTTGTGGTCTTCAGCACCCTCTTCTTCAAGACCGAGACCTTCCGCCTTAACCATCTCATTGGCTTTCTCTTCCTTATCCTGGCCGTGTATTTTATCTTCAAGAAATGACCGAGGTAGCCTGCGCGCTCATTGAACATAACGGCCGGGTGCTGGTGGCGCAGCGCGGCCTGCATAAGTCTGAAGGGGGGCTGTGGGAGTTTCCCGGCGGCAAGCTGGAGCCGGGCGAAAGCCCCGAGGCCTGCATCGTGCGGGAGATTGCCGAAGAGCTCTCGCTGCAGATCAGCCCTTATGCCCGACTAGCCCCGGCCATCCATGTCTATCCCGGCAAAAGCATCCGCCTGATTCCCCTGCTATGCCGCCTGCATGGGGGCAAGCTGCAACTGCACGAGCATGCGGCCTGCCAGTGGCTGCTGCCGCAGGAGCTTCCTGCCCTAGCCTGGTGCCCGGCCGATGTACCCATTGTAGAGGAGTATATACGCATGAGGCACAATCCTCAATAGACGCTATTATCGCTATCCCATAGCTACCTGCCCTTCTTCGTCATTCCCCTGCAGAGGGGAATCTGTTTGCGCTGTGCAGGGAACTTCCCTATCCTGCCCAACTTTGACAGATCCCCACCTGCGTGGGGATGACGCCCAGTAACAACCTACTAATGAGTTAGCCATACCTAACAGAGCTTTATGCTCAGAAAAGTCACATCCAATTTTTAGGGTATCACTTTTTACCCCTTTGCTACGTTCTACTACCAAACCTCTGATCTATGCACAAAAAATGGAGCCTGCTTGGCCTATGCCTGCTGATGAGTTTAACATGCCTGGCGCAATGGCCTTTTAAGAAAGACGAAGACGGGAAAGAGCAGAAAGACAAAAAAGAAAAACTAAAGGTATACCAAAGCAGCCGCGGCTATCTGATCGGGTATGAACGGGGCCGCAGCGATATGATCCAGCTGGGCTACCAGTACAACTGGAAAAAGATCCGGCTTAAAGAGCCGGTGATCCGGGCCGTAGAGGGCTATGCCGAGCTATCGCCCTTCACCGGGGTCTATGGGCTACAGGGGGGATACTGGCAGCGCCATGGCCGTCTGAAGCTTACCTACGGGGGCCGCATTGGCGCCTTTACCGACTTTAGCGCCAGCACGTTGAGCATCGGCCCTGCCCTTGGCTTCCGGATTCTGGGCTTTCATGCGCAGGGGGGCTTTAACCTGCTGAGCAATTCCGATGTGCAGGCCAACCGGCTCTATGCCTCCATCAATTTCTTTATTCCCCGCCACAGCCGCATGTATAGCAAAAAAGGGGATAAAGAGCGGACGCTCTTTAAGTTTTAAATCTGAACCATGTCTGGTTTTCAGACTCCTCCCTGCAGAAAGGCTATATTCTGTTTCAGACCTGGGAGCAGCATTTACACCCTTTACAAAAAAGGCCCGCTATTGCTAGCGGGCCCTCAGTCGACATTTGGTTGAAAAGAAAAGCGCTTATTTACTGGCCTGGCTCAGGTCGATGATGCGCACTTCTACCCTGCGGCCTTCCTGGGCGTTGGTTTCCTGGTTGGTGGTAGCCCCCAGACCTTTGGCTACAATGCGGCGGCGGCCTACCCCCCGTTTGTTGAAGTAATCCAGCACGGCAATGGCCCGCTCATTGGAAAGGGTGCGGTTGTGCTCGGCATTGCCATCTTTGGAGGCGTAGCCCGAGATTTCCACGCCCAGCTGCTCGTGGCTCTCAAACAGGCGGATGATCTCCTGCAGCTTCTGCTCATCGGCAGGCTTCAGCGTTTTGCTGTCCACATCAAAATAGATCTTGTAGACCGGCTTGAGCAGCTCCTGCCGGTAGGGAGCGCCGCCGGACTTGGCCTGCATCTTGGAGGCCTCGGTCACCCGCAGGGTGGGCAGGGTATAGATGGTTTCATTGCCTACCTTCTTGGCTTCCAGCTTGGTCTTGTCGTTCTCTTCGTAGTAGTAGATGGCCTCGGCATCTTCGGTAATGCGGTTGTTGGCTGCGCTGAAATCTACATTCTCAATGGGATTAACGGTATACATGAGCTCCAGCAGGTACTCATAGGCGGCCTTATCGCCGGCGCCGATAATGGTCTCCATCATTTCGTACACATCTATGCTGTCGCCCTTTACCATGGTGCTTTCCTTGATCTTTTTCAGGTCATGGTGCAGCGGCTGGCCCGTATCGTAAAAGGCATTTTGCACCTTTACCTCCTGGCCTACCACTACATCAAACTGCTTGATGGGCCGCAGAAAGATCTGCTGGTAGAGCTCATGGAAGTAATCCTGATTGGGGATGTTCACATTGATGGAATAGGGCAGGTAGCCCTCGGCCTTTACAATGAGGTCATAATTGCGGCCCGGAGGCAGAATAATCAGATAATTGCCGGTTTTTGGGTCGGGATGGTACACATACTCCAGCTTGTTGCCGGTCTGCACATCCACCACAAAGATCTTGGTGGGAACAGGTTGCTCCCTTTCGCCGGCCAGAATGCGCCCCTTGATCATGGTAAGGGGGATGTTGCGGTCCTGCTCCGGCATGCTGAAGGTATAGATGTCCTGCTCGCCCCGGCCGCCGGGGCGGTCGGTTGAGAAGTAGGCCCGGCTGCCATCGGCCGTAAGGGTAAAGTAGCTTTCGTTGGCTACGGTATTGATGGGGTAGCCCATGTTCTGGGGAATGCTCCACTGACCGGCCAGCAGGTGGGTCCTGAACACATCATTGCCGCCCAGCGACCCCCGGCCGTTAGAGGTAAAGTAAAGCGTACGGCCGTCGGGGTGAATGAAGGGGGCATCCTCATCGGCTTCGGTATTGATCTGGGGGCCCAGGTTTTGGGCCCGGCCCCAGCTACCGTTGGGCTGCAGCTCGGTCTTGTAAATGTCCATGCCTCCCCGTCCGCCGGGGCGGTTAGAGGCAAAGTAGATGGTTTTGCCATCGGGCGTAATGCTGGCGGTGGTTTCCACAAAGCGGGAGTTCAGGTCGCCGGGCATTTCCTGGGGTTTGCCCCAGCTATCGCCGCTGCGCTTCAGCAGGTAGAGGTTGCCGCCGGTATTGTCCTGCAGGTAAATGATCATCTGCTGGCCATCGGCCGAGAGGCCGGCCGTACCGGCATTGAAATTGCTTACCTTCAGAGGCTGCGGCGCCGACCAGCTTCCCCCCTCTTTTTTCACCAGCATGATCTGCTCCAGCGCCTTCTGGCTGCTGCGGCTGTCGGCCGGCTTTAATAGGGTATAGGCCATCAGCGACTCATCGGCGCTCACTACGGGATTGTACTCGGTAAATTCGGTATTTACCCCGTTTTGCAGGGGCTGCAGGGCCACCTGCTTGGCATTGCTCATATGCTCCTGGGCCAGTTGGGCCTGGGCCTTGCGTTCCTTTACGGTCTTCTGCTTGGCGGCATCTTTGGCCACCAGCTTCTGATAGCGCTCATAGGCCTGCAGGGCTTCCAGTGGCCGGGCGTTTACATAGAAGGCATCGCCCAGCGCCAGCTGGTACTCGGCCGGCAGCTTATCGGCGCCGGGGGCGGCCTGCTGCAGCAGGGGCAGGGCCTTTATCTTTTCGGCAAACTGCTTGCTCTCCAGGTAGCAGCGGCCAGCCTTGTAGAGCAGGTAGGGTGAGCCTTCGCCGGCCTGAATGGCCTCCTGGTAACCTTTGAGGGCATCGGCATAGTTGCCGATCTCAAAAAGCTTTTCGGCCCGGTATACAGTCTGGGAGGGCTGTTGCGCCAGGGCGGCCAGCTGCAGCAGGCACAGAAGCAACAGGGCAGCGAGGCCTTTAGTAGAAGGGGTTTGAATGCTGTAGATCGTTCGCATGCGGTACAAGGGGTAGTTTGGGCATGGGCAGCCCGGAATCACTCTTATTCTCCGTCCCAAACCTGCATAAAAGCCCCCTGCTTTGCTGCAACATTTTGGCAGGCATCTTACATGGCTATTTTTTAGGCTGAAATTGAGGATTTGGATGCCTCATTCTTACCAATTTACCCCCCTCTGTCCGGGTCCGCCCAGCCCAGGGGGCGCACCCCTATGCTCTGGTGCCACAGAAACCAGCCACCTTTATCCAGAACAAAACGGGGCAATCAAGCGCACCTACCCTCTGGCGTACTTCTGACGGCAAGAAGTAGCTCACCAGCCGGATAACGGGCAAAAAAAAACCGGCAGTGCCGGTTAGAAGTCAGGACAGGGAATTACCCGGGTATTCAGGGGCGGCTTTTTATTGCGGTTGAGTTGCAGGTTATAGACCAGGCTTACTTCATGCGCGCCTCCGGTGGCCATGCCCAGGCTGCTGAGGGTATAGTCAAAGCTGTAGCCCATGTTGAGGTTGCCGTGCATCAGGCCTACCAGAATAATGGCCGATTCATTCTTGTTGCGTACATTTTCTACCTTGGAGATGGGCAGGCCCCGGTACCAGAGCCCCACCACCAGCGGCTGCCAGGTAAGGTAAGCCCCCAGGCTAAGCTGCTTGAACTCCTTTTGCATTTTGTACTCAAAGGTTGGGGTGATGCTGCGCTGGCGGCCAAAACGGTCATACTCCGAGCGGATAGCATCGGCCCTGAGGGCAATG
>NZ_AODQ01000129.1 GCF_000348925.1 Cesiribacter andamanensis AMV16 | reverse complement strand
AAAATCTGTTTGTTGGCTGTTTTGCGCCGGCGCAGCAGGTCCATGGCCAGCTCCAGGCCCGAGACGGTATTGGTATGAAAGGGGCCCACCTGCAAAAAAGGCAGGTCTTTTACTTCAATCTGCCAGGCATCATTGCCAAAAGCGATTACATCCAGCGTGTCTTTGGGGTATTTTAGCTTGATGAGCTCGGCCAGGGCCAGGGCCACCTTTTTGGCGGGGGTAATGCGGTCTTCGCCATAGAGGATCATGCTGTGGCTCACATCAATCATCAGTACGGTGGCCGTCTGGGTCTTGTAGTCTTTTTCATACACCTCCAGATCCTGCTCGGTAAGCAGGGGGCCATCAAAGCCGTGGTTGATCTGGGCATTGCGCAGCGAGTCGGTAATGGCAATTTGCTCAGGGGTATCGCCAAACTGGTACTCCCGCTTTTCGGTGCGGGGCTCATCACCGGCTCCGGAAAAAAAGCTGTGGTGATTGCCCTTGCCCCCCTTTTTCAGCTTGCCAAAGATCTCTTCCAGAGCGCTTTTGCGAATGGCCTGCTCGCTTTTGGCCGTTACCTCAAATTTCCCCTCGGGGTTCTCATCGGTAATGTAGCCTTTGGCTTTCAGGTCTTCGATAAAATCGCCCATGCCGTAGGCATCGTCGGTGAGGCCGTACTTCTGATCCAGGTTGTTGAGCCAGTGCAGCGCCTCGGACACATCGCCGGAGGTAATAAGCAGCAGCTGCATAAAGATCTTCAGCAGGTTGTCAAAAGTGCTTGCATCCGGATCGCCTTCGGGCAAAAAGTCAGTAAATCGGTAGCCTATCATGCTGCGCTAGAGTGTTCTGTAGTATAACGCTTTTTGCGCCGAAAGATGTTCAGCCCCTGGGCAATAAGGTGCTGAAAAAAAGAGTGAACGGTTCTCTTCTGCACCGGTATCGCTTTCCTTTTTTAGTGAATGAGTACTTAAAGAGTATAGCTAAAATCCAGCGGATCGGGATAGGTAAACCGATACCCCAGCTCCTGCTGCAGCTTTTGGGGGCTGATGGTTTTGTGCTTGTCGGTTGCTGTAACTTTTGGCGGCGGCCAGCCCTGCTGCGCTGCCGTCTTTTGGTAAATGGCCGCCCGGCTGGGGTGCAGGGGAGAGCAGGCATTGTAGACCTGCCCCCATTTGTCTTGCGCCAGCAACTCTACAATGATCCCGATGGCATCATCGCGGTGCAGGTAATTAATGGGGGTATCAGCTACCTCACCCCCCTTGCTCCACTTGCCGGGAATGCGGTCGTAGCCCATCAGACCGCCGCAGCGCAGAATGGTGAGGCGCTCGCCCAGGGCTTCCTGCAGCAGGGCCTCGGCCCGGATCAGGGCCTGGTTGGCGCCGGGTGCCGAGGGGTCCAGAGCATCTTCTGTCAGGGCCTCCCCCTCATCCGGATAGACACTGGTGGAGCTGATGTAAAGTACCTTTAGGAGGGTGTGAGGGGTTAGTATTTCTAAAAGGGCCTGAATCTGCCGGGGATGGAAATCATTGCCTCTTCGCCCTGTCTGAGGAGGAATGTCGATCAGGAGGATATCCGTCTGAAAAAAATCTTCTGTTTTCTGGCCCTCCGGTTGCGGATCCAGGCGCAGCAGATAGGGCTGTATGCCTACATCGCGCAGGGAGGGTAGTTTCTGGGCGGTGGTGGTGCTGCCTTTTACGGCATAGCCTTCGCTAAGCAGGCGGCGGGCCAGGGGGGTGCCCAGCCAGCCGCATCCAAGTATACTTATGGTTGTCATAAAAAAAGCGTAGCAGGTGGTGCTACGCTTTAAAGGTAAAATTTTGCCGGATTGTTATTTAGGCATGGTGCCAAAAACATAATCCCAGAGAGGAGAGGAGACGCCATAGGCGCGCTCAGGATCTTTGTAATGGTGAATGGCATGGTGCACCCACAAGATCTTCAGGAAGTTTTTGGGCGGCTGATAGGCATGCACGGCATAATGCACAAAAAGGTAAAGTGAGTAGCCCGTAAGCATGCCGGGCACAAAGGCAAAAACCCCCTCGCCCAGCAGCAAGCGAAATACAAAGAAAAACACGGCTACATACACAAGTGCCAGCAGGGGCGGCATGGCCAGGCGATCCTTATCCTTAGGAAACTCGTGGTGCACTCCATGAACGGTATACTGGATCTTGGCCTTGAGCTCATTGGTATGCTCCATATGGAACACATAGCGGTGCGCCAGGTACTCAAATAGTGTAAAAGTGAGAAAGCCGGTAATGAAGAGGGCTACAACCGCCAGGCCGCTCAGGCCAATCTCGCTAACACCATAATAGAGGAGGCCTACTGAGATTACCGTATAGAGACTCAGCGGAATGGAAATATGCGTACGGGAGAGACGCTCCAGCACAGGATTTTTAAAAAGCTGGGCGCTTCCTTTGGTCTTTGGTTTGATCGTATGGTCCATAAAAAAATAATAACTTGTATTTCCCGACAAATGCCTAACGGGCGGATACGTTAAAAGGTTTAGGCATCTTTTGCGATGCCAAAAAAAGCTGCTCTCTGCTTGGGGCTTAGGGGGGGCTCAGGCTGGGCAGATCTTTAGGCGCCAGTACCTGCTCATATACAGCTTCGTACTGAGGCAGAATGTTGCTGATGTCAAATTCCCGGGCCCGGGCCAGGGCGCCTTCCTTAAAGCGCTGCAGGTTTTCATCGGCCAGTATAAACAGGGCGCGTTCGGTCATTTGCCGGGTGTCGCCCACCGGGCAGGTAAAGCCCGAAACGCCATCAACTACCAGCTCGGGCAGACCACCGGCATTGGAGCTTACTACCGGTACTTCGCAAGCCATGGCCTCCAGGGCTGCCAGGCCAAAACTTTCCTTTTCGGAAGGCATCAGGAAGAGGTCGGCCACGCTCAGCACTTCTTCTACGGCTTCCAGCTTGCCCAAAAAGCGCACATCGTCGCAAATCTTGAGCTCCCGGCACAGCTTCTCCATTTTGGGGCGCTCGGGTCCATCGCCCACCAGCAGCAGGCGGGCCGGCATGGCTTCGCGTATCTGCTGAAAGATGCGGATCACATCATCTACCCGTTTTACTTTGCGGAAGTTGGAGGTATGCACCACCACTTTTTCGCCCCCGGGGCTGATGGCAGTCTTGAAGTGGTCTTTCTTCTGCTTTTTAAAACGCTCCAGGTCAATGAAGTTGTGCACTACGGTAATATCCTTGTGGATCTCGAAGTGCTGGTAGGTTTCCTGCCGCAGCGATTCCGATACAGCCGTAATACCATCCGACTCGTTGATGCTGAAGGTGACCACCGGCGCATAGGAGGCATTTTTGCCTACCAGCGTAATGTCGGTACCATGCAGGGTAGTCACCACCGGTATGCTGATGCCCTGGCTCTTCAGGATCTGCTTGGCCATATAGGCCGCCGAGGCATGGGGGATGGCATAATGCACATGCAGCAGGTCCAGCTTTTCGTAGCGCACCACATCCACCATTTTAGAGGCCAGGGCCAGCTCATAAGGGGGGTAGGCAAAGAGCGGATACGGCTCCATGTATACCTCGTGGTAATAGAGGTTTTCGCTGAAAAAATCCAGTCGGGTAGGCTGCGAATAGGTAATAAAGTGGATCTCATGGCCTTTTTTGGCCAGGCCCTTGCCCAGTTCTGTTGCTACTACACCGCTGCCTCCAAAGGTTGGATAACAAACAATGCCGATTTTCATGCCTTTGTTAATTCTGATTGTACTTGTTGAAGCTTTGCATGGCTTTATACACCTCATCCATAATGCGGGTGCGCGTGCCAAAGCGGATCAGCTTCGTGTTGTTTGCATCGGGGTGTATCCGGTTCGATAGAAAAATATAAACCAGATCAAATTCAGGGTCTACCCAGGCCGCTGTGCCGGTAAAGCCTGTATGACCAAACGTACGCGGCGAGGCAAAGTTAGAAGTAGGGCCATGGGCGGTATTGAGCTCGGGCTTGTCCCAGCCCAGGCCGCGGCGGTTGCCTTTGTACTGCGTCTGGGCAAAGCGGGCAATGGTGCCGGGAGAGTAGTAGCGCTTGCCGCCATACTCGCCATCCTGCAGCTGCATTTGCATGAGCACGGCCAGGTCGGTGGCGTTGCTGAACAGGCCTGCATGCCCGGCAATGCCGCCCATCATGGCGGCGCCCTGGTCGTGCACCATGCCGGCCACCAGGCTGTTGCGGAAGTAGGTATCCTGTTCGGTAGGGGCTATGCGGTCAAGGCTGTACTTGCTCAGGGGCAGGTAGGTCATGGTTTCCAGTCCCAGGGGGTCATAGAGGTTCTGGGCCAGAAAGTCGGCCATGGGCTGATTCAGGATCTTTTCGGCAATGCGCTGCATGATGTAATAGCCCACATCGCTGTACTTGTACTCCCAGGTCTTTTTGCCCTTGGGCTTGGGCTGCAGGTCCGATTTTTTGATCCACTGCCAGATGGAGTCCTGCATGCTGCGGCTGGTAAAGATATTGCCGGCCACCTGCAGGCTGTAGTCGGGCATGGGGGTAGGGCTGTAAAAGGCGGTATTGAGGGCCGTGCCGTTTAGGGTGTATTTCCAGAAGGGGATGTAGGGAACAAGGCCGGCCTGGTGCGCCAGGATCTCCCGCAGCGTAAGGGCGGCCTTGTTGGTGCCCTTCAGGTCTTCCAGGTAGGTGACAATGGGCTGGTCCAGGTCTATGAGGCCCCGTTCTTCCAGAAACATCATCACCTGCAGCGTAGCCGCCACTTTGGTAATGGAGGCAATGTCATAAACGGTTTCATTACTTACCGGCCGCAGGCTGTCGTAGCTCAGGTGGCCAAAGTTTTTCTGGTACACAATGGACCCCTTGCGGGCTACCAGAATCTGCATGCCGGGGGTGGCCCCCAGCTTAATGGCTTCTTCGGCTATGCGATCAATGTTGCGCAGCACCGTGGCATCCATGCCTACATCTTCGGGGGTGGCGTAATTGAGGCGGTCCAGCTCCCGGGTGGCATCGCCCATGGTGCGGCGCACCAGGCCGCTTACCGATACGGGCAGCTTGCCCCTGGCCGGCAGGCCGCCAAAGATCAGCGAGGGCACAATCTTCTGAGTATACTCATTGTCTTCATAGGCCACCACCAGGTTGCGGGCCTGCTCAAAGTGCTTGAGGCTGTAGGCCGAGCCAAATACGCTGATGATGGTGTTGGGCTTTTTGCGGGCTTCGTTCAGAAAGCGGATCTGCTCGGGCAGCAGGCCAAATTCCCTGGCCGGAGCGCTTACCATGCCGTGTACCCCTACCACCACCACATCATAGAGGCGCAGGGTGGTAAGCAGGTCGTTAAAGGCATCGGCAGAGGCTTCTTTGTCAATATGATAATGGTCAAAGGGGGCGTAAAGGGCCAGTGTTTCTGAAAATGTGTTTTTGGTATTGGTGCCTCCCACCGTAACTACCGCAAAGGAGCGCTCCTCTACATGCCGCAGCGGCATCAGGTTCTGCTGGTTGTGCACAATGGAAACGGCCTGTTCATAGAGCTTCTGGCGGATCATGTCTGATACCGGATCGTTCAGCTTGTTAACCAGATTGTCGGTATTGATGGGGGTGCGTTTGTGCAGACCGGCCCAGTACTTGGCCTGCAGAATGCGGCGGGCGTGCTCGTCAATGCTTTTCTGGCTGATTTCACCCCGCTTTACCGCCCGGCGGATCTTGCGGATGGCGCCGGCCACATCTTCGGAAAACAGCAGCACATCATTGCCGGCCTTCAGGGCTTCCAGATCGGCATCGCCGGGTTTGTAAAACTGGCTTACCCCCTTCATGTTAAGGGCATCGGTAAAGATCAGGCCCTGAAAGCCCAGTTCTTTTTTGAGCAGGCCATTGACCACCGCCGGCGAAAGGGTAGTAGGACGGTTAGGCGCATTATCCAGCGCCGGCACATTGATGTGGGCCACCATAACGCTGGCTACACTATCGGCCATGAGCTGCTGAAAGGGGTAGAGCTCTATGCTGCGCAGGCGCTCCATGTCATGGTTGATAACCGGCAGGGCAAAGTGCGAGTCGGTATCGGTATCGCCATGACCGGGAAAGTGCTTGGCCGAGGCCAGTACCCCATGATCCTGCAGACCGCGCATGTAGGCAATGCCCTTGCGGGCCACATCAAACTTGTACTCGCCAAAGGCACGGTTGCCGATAACGGGGTTTTGCGGGTTGCTGTTTACATCCACCACCGGGGCAAAATTAATATGCACGCCCAGCAGCCGCAGCTGGCGGGCTATGTCGGCACCCATGGTATAGATCAGCTGATTGTCGTCTACGGCGCCCAGCGTCATCTGGCGCGGATAGTTGGGAATGCTGTCCAGGCGCATGCCCAGGCCCCACTCGGCATCCATGGCCACAAACAGGGGTACTCTGGCCTGCTGCTGCAGCTGGTTGGTGATGCGGGCCTGGCGCACCGGGCCGCCCTGAAAAAAGATAAGCCCCCCAATGTGGTGGTCGGTTACCAGCTTTTCCAGCTCCTGTACATGTTCTTTATCGCGGTTGGAGTAGGCAGCCACCATAAACAGCTGGCCAATGCGCTGTTCTTCGGTCATGCTTTTCATCACACTGTCAACCCAATGTTCCCGCTTTTTCACCCAGTTTCTGGCGGCGATAGAATCGGGCGGAAATGGGGCGGCCAGGGCGGCCGTTACGCCCATCATACACAAAGCCATTACGGCACAAACTTTTCTGAACATGCAAACGTTACCCCTCTGAATAATCGTTAGTTTTGTAGTACGCAAAATACGCTAATTATGAAGATTCCTTCCCTGGTCCGGCTGCCCAAATATAATAAATTTACCTATGAGCCGCGGTATTACGATCCTGTGAAGGAAGAAGTTACCGAGCGGGCCGAACGCATCCGGCGGGAGGTAGAAGCCCAGCCAAGCGAAGAGCTGCGCGGGCGCCTGCAGGCCGAGTGGAAGCAGGCGCAAAGCCGTCAGGAAACACAGGCCAAGCAATCCAGCGTAAGCCAGCTGATCTTTGTGGTGCTGTTTTTCTTCACATTTGTAGGCTTCATATTTTACGGTAATAACGCGCTTTACCTTGGATTGATTCTTATCCCCGTTTATATTTTCTTACGTGTGAGGCAAATGCGGCAGAATTCATAAAACTGCCAAAAGCAAGCAGGAGGGTGATTCTTAATCTACCCTCTTTTTTTGTATCTTTACCCTTCTGATCACTCCGGCCTGCACCCCTTGTGCGGGTCTCTTTTTCAACCCGCTGCATGGCCGATATTATTCGTTTATTACCCGATGCTATAGCCAACCAGATCGCTGCCGGAGAGGTAGTGCAGCGGCCTGCATCTGTAGTAAAAGAGCTGATGGAGAACAGCATTGATGCGGGCAGCACCCGGGTGCAGGTGCAGGTGCGCGATGCCGGCAAGGCCCTTATTCAGGTGATCGACAATGGCAAGGGCATGTCCGAAACCGATGCCCGCATGAGCTTTGAGCGGCATGCCACCTCTAAAATTCGCACCGCAGACGATCTTTTTGCCATTCGCACCATGGGCTTCCGGGGCGAGGCCATGGCCTCCATAGCCGCCGTAGCCCAGGTAGAGCTCAAGACCCGCACCGCCGGCGCCGAGCTGGGCACCCGCATTTGCATAGAAGGATCGGAAGTAAAGGAACAGGAGCCCGTAGCCTGCGCCGAGGGCACCAGCATTACGGTTAAAAACCTTTTTTTAACGTGCCCGCCCGGCGCAATTTCCTTAAGTCCAATGGGGTGGAAATGCGCCACATTGTAGAAGAATTTCAGCGGGTGGCCCTGGCCCATCCCGAGATTTCCTTCAGCCTGCACCAGAACGATCTGGAAACCTACCAGCTGCAGGGAGGCAAGCTTAGCCAGCGAATTGTGCAATTATTCACAAAACAGCACCAGGAGCAGATGGCCGCCTGCCGAGAAGAGACCCCTCATTTGAAGATCTGGGGCTACATCGGCAAGCCGGAGCACGCCAAAAAGACCCGGGGCGAGCAGTACTTCTTTGTAAACCAGCGCTTTATTAAAAGCAACTACCTGCACCATGCCGTCATGGGCGCCTATGAGGGCCTGCTGCAGTCCGATACCTACCCCTTTTATGTACTTTTCCTGGAAATAGACCCCCAGCAGATCGACATAAACGTTCACCCTACAAAAACCGAGATCAAGTTTGCCGATGAGCGCACCGTGTATGCCATTATGCACTCGGCCGTGCGGCAGGCCATCGGCACCCATAACCTAACCCCCTCGCTTGATTTTGAGCAGGATGTGAACTTTACCGCCCGCCTCTCGGCGCGGACAGAGGGGCCTGCTGCAGAAGGGGGAAGCGCCTACAGCGGCGGTGGTTTTGGCGGCTCGGGTGCCGGTGCAGCCAGCCCCCGGCCAGACCGCAGCTGGGAGCAGTTCAGACAAAGCCATACAGGCGCTGCTACTGGCTGGGAGCAACTTTTTGAGAGGGGCCGTACTACTACCGGTGCCGATAGCCAGCCCCATGCGGTGATTCAGCCCAGCCGGGCCTTTACCGAGGCCGTTACCATGCCCAGTGCAGCCAACCAGCTGCCGCTGGAGCGTGCATCCGCCAGTCCGGAAGGGGGGCAGGAACTGCAGCAATCCTGCTTTCAGCTGCACGGGCGCTACATCATCTGCCAGGTAAAATCGGGCATGATGCTCATAGACCAGGAGGCGGCCCATCAGCGGATTCTCTATGAAAAATTCCTGCGTCAGCTGCAGCAGGGCTCGGCCAGTTCGCAGCAGTCGCTCTTTCCGCAGCAGGTGCAGCTGGCCCGCCAGGATGCCGAGCTGCTGCAGGAGTATCAGGAAGAGATCCGCAGCCTGGGCTTCGAGATCAGCCTGTTTAGCGGCGATTCGCTGGTGATCCAGGGGGTGCCTGCCGATCTGGCCGGTATGGACGGGCAGCGTCTGCTGGAAGGCCTGCTGGAGCAGCTCAAGCACCATCGCACCGAGCTGGCCCTGAACAAGCGGGAGCAAACTGCCCGGGCCCTGGCCCAGCGGGCGGCCATGCGCTGGGGACAGCGCCTGGAACTAAGTGAAATGCGGGCCCTCATCGATCAGCTGTTTGCCTGCCAGACCCCGGCCTATACGCCAGACGGACGCCAGACGTTCCGCATTCTGGACCTTGATAAAGTATCTGAACTTTTTAAATAAAACCAAGACATGTTTCGTCTGACCCCTGTCGTTAAGAATCTGCTGATCATAAATGTAGCTGTATTTTTAGGTGCCCTCCTGCTGGATGTTTACCAGGAAACCGTGCATTTTTTTGCTTTATATTACATGGGCTCCGATAACTTTAGGGCCTGGCAGTTCGTTACCTATATGTTCCTGCATGGCGATCACATGCACCTTCTCGGGAATATGATTGGGCTGGCAGTGTTTGGCCCCTGGCTGGAAGAGCTCTGGGGAAGCAAGCGTTTTCTGCAGTATTACCTGATCACTGGCCTGGGCGCCGCGGTCCTTTTTATGGGGGTTGATTTCTTTGAGCACCGCCAGATGCAGCAGGATGTGGATGCTTACCTGAGCAATCCCTCTCCGGAGTTGTATGTGGAGGTAGTACAAGAGCACTTTGCCAGGTTTTATCCTAATGTGCGAGGCCTGGCTGACCAGTATTACCAGCAGCCCGAAAATGAGGCTCTGGCCGGGCAGGCCGAGCAAACGATCCGGCAGCTATATGAACTGGTGCTGGACACCCCCATGCTGGGTGCATCAGGCGCCATCTTTGGGTTATTGATGGCGGTAGGACTGCTGTTTCCGCATCGGCGCATTATGCTGCTGATACCGCCCATCCCCATGCGGGTGCGAATTTTTGTACTGCTCTATGGCGCCCTGGAAGTATACCTGCTCCTGAAGCGTGTACCCACCGATAATGTGGCCCACATGGCGCACCTGGGCGGAATGTTTGTAGGATACCTCTTGTTGGTTGTATGGGGAGAGGCCCGCAACCGATATCAATAGCATCTGTTAGTCTGGCAATAGCATGAACGGATTTTTTGAAGAACTAAAAAACGCATTTAACCGGCCCAATAACGGTCTTTACCGCATCATCCTGATCAACATGCTGGTGTTTGCGGTGCTGATTGTGCTGCGGGTGATCCTGAACCTTTCGGGTGGCGGAGCGATCTACGAATGGATCATGAACCAGCTGATGATGCCGGCCAGCGTGGGCGCCTTTCTGCAAAAGCCCTGGACGGTGATCACCTACATGTTCACCCATGTCGATTTCTTCCATATCCTGTTCAACCTCTTGTTTCTCTACTGGTTTGGGCAGCTGATCATGGAGTACCTGGGCAGTAAAAAGTTTGTGAATATTTATGTGCTGGGCGGCCTGGCCGGCGGCATTACCTTTCTGCTCATCTATAACCTGCTGCCCTACTACCAGCCCATGGTACCACGCTCGGTGCTGCTGGGGGCCTCGGCAGGGGTATCGGCCATTATTGTGGCGGCGGCTACCTTGCAACCCAACCATTCCTTTTTTCTGCTCTTTATCGGGCCGGTCAAGATCAAGTACATAGCCATTTTCTGGGTAGTGTTCAAGAGCTTTGCCGGGCTGGATGGTCCCAATGCCGGCGGTGAGCTGGCGCACCTGGGCGGTGCTCTGCTGGGCTGGGTCTATATCGTGCAGCTACGCCGCGGGCCCGATATCGGCGCCTGGGTATCGGGCAGCCTGGACTGGGTAGGGGGACTCTTTAACCGCAGCGCGCGCATCAAGGTAAGCCACCGCCGCGAAAAAGCCTATACCACCCCCCGCAGCTCGTTTCGCTCGCAGCAGCAAAAGCCTGGCGGCCCTATGAAAGCCTCACAGGACGAGATTGATGCCATCCTGGACAAGATCTCCGCCCAGGGCTATGAAAGCCTAACCAAAGAAGAAAAGCAAAAGCTATTTGAAGCCAGCAAGAAAAGCTAAAGCACAAATGAGCCTCCAAATGGGGGCTTTTTTTATGCCCTTTAGTGATACCCCTCCAGCAAGAGATAGCTGAGCAACAGGCAGCGAATGCTCCACAGCAGCGTACGGGGCCAATTCCAGAGCACTAGTTTTTGAGTGAGGACAGGGGTGTACCCCTCCTGTTGCAGCCGGGCATGCAGGGGTACAAATACCAGAAAAGTAATGCCCCAGACCAGCACCACACAGCCGGCCGCCAGCCAGTAGAGCAGAGCATGTGCCGCCAACCCCCTGCTTACGACCAGCCAGCTAAGCCAGCCCGTAAGGGCCAGCTCTGCCAGCATTAGCGGAATTACCAGCCAGGCAATGCGGCGGGTGTGCTGATGCTGATAGGCCGTACAGGCCTGCTGGCTCACATAGGCAAAGCCGGGGTAATGCACCAGCTGCACCATCCAGATAAGTCCGGTAAGCAGTGCTGTTGCCAGCAGATTAAGAATCAGGAGCGATGAGTAGTCCATAGCGGAAGGCAGCGGGAGGGCCTATCCCAAGGTAGAAACAAAAGCGGACTTATACCGCTTTTTCTACTTCTGTATCCCGGTTGGCCAGCTGTCCGCAGGCAGCATCAATGTCTTTGCCACGGCTGCGGCGCACATGCACATTTACCCCCTTGCGGCGCAGGTAGTTGCTGAAGGCATCCAGCCGGTCTTCGCCGGTATTGATAAAATCGGCTTCCTTAATGGGGTTATATTCAATGATATTTACCTTGCTGGGTACCGCCTTGGTAAACTGGTAGAGCTCTTCGGCATCCTGCAGCGTATCATTGAAATTATAGAATACAATGTATTCAAAAGTCACCGGGTTGCGGGTCTTCTGATAATAGTACTGCAGGGCCTCTTTCAGGGCTTCCAGCGTATTGCTTTCGTTGATGGGCATGATCTGGTTGCGCTTTACGTCATTGGCGGCGTGCAGCGACAGGGCCAGGTTAAATTTCACCTCATCATCGCCCAGCTTCTTGATCATTTTGGCAATGCCGGCCGTACTTACGGTAATGCGCCTGGCGGCCATGTTCAGACCATCTTCGGCCGTAATGCGGTCAATGGCCGAGAGTACGTTCTGGTAGTTGAGCAGGGGTTCTCCCATGCCCATGAACACAATATTGGTCAGGGGGTTGGCGTAGTGCTCCTCGGCCTGGCGGGTAATGGTGACCACCTGATCATAGATCTCGGAGGCCTCCAGGTTGCGCTTGCGGTCCATATAGCCTGTAGCACAAAACTTGCAGGTAAGCGAGCAGCCCACCTGTGAAGATACGCAGGCCGTCATGCGGTCGTCGGCCGGGATCAGTACCCCTTCAATCAGGTGAGTATCGTGCAGGCGAAAGGCCGATTTGATGGTGCCATCGCCGCTTACCTGCTTGCTGGCTACGGTAAGGGGGTGGATCACAAACTGGGCCTCCAGTTGCTCCCGCAGGCCTTTGGAGAGGTTGGTCATGTCGGCAAAGCTGCCGGCCGACTTTTTCCAGAGCCATTCCCAGATCTGTTTGGCCCGAAACGGTTTTTCGCCCATCTGCTGCAGGGCAGCAGTGAGTTGCGCTAAGGTTAGCTTGCGGATGTCGGTTTTTTTTGAGGGTTTCGGTAGCCATGGGT
>NZ_AODQ01000128.1 GCF_000348925.1 Cesiribacter andamanensis AMV16 | reverse complement strand
ATAGCCCCAGCGGGCGCCTGCTGGACAGCCTCAGCTATTCGCTTGCCTGGTACCGGGAGGCCGGCAAACAGGAGGGGGGCTGGAGCCTGGAGCAGATCAACCCCTACCTGCAGTGCAGCTTTGCCGGTAACTGGCAGGCCTCTGCCGATGCCAAAGGAGCAACCCCCGCAGCCCCCAACTCCAGGCTCAACACCACCGAAGACCAGCAGCCCCCGCAGCTGCTGCAGGCCCTGGCCCTGCCCGAACAGCAGCTTGTGCTGATTTTTGATGAAGCGTTGAACCCTGCCAGTCTGCAGGAGCTGCAGCTGCGGCTGGAGCCTGCCCATGCCCTGGGACCAGTTCGCCAGCAGGAAAACCGGCTGGTGATCAGCCTGAGCGAACCCCTTTCAAAGCATATTTCCTACACGGTGCTGCTCGCTGGCCTGCAGGATTGCAGCGGTAATACCACAACGGCCGAGGCTCCCCTTATTCGCCCCAAATCAGCCCAGGCCGGTGAGGTAGTGATCAACGAGATCATGTTTGATCCGGAAGTAGACGAGCCCGAGTGGATCGAGCTTCACAACCCAACTCCTCATATGCTCAACCTGCAGGGCTGGTACCTTGGGCTGCGGGAGGGCCAGCTGCGCAGTACGCTAGCGCTTGCGGATGCCCTGCTCCTGCTTCCCCCACAGGGCTATCTGGTGCTCACCCGTACTGCTGCCGCCCTGCTGGAAGCCTATCCGGAGACACCCTCTCACAGCCTGCTGGAGCTCCCCAATCTGCCTGCGCTGCGCAATAGCGGAGATACCCTGGTGCTGCTGAGCCCTTCGGCAGCGCTGGCAGAGGCGGTGGCGTTTTCGCCCGCCCTGCATCATCCCCTGCTGGCCACCACCAAGGGGGTATCGCTGGAGCGCATCGACCCCTTGCGCAGCGGCCTGCTACCGGCCAACTGGAGCTCGGCATCGGCCCCTGCCTATGGCACGCCTGGCCGGGCCAACTCCCAGCGCTACGCACCTATGGCCGGTGGTACGCAGGTGCTGCACATAGCGCCTGAGGTGCTGGAGCCTACTCCCGATGGTGTTGCCGATGTTGCACATATTCACTATCAGCTGCCTCAGCCGGGGCTCAGCGGCTCGCTGCACATTTTAGATGCCAGCGGGCGCGAGGTTGTGCGCCTGGCCAATAACCAGCTGCTGGGGCAGGAGGGGGTATTTCAATGGAGCGGCACCAGTGCGGCAGGCGAGCGTGTAAGAAATGGGTATTATATTGTAGTATTATCCGTGTGGGGGAGGGATGGATTTCGGCAAAAATGGCGAAAAACAGTGGTTGTCAGCAGCTGGTTATAGGAACTTTTTGCCCAAACAGAACGTACTGTTTATAGTTGAAATAGCACTAAAGCTCTTTCAATTTTTTCAACTCTCCTACTACTAGCAAGCACCTGTTTATGAACTGCATTATTGATAACACCCTGGGAAAAGCGCTGCAGCGCGGGCGTAAGCTTGAGGCTGTGCGGCGCTACATTCGCATGAAGTATGGCATTAGCATTGAGGTGGATGCCCTCAAGAAACGCCTTCAGCTCATGAAGCATCAGCTGGAGTATTAAACTGGAGAGGCTGCCCTGGGGCAGCCTTTTTTATGCTCATTCCGTCGGCCAGATTAGAGGCGGTTGCGTAACTTTGTAGGATTGTTTTTCCTCCCAGGCTTTATGCCCTGCGGTGCAGCCTGGAGCTCCGCTTCCTTTGTTGGCCCCGCCTGTCTGGCCTGGCCACTAATTCTTCCCTTTCTTTCATGCCCTCATTTTCTTTGGCGGCTTTATCCGCCCCGCCCCTGCTGAAAGGCTTCAGATGCGCTGGTAATCCTCATTTGCCAGGGGGCTACAGATCCATACAGTAAAGAATAAATAGACGTCTATAGATCCTTGGGCCTGCTTCCTTTGGAAAAAGCGGCAGAAGAGGCCTAAGAAATTTTATTTATTTCTGAATCTCAAGAAAAAAAACGATATTTGCGCGCCTAAGCACTTTTGTCAACAATAGCAGGCATAGCTTTTGCATTGTTAATTGCAGGAGAATTGACTTTTTTAAACTGAATTGTGTTAAGTAAGGGAGCAAAACAGCACGCAACATGGCGAATGAAGCAACAGTACGGTATTCAGACGAAGATCTTAAGGAGTTTGAAAGCCTGATCCAGGAAAAGCTGGACAAGGCCAAGGTGGAGCTGAAGTACATCAAGGAAACACTCAATAAAACCGGTGAATATACCCTTGACAGCGGCGGACCTGTAAAGATGCTGGAAGACGGAGCCGATGCAGCCGAGCGCGAAAGCCTTACCCAATTGGCCGCCCGCCAGCAGAAGTTCATCAACCAGCTGGAAAGTGCCATGGTACGCATCAAGAACAAGACCTATGGGGTTTGTGTAGACACCGGCAAACTCATCAGCAAGGAGCGCCTGCGGGCTGTACCCCATACCATGCACTCCATAGAAGCCAAGCTGGCCAAGAATTCTTAAAAAATTCGCTTGGACTTTCTGCAAAATCATGTAGAAGCGCTGATCTTCTGCTCTCCGGCACCCCTTGCGGCTGCCGACATACAAGCTGCGCTCTCTGAGATGTTTGGGGCCCAGGTACCCCTGGAAGATATACAGGGCGCCCTGGCCCAGTTGCAGGAGCGCTACGCCAGCCCCGACTATGCTTTTGAACTTGTTGCGCTTGCCGGGGGTTTTCAGTTTCTAAGCAAGCCGGCCTATGCTGCCGGCGTTAGCATATTGCTTAAACAGCAATCGAAAAAACGCCTCTCTACATCGGCGCTGGAAACGCTTTCCATCATTGCGTACAAACAGCCGATCACCAAAAGCGAAGTAGAACAGATCCGCGGTGTAAACTGCGACTACACCATTCAAAAACTTCTTGAGAAAGAATTAGTTGAGATAAAAGGAAAAGCCGATTCCATTGGCAGGCCCCTGCTCTATGGCACCAGCCCCAAATTTGAAGAACACTTTGGCCTAAACAGCCTCAGAGACCTGCCCACACCCAAAGATTTCTCGGCCGACGATAACAAAATAGGCGAAGAACAGTAAACTCTTCTGGAGCTGTTCCCCCTTGCTACGCACTAGCCCATACGATTACACCATAAGAAGTACCAACCTTATTCGATGAATAAACCCAACCGCAAGTTCTCTCCGAAACAAGCCGGAGGAGAACGCAACGAGCGGCCACGTCGCCCTCGTTCAAATGAAGGAACAAGAGCAGCGGGTTTCTCTGATAAACGCTATTCCCCACTTCTGGATCCGGACGATAACAAAGAATGGAAACAGCGCGACGAAGCCGGCCGCCGCTACCGCCCTGCCCAGCAGGATGCCGGCACCAGCCGCCCCCGACGCTCCGCTGAGGGCGAAGGCTATGGCGAGCGCTCTGGCAACCGCCGCCCCGGTGCCTACCGCAAGCAGGACGATGATTTTTCGGCCAGACCCCGCTTTCGCTCCTCCGACGAGGGCGACCGGCCCTACAGCCCCCGCGGTGATGCCCGTCGTGGAGATGGCCCCCGTGGAGACGGCCCCCGTGGTAACGGCCTCCGTGGAGACGGCCCCCGTACGGACAGCCCAAGACGCCGCACGGGCGCTGCCGGCGATAAGCCGGATTTTGAGCGCCGCCCCCGCTTTAGCAAAGGCGAGGACTTTGGCGACAGCCCGCGCCGCTCCAGCTCCTATGGCGACAAACCCAACTTCCGCCCCCGCTCCGAAAACTGGGGCAACCGCCGCGACGATGACAGCCGCGGAGGCAAGCGCGGCGAGAGCCGCTTTGAAGGCCGCAGCGAAGGATTCCGTCCAGAGGGTGGTCGTACTGGCGGACCCCGCAAGGAAGGCGGATATCGTTCAGAGGGTTCCAGACCGGACGGTCCCCGTCGGGACGGCTCCAGACCGGAAGGCGCCAAACCAGGCGGTTTCCGCGGAGAAGGCCGCAGCAGCAACCGCTTTGAGGACAACCCCCGCCGGGGAGGCGACAGTGCCCGCAGCGAGGCTCCGCGCAGCTATGGTCGCCGGGACGAGGGTTCGCGCAGCGAGCAATCGCCTGACAGCCGCCCCCGCACCCCTTTTAAAAAAAAGAACTGACTGAGCGGAGAGCCAGCCGGCCAATGGCGACTCCTCCTGCCTATGACTTCAGCAAGATCCGCACCAAGGGACCCAAAACATCCCATACCGAGGCCAGCATCCGCCTGAACAAATACATAGCCGATGCCGGTATCTGCAGCCGCCGCGATGCCGATGAGCTGATTGCCAGCGGGCAGATTAAGGTAAATGGAGAGGTCATTACCCAGATGGGCTATAAAGTGAGCCGCAGCGATACGGTTCTGTACAATGGCAAAAAGATCAACCCCGAAAAGCTGGTCTATGTGCTGCTGAACAAGCCCAAGGATTTTATCACCACTACCGACGATCCGCAGGAGCGTAAAACAGTGATGGACCTGGTAGACAATGCTGCCGAGCAGCGTATCTATCCCGTAGGCCGCCTGGACCGCAATACCACCGGCCTGCTGCTGCTCACCAACGATGGCGACCTGGCCGAAAAACTCAGCCACCCCAGCCATAAGGTGAAAAAAGTGTACCAGGTGTTGCTGGACAAGCCCCTTGCCGAAGAGGACTTTGAAAAAGTACAGGCCGGCGTGGAGCTGGAAGACGGCCCGGCCCCCATTGACGAGATCGGCTATGTGGTGCCCGATAGAACGGTAGTGGGTGTAGAGCTGCACATTGGCCGTAACCGCATTGTGCGCCGTATTTTTGAATCACTGGGGTATGAGGTACTGGGCCTGGACCGTGTTATTTACGCCGGCCTTACTAAAAAAGACCTTCCGCGTGGCGAGTGGCGCTACCTGAGCCAGAAAGAAGTGATCCGCCTGAAGCATTTTAATTGAGTATTGAGTATTGAGTATTGAGTATTGAGTATTGAGTATTGAGTATTGAGTATTGAGTATTGAGTATTGAGTATTGAGTACTTAAAAAATTTAGATGTGAAGCCCCATTTGCCTACCGGTGACTGGGGCTTTTTTGTGTTGCCGCTTTAGTGAGTCTGTCGGGGAATTCTTTTACCAGAAGCTAGCTTCCAGTCTCTACTTTTCTGGCGCCTTTTTGCCCTGCAGGCTCCTCCAAGGCGCTATAAAATTCTTTATTTCCTTACACCTTAAAGGTGCTTATACCAGTTGTTATGTGCTTTCCCTTATATTGGACCCCATAAATCGTTCCCCTTACCCCCTAAATCACTATGCGTTCCAGCAACCCTGTTCTCAAAAAAGCCTTTTCGGGAAGCCAGTATGCCGAAGAGACCGACGTAATGACCATAAAAGGAACAGTAGACAAAAGCTTTCTGCTGATCCTGATCGTATTTGCCGGTGCTGCCATTGGCTGGACCTGTGTAAGCGGTGGCCTGCTCCCGGCTGGTCCCCTGCTGATGGGTACGGGCATTATTTGCCTGGTGCTGGCGGTGGTTACCGCCTTTAAAATGGCCCTTGCCAAAACCATCTCGCCGGTGTATGCGCTGCTGAAGGGTATTTTTCTGGGCGCTATCACGCTCTTCTTCGAAATAGCGGTACCCGGCATTGCCCTGCAGGCGGTTGGCCTTACTTTTGGTGTATTCATCTGCATGCTGGTGGCCTATAAAACAGGCACCATCCGGGCTACAGAAGGATTTAGAGCCGGCCTGGTGGCAGCTACCGGTGCGGTTGCGCTGGTGTATGTACTCTCCTTTGCCCTGAGCCTGTTTGGCATGCAGGTCCCCTACATCCATGAGTCGGGCCTTATTGGCATAGGCTTTAGCCTGGTGGTAGTGGTAATTGCCGCGCTGAACCTGGTACTTGATTTTGCTTTTATTGAAGAAGGCGCTGCAGCCGGTGCGCCCAAGCATATGGAATGGTTTGCAGCCTTTAGCCTGCTGATCACCCTGGTATGGCTCTATATGGAGATCTTGCGCCTGCTGGCAAAACTGGCCAGCCGGGACTAAGAATTCCGGTCTATAAACCATGATCAAAATCCTGAATCGCCCGAGGGCCGGTTCAGGATTTTTTTGTGGTTTTCTTCACTTCCACTGATGACACCGGGCAGCAAAGGGCATAAAAGAGAAAGGAGGCACGTAGCTTACACCCCCTCCTGCTGAAGGTAGTTCACAAACCAAAACGGCCATGAAATCTTCTAACCCTACCCTCAAAAAGGCTTTTTCCGGAAGCCTGGCACCTGATAAGGCCGGTGCCATGAGCCTCAAAGGTACCCTGGATAAAAGCTTTGTACTGCTGGCGATCGTATTTACAGGAGCTGGTCTTGGCTGGTTGCTGGTACGGCAGGAGCTGGCGCCCCTCATCCCCTTACTGCTTATTGCTGCCCTGGGCGGTTCTCTGCTGGCACTATTCACCGTTTTCAATCCCCGGGAAGCCGCTATCACCGCACCTGTCTATGCCCTGCTAGAGGGTATGTTTCTGAGCTGCCTGAGCCTGCTGCTCGACAGCCTGGTAGAAGGGGTAGCCTTTCAGGCCTTTGGGCTGAGCGGTGGGGTTTTTCTGTTTATGCTCCTGGTCTACCAGCAGGGGTGGGTAAGGGTAAACCAGCGCTTTAGAACCGTGCTGCTTCTGGCAACGCTGGCTATTGCCGCTGTGTACCTCCTATCCTTTATTCTAAGCCTGTTTGGGCAGCAGCTCCCCTATATCCATGAAGGGGGCTGGATGGGCATTGGGTTTAGCCTGCTGGTCATTGGGATTGCCAGCCTGCACCTCCTGCTTGATTTTACGCTGATCCAGGAGGGTATTGCCAGCGGAGCGCCTAAGTACATGGAGTGGTATGCGGCCTTTAGCCTGCTGGTTACCCTGGTGTGGCTCTACATTGAACTTATGCGCCTGCTGCTAAAACTGGCCGAAGCAGACTAAACTGAAACTACTCTTCATCCTATCCACAAATAGCCTCTGCCCTCTCAGCAGAGGTTATTTTTTTGCGGCTACCAAAAGAATCTTCCCGCTCCCCAATCGGCTTTGCTGCATTTCTTTGGAATTAGCCCGTATATTAGGCGATACTGACTGTATATGCCCATGAACTTCGATTTCAGCGAGGAGTCCCGCAGGGAGATCTGGTCGTTTCTGCACCAGCAGCTGGAGGCGTACTATGCCCATACGGCCGATCGGCCCGTAGCCCCGCCGCTGGAGCCTGCCGCCATCCGCAACTATCTGCATACCTCTTTTCAGCAGGCCCTACCAGCCGAGCAGGCCCTCCGCCATGTGCTGGATGGCCTGGACCGCTACCTGGTGCATACCCCCCATCCCAACTATTACGGTCTTTTTAACCCACGGGCGGCTTTCCCCGGTATTCTGGCCGATACCATTACCGCTACCTACAACCCCCAGATGGCGGCCTGGAGCCATGCCCCCTTTGCCGTAGAGGTAGAAAATCTGCTGGTGCAGACCTTTGGTACCCGCTTTGGCTGGCAGAAAGAAAGCTGCGATGGGGTATTTACCAGTGGTGGGGCCGAGGCCAATCTTACGGCTGTACAAACGGCCCTGAATCATGTTTTCCCCCACTATGCCAGCAAGGGTATCCGGGGGGCAGAGGGGCAGCCGGTCCTCTACTGTTCGGCCGAAAGCCACCATTCGCTGCTGAAGGCGGCCCGGGTGAGCGGCCTGGGCCTGGAGGGGGTACGGGCCCTGCCGGTAAATGAGCGGCTGGAGCTGATGCCCGAGCAGGTAGAAGCCCAGCTGGAGCAGGACCTGCAGCAGGGCAAACGCCCCTTTATGCTGGCGGCCACCATGGGTACTACCGGGGCTGGCGCATTTGATCCCCTGGGCCGCCTGGCGGCCCTGGCCAAAAAGTGGGGCCTCTGGCTGCATGCCGATGCTGCCTATGGCGGTGCACTGGCCTTAAGCCCGCAGCACCAGTACCTGCTGCAGGACCTGCACCTGGCCGATTCCATTACCTTTGATGCCCACAAGTGGATGTCGCTGCCCATGGGCACCAGCATGTACCTGACCCGCCACCCCCGCATACTGGACGCTTCCTTCCGCACCACGGCCGACTATATGCCTAAAGAAGCCAGCCAGCTGGACATTACCGACCCCTTTACCCATTCCATTCAATGGTCCCGGCGGTTTAATGGCCTGAAGGTGTACCTGGCACTGCTGATGCTGGGCTGGGAGGGCTACCGGGAGGTGATTGAGCAGCAGATCCGGGTAGGCCAGTGCCTGAAGGACGAGCTGCAGAAAAGCGGCTGGCTGCTGTACAACGATACCCCCCTGCCCATTGCCTGCTTTGGTAAGCCCCATTTTGCACAGAATGAGGGGGCTGCTCTTGCCCTGAGCCAGCAGCTGATCCAATCGGGTCAGGCCTGGATTTCGGTCTACCGCATTGGGGGGATCAACAGCCTGCGGGCCTGCATCACTAACTATGCCACCACGGAGGCTCATGTACGGGAAACCGTAGCCCTCCTGAACTCTCTTGTCTAAGCCTTTTACCGCTATTCCTGTTACCCTATGAAAACCCTTTTTTTCAGCCTGCTTATCAGCCTCTGTGCCACTAACCTCTTTGCCCAGATGATCAAACCTGCCGACCCCTTTGCGCATACCTATTCCATTGTAGCCCGAGATTCCGCCACCGGCGAAATGGCCGTAGGGGTACAAAGCCACTGGTTTAGTGTAGGTACAGTGGTTTCCTGGGCCGAAGCCGGCGTGGGCGCCATTGCTACCCAGTCGTTTGCCAATGTATCCTTTGGGCCGCGCGGCCTTGCCCTGCTCAGGGAGGGGAAAAGCCCCCAGCAGGTCCTGGATGAACTGCTGCGCGATGATGAAGCCCGGGAATACCGGCAGGTAGCCATTATTGACCCGCAGGGGCGGGTTGCGGTGCATACCGGCAATAAATGCGTTGACTATGCCGGCCATACCAGCGGCACCAATTTTTCGGTACAGGCCAACATGATGCTGAATGATAAGGTGTGGCCCGCCATGGCAAAATCATTTGAGAAGAATAAGAACCTGCCTCTGGCCGAGCGGGTGCTGGCCGCCATGCAGGCCGGGCAGGCGGCCGGAGGCGATATCCGGGGCCAGCAGTCGGCCGCCATTCTGGTGGTGAAAGGCCAAAGCAGCAACAAGCCCTGGGAAGACAAGCTTATTGACCTGCGGGTAGATGATAACCCCCAGCCGCTGCAGGAGCTGGAGCGCCTGCTGCGGGTATTCCGCGCCTATGAGCACATGAACCGCGGCGACCTGGCCATTGAAAAAGGAAATATGCAGGAAGCGATGCAGGAATATACGGCGGCAGAAAAGATGTTTCCAAACAACATTGAGATGCAGTACTGGCATGCCATTACCCTGGCCAATGGGGGCAAAACCGCCGAGGCCGCTGCCATGCTCAAAAAGATCTTCAAGAAAGACAAGAACTGGCAGGAAATGACCCGTCGCCTGCCAAAGGCCGGCCTGCTGCAGGTTTCTGAAAAGGAGCTAAAGCAACTTTTGGGAGAGTAAACAGCCCGGCCCTCCCACTGCCCATAATCCCTTTGTCTGCCAGGCAAAAATAATTTGCTACAGAAGGGGATTTCCTGCCTAACTTTTGGGGCTGCTGCTCGTTTTTACAACCAGCAGCAGCCCCTTTTTTATCTCCCCCATGTTTCGGTTATTCTTGGTTCTTGCCGGATTTTTTGCCCTGACCACTGGCTATGCCCAACCTAAAAAAGCACAGGACTTTGGGTTCAGGCACCTGAACCTGGCCTTTGAACAAGACCCTGTTAATGTGCTTATCCTTTCCCGCCCGGGAGAAGAGCAAAAGAAAAAACCCCTGTTTCTGTATATACAGGACGAATTGCCCATTCCCCTGATTATTTATGATGAGCAGGGAGCTTTTGGCACCTTTCCCTTCCATACCGAAGAACTCCTCCAGCACTACCATCTGGCCATCATTGGCAAACCCTTTATTCCGGTAGTGGCAAAAGTAGAGGCGCTTCAGGATGACTTTACCTACCATGACCCCACCACTGCTGCATTTCCCCAGGAGTACCAGGAGCGTAACCAGGCGGCCTATTACCTGGCCCGTAACCTGGCCGTTCTTGCCCAGCTTCGCACCAAAACCTGGATTTCCACTAACCAGCTGGTAGTAGCCGGGCATGGGGAGGGTAGCCTGCTGGCGCTACAGCTGGCAGCAGCGGCGCCTGAGGTTACCCATCTTATTTATTCCGGTGGGGTTCCTTCTGAGGGAGGGGCAGTAGCTGGCGGTATAGCTAAGGCCTGGCCCGATTCTGTCCTGCGGCTGGAACGCCTCACCAATTCAAAGGCCGATAGCCTGGATTCTGAGCAGGCAAATTTGAGCGTGCAGAGAAGCCTACCGGCCGAAACGCCTGCCGAGCTGTTGCTGGGCTTGCACAAGCCTGTGCTGGTGGTATGGGGGAGCGAAGCTGAAAATGCTCCCTCTTTTAGCGCTCTGCAGAAGCAGGCAGATGCACATGGCACGCCTACTGTTCGTTTTCTGGTTTTTGAAGGACTTACGCACCATTATTTTGGCAACACCCCCGAGGGCGAAATTGACTATGATAGCTACCACTGGGACCAAGTAGCCGATGCCTGGCTGGAATGGCTGCGTCCCGCCTCGGTAAAGTAAAGTCTGCTCATTTTCTGCCCCTTTATTCATTACCGGCAGGCCTTGCGGAGCAGCACCCTTTTTAGTAATTTACAGTTAGGTAAGGGAGCAGAGTAGCCTATTGATTCCGACTGAATAGCTTAAGATTCTTTGCTACTATAGTGCCGGAGGCGGGAAACATTCTTCTTCAGCTCCCCCTACCAAAAACCGTTACCTGGCGTTGCTGATTGCTTACTAACTTTTTGTAAGCAATGCCTGTAAGCGTCTTTTTTAAACTTACTTTTTGTAAGCTATGAATGCTGACTCTTCTTCTTCCCATCCTCCCATAGAACAGGAATTGCTGGAATGTCCGGTAAATTACACCTTAAAGTTGATAGGCGGTCGCTGGAAAACCATTATTCTCTGGCAGCTCCATCAGGGTCCCAAGCGCTTTGGTGATTTCAAGCGGGCCATCAACGGCATATCGGAGCGTATCCTGGCCAAGCAGCTCAAAGAACTAGAGGCCGATGACCTTATCAATAAGGTGCTGTATGCCGAAGTGCCGCCTCGCTCTGAGTACTCGCTCACCCCCCTGGGCCAGTCGCTGGAGCCTGTACTCAAAAGCATTTTTCAGTGGGGCATTCGCTACGGTCCCTATTTTGTGGATAAGCCGGTTTCCAGCGCTACAAGCTCTGGCGGCGACAGACCAGCAGCAAACAGAGAAGTAAACACAACGAAGGAAAAGAAAAGGGTATAGGGTTTAGACCGCTATTCAGGCCTTTATCCTCTCCAGTTCCAGAATCTTTCGGGAGATAAATTCCTTTTCTGCCGCTATAGCTGTAGCGGCAAGGGCCTGCTGGTAATGCACCCTTGCTTTTTCGGTATCTCCAAGCAGTTGCCAGCTTTTGGCCAGGCCGAGCTGCAATAGGTGGTTGTGCTTTAGATACGTGTGGGTTGCCAGTTCTTCCAGGGATGCAAGGGCAGCCTGTGGCCCCTGCGCATAAAGAAGGGCAATACAGCCATTAAGCCGAACAAAGGGGGAGGGGTGCACTGCCTCCAGCCGCTGGTACAATCCCCGGATCAGGGACCAGTTGGTGGCCGTAAAGGTGGGCGCAAGGCAGTGCTGGGCTGCAATGGCCGCCTCCAGCAGATAGCGATTGGGGGTGGCTTTTGCAGCTGCCCGGTTCAGGTAGACGATGCCCAGATGAATAAGGTCCCTGTCCCACAGGCTGCGGTCCTGAAACTCCAGCTCAGTAATGGCTCCGGCACTTGAGCTCCTGGCCCCAAAGCGGGCCGTATGCAGCAGCATCAGGGCGAAAAGCGCTTCTGAACCGGCGCAGGCCAGGGCCGGGATGTCCAGCAAGGCCCGGCTAAGGCGCATGGCCTCCAGGCACAATTCCTTTTTGATCTGATCCGCACCGCTGCTGGCACTGTAGCCCTCGCTATACATCAGGTACAAAACGAGCTGTACCACCTCCAGCCGCGGGCGGGCCGTCTCGGCAAACGGCACCTGCAGGCCCTGCTTCTGCCGCTGCAGTACCCCTTTGCTGCGCTGCAGGGCTTTTTCTACTGCCGCTGCCCTCATGCCCAGGCTATGGGCAATCTCCTGCGTTTTTAAGCCCGATACCTGTTTTAGCGTTAATATCAGCTGCCCTTTTGGAGCCAGCGCGGGAGCACAACAGGCAAACAGCAGCCGTAACTGGCTATCAGAAATCTCATGGTCCAGGTAAAGCGTTTCCGGCCGCTGTGCTTCCAACGCTGTAGGCGCAGGGCCAACTTCTGTGTGATAGCGATGTGGGTTTTGGCGTAGCGCATTCAGGCTTTTATGCTTACAGACCCGATAAAGCCAGTTTCTTGGCTTATCCGGTACCCCCTTTTGCTGCCACTCCTGCAGGGCAGTGATAAAGGTTTCCTGTACTAGGTCTTCGGCCTGCGCCCGGGACAGTTGCCGGCCAAAATAGGCCTGAAGGCTGTGGGTCA
>NZ_AODQ01000127.1 GCF_000348925.1 Cesiribacter andamanensis AMV16 | reverse complement strand
TTTTTTATGCGTTGTTTCAATCCACCTCCATAAACTTCTCATCCCCGCACATCCTTACAATCTTGGGTAAGAAAGTGCCACCACTTCCACCAACTCCTGCTGAAAGGCCATCACCTTGCGGATGTCCTTATACGCCCCTGGCGCTTCGTCGAGGCCTGAGCCGATGAGGTCTACACCAGCTTGCTGCAGCTGTTGTTGTACCGCCTCCGGGGAGATCAGCTCTTTAGCCTTGGTACGGGACATGGTGCGTCCGGCCCCGTGGGAGGCGGAGTTAAGGGAGGCGCTCAATCCTTTTCCGCGCACAATGAAGCCGGGGGCCGTCATGGAACCGGGTATGATGCCGAGCACACCCTTACCGGCCGGGGTGGCACCCTTGCGGTGCACGATCAGCTCCCTTCCCTGGGCGTCTTTTTCCTTCCAGGCAAAGTTGTGGTGGTTTTCGATACGGGCCAGGGGCTGCTGGCCAATGGCTGCGGCCAGGCGCTCGTGGATCTGCTGGTGGCAGGCAGAGGCATAGTCGCCGGCCAGGTTCATGGCCAGCCAGTATTCCTGTCCGGCTTCCGTATCCAAATCCAGCCAAGCCAGGTGGCGGGCTTCCTGCGGCAGCATGCATCCTTCCATGGCCAGCTTGGTGTAGTGGCCTGCAATGGCAGCCCCCATACCGCGGGAGCCGGAGTGGGAGAGCAGCGCCAGGTAGGTGCCGGGCGCCAGCCCCCATTCGTTCTGCGCATCGGCCAGCTCCACCGTTCCCCACTCTACAAAGTGATTACCCCCGCCGGAAGAGCCCAGCTGCTCAAAGGCACGGTCTTTCAACCCCTTAAGGATGGGGATGTCCCTAAACTCCGGCCGATCGATCACCGCATGTTCCTTTGGCTTTTGGAAGGTAGCCCGTCCGAAGCGGGTATTATCGACCAGCAACCCCTTAAGCCTTTCCCGATTTTGTTCCAGGAAGGTAGCGGGCATATCGTAGAGGGTCATGGCCATACGACAGCCAATGTCTACGCCCACACCATAAGGAATGACAGCATTTTCGGTCGCCAGTACACCACCAATAGGAAGACCGTAGCCCTGGTGGGCATCGGGCATGAGGGCACCGGCTCTTGTAACAGGCAGGCGCATGGCAATGTCCATCTGGTTGAGGGCCCTAACCTCAATGCCTTCGGCGCCCCAGATAGCATACGCCTGCTGGTCGGGCTTCAGGGCAAGGGGTTCGGCTGGCGCCGGAACCAGCAGCTCCTCTGCCAGGGGCGCCAGCACCGGATGCTCCCTATACTGCTCCGGTGTATCCAGCACCTTTTTCAGCAGCGCCAGGGTATGCTCTTTGGTCTTTCCTTTATAGGCCGTCTGTAATAATTGCAGGGCAGCGCCAATGGCTTTTCCTTCGAAGCCGATTGCCAGTAAGTCGTTGCCGTTTAGCTTTTGATTTTCCATGTTCTGGTTGATGTGATGATCTGGTACAAAGAAATTGGCCAGCTGCGCAGTCTTTCTGCGTACTAGCGGGCGCTGTAAAAATTTTTTCGCACGTCGATCAGTGTATTATTTATTTTCTCCCAGTCTGCTGTTTCCGGCAGTGCGGAGTTGGCATAGAGCGCATCCATTCCCTTAATACGTTCCTCGGCCAGCAGCAGGAGTTCTTCATAGTCGAAGGCCCCTGCTTTGATCCGGAGCAGATAGTCCCGGTTGGGCCTGCGTACCTGCAGCTCCCCTTCCCGGGCTATTTCTTCGGCCATGTCGAGCAGGCGAAAGGTGTGCATCATGTTTTTGCTGTCGTACTTTTTGCCGTGGGAGAGGGTGGTTTGGTAACGTGCCACGTTTCGCTTTTCTACCCATTCCCAATACTCCTTGTATTCTCTGCAGTAGGTAGAGTAGCCGCTCTTATTGAAGGACATCAGCCCCACGGGCGCCAATCCTTTCGGTATAGAACTTAGCGAGATGTCATTGGCCCGCTCACTCTGCACAATGCCTTTGAAGTTTTCTCCCAGACTATAGTACATACCGAAAAGCTCGTGCATGTGTGGCACTTTGGCCAGTCCGATGCTTTCCTGCGGCAGCCCCTTTTCTTCCAGAAAGTCCGCAACCGGCACCGCGCCTTGTCCCTGCACCGCATAACAGAAATCAAGCACCGACTTGCGCTCCGGTTCTACAGGGTTCACGATTTTCTTGTTCAGCCCCCGCGCTTTTCGCACCTGGGTAAGAGCGTAGCCGGCAAAGGTATCCTTGCACTGGCGGGAGAGAAAATCCTCCTGCCGGAAGCAGCTGTAGAGCGGATGCTGGTACAGGATACAATCGGCGGGCATGTTCAGCAGTTCCAGCATGTTGGGATTGTTTTTGGCCAGCAGCTCTACAAAGCGCTTCAGCTCGTAGTAGACTATGTCGTTGCTCTCGTTGCTGATCTGCTCCGTGTAATGCAGGCCATAGTAGTCCCGCTCGGGCAGCACGAACACCCCGCGGATATCGGTATCGGAGGTGGGGGTGTGCAGGCCATAAGCCCTGCTGCCGCTGATGGCTTCAAACAGGAGCAGGCCCTTTTCTTTGAGGTCTTCTATACGGAGGTTCATATCGGTTCTGGGGTCTTGGCTGCTCCATCTGCTGAAGCAATCTTTTGAAAAAACTGATTTAAAGGGGCTATGGAGCCTTCATACTTGGAAACGTCTGCCGCACGCCCTTCGCAATAGCCCATTATTTCCTTCACGTAAGAATCGAGTTGAGGATTCCGGGGGTGCACGTACCTTTCGTCTACCCTTGCCTTTAGGGCTACCAACTCCAGCAGTGTTGCCTGCAGCGCTTTGTCCCTGATGAGGGGAAGCAGTTCCCTGAATTCCATAGGCGGTACACTGCGCTTCTCTACAATCCAGAGGCTGGCCAGGCAGGTGCGGAGCAGGTAAAAGTAGTCTTTTAGTCTTACCTCGCTGCTTTCCTCACAAATCTGCCGGTAGCGGAATGCCATGCTCAGGTAGTGGTGCAGCCCGGCCCTGCAGGAAAAATACTCACCTGCCAGTACCAGTAGCTCCTCCCGAAATTGGGGCTCTTGCCGATACACAATGGGAGACTGCAGGCGTTCAAACAGCGCCGCATTGGATTTGCGCATCAGGCGCAGGCTCTTGCGCAGGTCCCAACCTACCAGGTCCAGCTCGCCCACTAGTTGCTCTATGGTATCCTTTTTTTCGTCGATGCTCAGGTACCAGTCCAGCGGGTGGCAGTAAATAAAGCGCACATCGTAGTCGCTGTCGGGGGAGGGAAATCCCCAGGAACGGCTCCCGGTTTCACTGGCCAGCAGAATGCGGATGTTGTACTGCTTTTCGAGTTGCTGCAGTGCGGAAAGGATCTGAATCTTCATCGGTTTGCTTAAACGTATAGCACAAACCTACACGGGCACTGCGCAGTGTTTTTGCGTAGTTAAAATTATTTTTCTATTGTTGTAATAAATGCTACCCGATGGCTTAGAGAAATGCCGCAGTCACTCACGCAGATTTACGTGCACCTTGTCTTCAGCACGAAAAACAGAGAGCCTCTGCTTTTCTCTCCGGTGAAGGAGGAGGTGTGGGATTATATTGGAGGGATTTGCAAAGGATTGGAATGTAACCCCATTTGTATTGGTGGTTACCACGACCATGTGCATGTATTATGCCTGCTTTCCAAAAAAAATAGCGCTAATGAAATTGGTGGAGGAAATTAAATCCCATTCCTCAAAGTGGATCAAAACCAAAGGAGAGGCTTTTGAAGCCTTCTCATGGCAACGTGGCTATGGTGTCTTTTTCTGTGAATTCTGCACAACTGGAAATTGTGGAGACTTACATTAAAAATCAGGAGGCACATCATCGGAAAAAGGATTTCCAGGAGGAATACCGGTCTATTTTAACCAACTATAAAATGGATTATGATGAGCGCTATCTGTGGGATTGATGGGTGGCTTATGTTCGGGAATTAGATGATCTATGCAACTGTAACCCAACCGAAAACCCAGGGCCATGCCCCAGGCTATTGATTACGCCCTTACAGGGCTTTGAGCAATTCCTATGTTTAACCAGCAGCCCTGAAGGGGCTATATCCCTAACCTGGCCTGTAGGGCCAGGAATCACATGCCCGTAAACCGCAATGCCCTTATCCGCTACCGCACTCTCGATAACTGCTTGCGGAACCGCTACCGGCAGTGGACGCTGGAGGACCTGATAGAGGCTTGCTCGGAAGCCCTTTATGAGTATGAGGGCATCGACAAGGGGGTGAGCCGCCGTACGGTGCAGATGGACCTGCAGATGATGCGCAGCGATAAGCTGGGCTATAATGCGCCCATTGTAGTGGTGGAGAAGAAATACTACGCCTACGAAGATCCGGAGTATTCCATTACCAACATCCCCCTGACGGAGCAGGACCTGGGGAAGCTCACTGAAGTGGCCGACATTCTGCGTCAGTTTAAGGGATTTACCCATTTTCATGAGCTCAACGGGATGGTGCAGCGGCTGGAGGACCGAATCCATACGGCCAAAACCAAGCAGGCACCCATCATCGACCTGGAGAAGAACGAAAACCTGAAGGGGCTGGAGCATATTGACCGGCTCTACCAGGCCATTCTGAAAAAGAAGGCACTAAGCATTTCCTATCAGTCCTTTAAAGCAAGAGAGGCTTCCGACTGTACCTTTCATCCCTATCTGCTAAAAGAATACCGCAACCGCTGGTTTGTGCTGGGCATCAAAAAACAAAGCCAGCACCTGCTTATCCTGGCGCTGGACCGGATCATGAGCATTGAGGACTCCCCAGTCGAGTACCTCGAAAATAAGGACTACGACCTTTCCAGCCATTTCAGGGATGTCGTGGGCGTTACGGTAAATGTGGGCGATGCGCCCATGGAAGTAGAGTTGTTTGTTGATTACCACAATGCTCCCTATGTGCTCACCAAGCCCCTGCACCATTCGCAGAAGCTGCTGGAAACGGGCAAAAACGGGATTGTCATTCAGCTGAAGGTAAAGCACAACTTTGAGCTGGAGCGGGAGATCCTGGGCTATGGGGAATGCATGAAGGTGCTGAAGCCGGAGCGGCTGAAGCGGCGGATCCAGGAAAAATTACGAAATGCCTACGAGCTCTACGATAAGGAACTGAAGCTTAGCGAGCTCGATAGCAGCATGAAAAAGCTGCAGCGACGGGGCTCGGCCGTGCTGGAAAATCTCTATACCCAGAAAGAAATAGGAAAGATCCTTTCTGCGATCCATTGGGCAACGCAGAATCAGGAGCGTTTTGCCAGAAGCGAAAACCTTTTTGCCATCCGTAACCTGCTCCAGGAGATCCCTGCCCTGAAATCGCTTCTCTTCAACGCCAACCTCAGTAGCCTGATCCGGGAAGGCTTTGGGAAGGACTATTTTCTAACCAAAGCCATTTACTTCGATAAGCCACCCCAGTCGAACTGGTATGTGACCTGGCATCAGGATGTGCCTATCAATGTGGCAGAGAAAAAGGAAGCAGCCGGCTTTAAGGGGTGGACGAACAAAGGCGGGCTGGTGAGTGTGATCCCACCCGTTGACTACCTGCACAGTAGCTTTACCGTTCGCATCCATCTGGACGATACCGATGAGCAGAACGGAGCCCTGCGCATTATTCCAAGAACCCACTTCAGCATCCTAAGCGACGAGGAAATTGCCCAGCTGCGGGATAGTGCGGAAAGCAGTTATTGCAAGGTGAAAAAAGGAGGGGTGCACCTGATGAAGCCCCTGACCCTGCATGCCTCCTCCAAAACCGAGAATGACAAGCACCGCCGGGTGATTCACCTGGAGTTTAACAATCAGGAGCTGCCCGGAGGGTTGGCGTGGCTGGAGCGGGAGGAAGTTTTCATACCAAATTAACTTATAGATTCGGTTGCCGTAAATCTGAATAGAGAAAGGAGGTAAGCATGCGTAGGGTTGATTATCAGGGATTAATTACGGAGAGTGATGAAGCGCTACGAAGTATTCAGAAATCTGCTGTAAATGTGCTGGTGTTTCAGCGTGTTCAGATGCTTAGGTTACTGAAAACTGGACGGGCAATTAGTTTACCTGAGGCAGCCCCTTTAGTGGGGGTAACAGAAAGGAGCCTTCAGAACTGGTGGCGGCTGTATCGCCAGCAGGGACTAGCTGCCTTTTTACGGGTAGAGCCAAACAGAAAGCCCAGGCTAAGCGAAGAGCAACAGCAAATTTTGATGCAAGAAGCTAGCAAAGGGCAGTTCTCTACCATAGCAGAGATAAGCGCCTGGGTAGGAGAAAACTTTGGCATAAGCTATACAGAAGTAGGAATGTGGAAGCTGGTCAGAAGGCTCAAAATCAAAAAGAAGACCCCCAGACCCAGCCATGTGAACAAGGATCCCCAGGCCGTAGAGCGTTTTAAAAAAACTTCTCTGAGCTAAAGCAGCACCAGCTTTGGTTTGAAGATGAAATGCGCTTTGGACTAAGAACCAATCTGAAAAGCAGATGGACGCCCAGGGGTATACGCCCAAGGGGAGACTTTAAGATTGGCTATCAATGGGGCTATCTATATGCAGCTGTCAATCCTAAAGAAGGACTGCTGCAGGCCTGGCTTATGCCCGACATGCAGCAGAACACCTTCCAGTGTTTTATGGATGATTTCTCAAAAAACACACAGGATGAAAGCTTGCTCATTCTCGATGGAGCTCCCTGTCACAGAAGCAAACTCAGGTTAGCGGAAAATGTCAGTCTCATGCTGTTGCCTGCTTATTCATCAGAGCTTAATCCTGTGGAAAGACTTTTCCAGGAACTAAGAAAAACCTTGAGCAATCAAGTCTTTGACAGCATCAGTGAGGTGGAAGATCTATTGCAACAGGCCTTAAAGCCTTACTTCCAAAACCGACAGAAACTCAGGCAGCTTACCCTATACCCCTGGATGAAAACCGAAACTATTAGTTAGTTTAGTATAAGTTGGGGATCAACTTGTTTAGAGCTCATGATCGTGCAGGCAGCCTGCCTTGTGTGATTCTGTCTGGTAGCATATGGGTCGCTGTTCGTTGTTCTCCATTACCTCTGGACAAAAGGGTCCAGTAACTGAATTATCTCCTCATCATCGGTATAGGAAGCAGGCGTTTCCCCTGCTGCGTTTTTGATCGTTGGATCTGCGCCCTTATCCAGCAGCAATTTCACCAACTTGGCCGAATCCTTGGCAACTGCCCAGTGCAGAGGGGTCTCCCCCTTAAGGGTAGCTGCATTGACCTTGGCTCCATACTTAAGAAGAAGATCAGGCACTTCGGTTGATTTTTCTCTGGAACTGTTAAAATACCCCCAACCAGAATCGAAGTCATTATAGCTGCCTTCCAAGCCCGTACTCAATTCCAGAACAGCCTCTTCCAGGTTATTTTCGTCCAGCATGCTGTAATGCAGGGGGGTAGCGGCTAGACTGCCTTGGCATTGACATCTGCATGATGCTGCAGGAGTTGCTGAACTATTTCGGGCTTCTGATAGAAGGCAGCCCGGTGAAGTGCGGTTAGGCCACTGCTATCTTTTAGGTTAACATTTGCGCCTCTGGATAAAAGCAACCGGCAGCTTTCCTCACTACCAAATTCTGTAACTGTCAGGTGCAGCGCGGTTTCGCCCCGCCTGGTGCTTGCATTAATGTCTGCCCCTTGGTCCAGGAGCAGGCGAATGGCCCCTGAGTTGCTATGCGTGGCTGCCAGATGCAGGGGGGTATGCCCGGTGCTGTTGGCAGCCTGAACAGAAGCTTTGTTTTCTAAAAGAAGCGGTAAGACGGAGAGGTACCGATCCGAGGCTGCCAAATGAAGGGGTGTATTTAGCGAATCGTCCACCGCCTGAATATCTGCACCCAGTTTAAGCAGGTAATCTGCTACTTCCGCAGAATTAGAGGAAGCTGCCATGTGTAAGGGCGTATGGCCCTCATTGCTTTTTGCATGAATGTCAGCTCCGTACTGGATCAGAAAAAAGGCTGCCTGGCGTGTCTTGCTTCTGGCTGCATAATGCAAGGGTGTTAGGCCCTGGTTTGTCTTTGCATGTATGCTCGCTCCTTTCTCCAATAGCCGCTTTACCAGCTCATCACTAATTTCGACACCTCCCAGGGCAGCATAATGGAGCGCAGTAAGTCCATTTTGGTTCGCTACATTCACATCTGCCCCCTGTTCTATGAATTTTGCTAATTCAACAAAGGAAAATTCCCCAAACTCATCAGGCTGATTTAAATAGCTCTCCAAGGCTTGGGTAGCACGCGGACTGGTTGGGATAGTATTTCTTACTTGTGCAGTTGTCTCAAAGGAGGCCAGGGCGATGAAGCAGCACGAAAGGGTAATTTTCAGCAGGTAGCTCATAAAAGAAGCTTAAATTACAGGGCGATGAGTGGATTATATGAATGGGAGAACAGGTAGCGTATGAAAAGAAGCTAGGGTGTTTCTGAAAAGCACCTAACAATCAGCAAATTAACTTTTCACAAGATCAGGATCATAAAACTATCTACAAACCAATATTTACACGGGTATTTCTACAATAGGGGTAAGTACCATATAATCGCCGCTATCATGGCCGGTGGCCAGCTGCAGGCTTTCCCTGTGCGCCAGGAAGAGCGCCTTTTTTAAACCGCTTCTGCTGATGGCATCGAACTGCAAGGTACAATAGGCAAGAGGTAGGATCCAGTCCAGAAAGCTTCCATCCTCTTCATCGTCCTGGTAGAGGGCAAGCAGTTCATTCAGCACATCGGGAACTCCATAGCGGTTGTCGGGGATATAAGCAGGCGCTGTGGCCCAGTAGATATCCTCGGCATCGAAGCGGTCGGAGCCCGTCAGGTAGAGTACATAGCGTTCTGTTGCCTCTTCCTGGTCCCAGGTTTTGAAGAGTCCGATCCATAGGGCTACTATCTCCTCCGGCAGGGGTTCTGCTTCAGCCATTTGCTCCATCCACGCCTTTAGGTCGGCCTGTTCCTGCTCCAGGGGGAGCTGGCGCATGGCAGCCCAGTAGGGTTTGGGGCTTTGCTGCTCATGAAAATCAATGATCCGGTTCCAGGCTAAGCTTCCCGGATGGGAAGCTTAGCCTGTAGTGTGGCTTCTAAGTTGTCCCAGGATTGGTCGTAGGTGAAGGGCATGATTAGAAAATCAGGGTTTATCGTTACAAGGTCCATGGTCGGGCAGCGTTACGGGTACACACATATGGTCATCATGCGAGCTGGCGCTGTTAAAGGAAAAGCATGATCAGATCGCCAATCAGTATCCACACCATCAGGCCAATGACAATATAATATCCCAGCTTTGTCATTTTCTGATAGCGTGGAAGAGGGAATACCCGTTTGGTGGTAGCCTCATAGCCCAGAGGTACCAGATCCCAGAAGGGGGTGGAAGGTAGGGGTAGTATACTCATAAAGGCAGCCCAAATGGCCAGTATAGCGGTGATGGTCCAGAACCGTTTCCATTGGTACTCACCCCCATAGATTTCGGAAATACCGATAGGACCTTTTAGCTCCCTATTGGAAGGTGAGGTGCTTATTTCTCCGGCAAATAGCTGCCCGAACCCTCTAAGATTTGAAGCCAGTATGCGGTAAGAAGTGGCAAACCCTTTTGCAGTAGCCTCAGGCAGGCTATGTTCTCTGGAGGTATATACAAGCATAGGGGCAACAGAAAAGCCCAGTTTCCGCTCTTCGTCCAGCAGTACCTGCGAAAGGAGAATTACCTGCGATACCCCTTCTCTGCGTACCGTAAGATCGATGACCCCATCAATATCCCCGTTTAAGGCCGCTTTGAAATCCTCAAAACTCGTTACGAGTGAATCGTTAACGGCCATGATCTGATCCCCGGTAGTCAGGCCTATAGAGTCCGCAATGGAGGCAGGTACTACATACTCGATCCTGAACGGAGCCCTCACCGACATAAAGGGGTAGCTGACTTCCCCATATTTCGATCGGCTGATCATCTCCTCACTCAGGTAAATCTCCTGCTGGCTGCCAGCGCGCAAAATGGTGTAGCGGGCCTCCTTTTTTGGATGAAGCAGCGCATCGTAGCGTTCGTACTCCTTTCCGTCGATCAGCACGACCCTGTCTCCCTGCCGGAAGCCTGCTTCTGCTGCTAGCGGGGAAGGGGATATGCCCCATTTGTTTACTTCTTCCTGAGATACATAAGCGTCCTTTTCTTGGTAGGCCAGCACGATGAAGATAAGAATACCAGCCAGGGCCAGCGATAAAGGGCCGCTGATGGAGACGGCAAAGCGTTTCCAAAGGGGGTGACTGGAGAACTCCCAGGGAGAGTGCGAACGGGTCTTTTGCCCGGATTCATAGGCATATATGCGCGACAGACCGAAAAGGGGGATGTAGAAGCCAAAGGAGTAGGAGGTGTCCCCAACGCTGATGGTAAAGAGTTTTGACCCCATCCCTATAAAATAATGCCGGTGATGAAGGCCCCAGCGCAAGGCTAAGAAAAGCTTTCCTCCATAGTAGACCACATTTAAAAATACCAGCCCAAGTATTAGTAGCAGAACCTCCATTATACACTTAAATTATCTAGTGTTAAAAATGGTTAAAATTTAAGTAGTTGCTGCTAAGACGTAAGAAAAAGGCTGATTAGGTATGGGCTTCGGGCTGCTGTGGCTGAGGAAGAACCGCTGGCGTTAAATTTAATCAAATGTAACGCCATGAACCAACGGTCAATGAAAAGCATCGGCCAATCTCACTTCTTTCTGCTGCCCCATTTCACTTCTTTAACCCCCTGGCTGCGGCTTTCCTTTAATTCCTGATCTGCCTGGATAAAACGCTGATCGAACGGAAAGGCTTCGCGGCCCACTTCCCGGAGCTGGTCGTACTCCGGATGCGTAGCGTTGACCACTACATTGTAATCACCCGGCACTACGGCGGAGGGTACCCGCAGCAGGAGGGTTTCTTTTCGCCTGAACCAGTCGGAGCCCAGGGGCTGGCTGGTGGTGTAGCTGGAGTACAGGCGCCAGTCGTCAGGCAACTGGGAACGGTGTATTTCTTCGAGTGGGAGTTTATCCGAAACCTCAAAGGTGATGAGGCTGTAGCCGGCAGAAAGGAAGCCCTGCCCCAGCCGATGTGCCATGGTTTCGGACATGGCCAGGGCAGGAGAGGTGCTGGTGTAGAGCACCCGCTCACCATCTAAATTCCAGCGGCCCGATTCACCGGGGGCAAATTTTGCTTCGGCGTATTTAGCAAAAATGATGCGGTAGAGCAGCATGTTAGGCCACGTAGCCGTGAATGATGCGATTCAACTGCTTTTCGATCTCACCAATGCCGGTGATGGAGTGTAACAGGGCAACAGGCTTCTGGCCTTCCAGGCCGGGAGAGGGCATGTGCAGCCAGTCGGTAAACTCATCGGTAGAGCCAAACAGTTCTTCTCCCAGCGCAAAGAGTCTGTGAAGCTTCAGCAACTTTTCAGCCGAATCGCCGGTAAACTTTTTGTTCTGCTTCCGGTAATTGTCCACAGTAGTGGGATCTACACCTACAAAATGCGCCAGCTCTGCTTTGGACATGCTCGTGTGGTCCTGCAGATTTCGGAAATACTGCACCCCGATGCCCTCATCCCGCAGGTGAATGAGCTGGAGGTTATCCTTCACGACTACCAGTCCTTCTGTATTTTGAGCCTGTGCTGACATGCTTGAATTGTTTACCTATTCAATAATACGGAAAATTCATTATGTGAAACGGAAATTTCATATAATATTTCCAGTTTAGTTTTGCTAAACATCAAGCGAAGGCGAAAAAATGGTTTTTACGCCCTTGTTCGTTTTTCAGGGGTGAATGTTGCCCTTGTTCAGTTTGTTAAAAGTTGATGATCATCCTGCTGTTGCCTCCCTTGGTATTGGTTCACTAAGCACCTTTCGTAGGTGTACAAATACCTTCAGGGATAGCTGAAAAATCGGGCTTAAAATAAAGGTGTATAAAAAAGTAACAATAAAAACTGGTCCCCCTAATAAGAAACCGATCGCCAGCACCACACATTCTACCAGGATGCGCGCCTTACTAACCGATAAGCCAGTGCGCTCAGAAATAGTAAGCATAAACCCATCGCGGGGACCAGCCCCTATACCACCAGCCACATATAAGCCACCGCCAATGCCCACAATCACGATCCCCACCAGCAACCAGAGGTAATCTACCCAGCTGTGGCTAGCTTTTGGTAGTATATCAAGCCATAGGAAAAAATCAAGTATAGGCCCAATAAGCAAGGCATTAAGAAAGGTGCCAATGCTAATATATCTACTCCCGATCACCAAGGAAATTAGAATAAGGGCAATGCCAATAAGGACGCTCCAGGTGCCGATGCTAAGCCCGAAATGGTGGGAGAAAGCTACATTTAGCACATCCCATGGATGCAGCCCCAGGTGCTTCACCTTAATGGAAATGGCTATTCCTAAACCAAAACAGATGATACCCATCAGGAAAAATCCATAGCGGATTATCCAGTTACGCGGCGTATCATTTTTGAAATAATTTTTTTGACATCCAGAGTTGATTTATGCAGAGGCAAGCTTACTCATAAGTGGTCACTCCGCCACCAGAAGGTAGTACGTAACTACTTATTTCCTTCTCTAACAAAGATGCTAGAACCAGTTCCTGAGTATGCTGTCAGCTGTGTGCTTTGCAGAGTTTTTTTGCTTGGTCCCATCGGCGAAGGATGCTAGAAAACAAAAAGCCCTTCAACATTTCTGCTGAAGGGCTTTGCTGCAAGGTGCATGATGCAGAGGAGG
>NZ_AODQ01000126.1 GCF_000348925.1 Cesiribacter andamanensis AMV16 | reverse complement strand
GAAAAAGGCCTTTTTCTGCTGATTTCTTTAGGCCGCCGGCTGGCCAAAAGTCCCCCAAAAAAATGCGATCTTTGGGTCCTGCAGGGGCATAGTGCAGGCGCAGAAAGGCATGATTGTTTGCATTGCAGAAAAACCCAGTGTGGCCCGGGACATTGCCGAGGTGCTGGGCGCCAAGGTTAAAAAAGGGGGCTACTTTGAGGGCGGGGGATACCAGGTGACCTGGACCTTTGGGCACTTCTGTACCCTTAAGGAGCCCCATGACTATACCCCTGCCTGGAAAGCCTGGCGGCTGGAAGACCTGCCCATGATACCCGCCCAGTTTTGGCATCAAGCTCATTGAGAATGATGGGGTGCTCAAACAGTTTAAGGTAATTGAAGAACTGGTGCAAAACTGCCAGCAGGTGATCAACTGCGGAGATGCCGGGCAGGAGGGGGAGCTCATTCAGCGCTGGGTGCTGCTCAAAGCCAAATGCAAGGCGCCGGTAAAGCGCCTCTGGATCTCTTCGCTTACCGAGCAGGCCATTCGGGAAGGCTTCAATAAACTAAAGGAAAGCGAGCAGTACAACAATCTCTATGCCGCCGGCTCTGCCCGGGCCATTGGCGACTGGCTGCTGGGCATGAATGCCACCCGCCTGTTCACCAAAAAATTCGGCCAGGGCAAAATGGTGCTTTCCATCGGCCGGGTGCAGACCCCTACGCTTGCCATGATCGTGCAGCGGCAAAAGGAGATAAACGCCTTCGTATCGGCCGATTACTGGGAGCTCAAAACGCTTTATCGCGACGTTGAATTCACCGCTACCATCGATCGCATTACCGATCCCGAGCGGGCCCAAAAGGGCCTGGCCTACCTGCAGGAACACCCCCTGTTTGAGATCACCTCCTTTGAGCGCAAGGAAGGAAAAGAGGGAAACCCGCGCCTGTTTGACCTGACCGGCCTGCAGGTAGAGGCCAATAAAAAGTTCGGCTATGCGGCCGAAGATACGCTTAAGCTGGTGCAGAGCCTTTACGAGAAAAAATTTGTAACCTACCCCCGGGTAGATACTACCTACCTCTCCGAAGACCTGCACCCCAAGATTGCCGGCATCCTGGAAAGCATGCAGTATTATAAGGCGCTTACGGCCCCGCTACTGGCCCGGCCCATTCCCAAGTCAAAGGCCGTCTTTGATGATAAAAAGGTAACCGACCACCACGCCATCATTCCCACCGAGGTGCTGCCCCAGGGCCTGCGGCCCGAAGAAAAGCGGGTCTATGATCTGATTGCGCGCCGCTTTATTGCCGTTTTTTATCCCGAGTGTAAAATTGCCAACACCACCGTGCTGGGCCGGGTAGAGAAGCTGGAATTTAAGGCCACCGGCAAACAGATTCTGGAGCCGGGCTGGCGAGAGGTGTATGCCAAAGATGCCAAGAGCAAGGAGGAGGATGATAAAGGGGCTGCCGAAGAAAAAGTACTGCCCGAATTTGTAGTAGGGGAGAGCGGCCCCCATACCCCCCGCATTCACCAGGGTAAAACCTCGCCGCCCAAGCCCTTTACCGAAGCCAGCCTGCTGCGGGCCATGGAAACCGCCGGTAAGCAGGTAGAGGATGAGGAGATGCGGGAAATGCTCAAGGACAACGGCATTGGCCGCCCCTCTACCCGGGCCAACATCATCGAAACCCTTATCCGCCGGCAGTATATCGAGAAGAAAAAGAAAAACCTCTTTGCTACCCAAACAGGCATGGACCTGATCGACACCATCGGCAACGAGCTGCTCAAAAGTCCGGAGCTTACCGGGCAGTGGGAGCGCAAGCTGCGCCTGATCGAAAAAGGGGAGTACCCCCTTGAAACCTTTAAGCAGGAGCTCATCCAGATGGTGGTAGACCTGACCCGGGAGGTGAAAAGCGGCGCCTACCGTCCCATCTCCATTGTGGCAGAGCCGGCAGCTGAAGAAAAGGCGGAGAAAAAAGCAGCTTCCCCCAAAAAGAAAAAAGCGGGAGCTGCACCAGCCGATGCCCCCAAAGCAGCAAAAGCCAAAGCGCCAAAAGAGCCCCTTAGCATTGAGGCCCTGCACTGCCCCAAGTGCAGGGAGCATCTGTTGAAAAGGGGCAATAGCGCCTGGGGCTGTGGTAATTTTAGAGAATGCGGCTTTAAGATTCCCTTTGAGCTGCTGGGCAAAACCCTTACCGATAAGCAGGTGTACGATCTGTTGAGCAAGGGCAAAACCACAAAGATAAAGGGACTGCAGGTGCCGGGGGCAGCCACTCCCCAGGATGGCAGGCTGGTGATGGATGGCAGCTTTATCATTGGGCTGGAGGAATAGGTATTAGTGCACCTATTGCGCAGCCACCGGACCCAACAATACCCTTTTTTCTCAAAATAAAACTTCTTCAGTAACGCAAAACGCTAAAAACATCCTCCAAAAAAGAAGTTTCCGGGGCAGCGTAGTTATAGGGTTTTAGTACTATTACTCCGCATTAATTCTGCAGCTGCATGCAATCCCTTCCCGCTTATTTCAAATACTTTATCATACTGGCCAGCCTGGTCCTGACTACCTATGTGCTCATCGTGGGCAAGCCCATCATCAGTCCGCTGATAACGGCCTTTATCATTGCCCTGCTGCTGCGCCCGCTGAGCAATTTTCTGGAAAGGGGCAGGATCAACAGGGGTATTAGTGCGGTGCTGTCCATTCTGCTGGTGCTGCTGGTACTTACAGGCCTGTTTTACTTTTTCTCCTCCCAGGTCGGCAGCATTACCAGCGATCTGCAGTCCATCGGAGAGCGCTTCAACGAGCTGCTGGACCGGGCCAATACCTGGATGGAAGATACCTTTGCCGTAGCGCAGGGCGAGCAGAACCGCTATGTGAAAGAATCCCTCAACAGCTTTCTGCAAAACAGCACGGCCGCCATTACCGGCACCCTCTCGGCCACGGCCGATTTCTTTACCTCCTTTTTCCTGTTTCTCATTACGCTCTTCTTTCTGCTCTACTACCGCCGCTTTTTTGTGGCCTTTCTGTACAAGTACTTCCGGCCCGAGCAGCACCCGAAGGTGGGGGCTACCCTGCACAAGGTAGAGCTGGTGGTGCGCAGCTACATTGTAGGCTTGTTTTCGGTTATCCTGATCGTAGCCATTCTTAACTCGGTAGGCCTGCTGCTGCTGGGCATTCAGCATGCCATTTTCTTTGGAGTGCTGGCGGCGGTGCTCACCATCATTCCCTACATTGGTATTCTGGTAGGCTCGCTGCTGCCCATTCTGTTTGCGCTGGTTACCAAAGATTCGCTCTGGTACCCGGTAGGGGTGCTGATCCTGTTCTGGGCCATTCAGTTTCTGGAGGGCAACTTCATTACGCCCAATGTGGTAGGGGGGCGGGTGAGCCTCAATCCCTTTGCGGCCATCATTGCGCTCTTTTTTGGGGGCATGATCTGGGGGGCTATTGGAATGATCCTGTCCATACCCGTACTGGCCATCATTAAGGTGATCTGCGATACGGTAGAGCCGCTCTACCCCATTGGCTTTTTGCTGGACAATCCGCCCATAGACGATCCGGATGATCCGGAGAAGACCCCTTTGTAGCAAAAAAACTACCTCATTGTATTGGCGGGCGTAGCTGCATACTTCATGGCACTGGGTTTTCGATGACCACAGCCCGCAGAATTTTATCCTTTTTTAGCCCTCTGCTGTAATACTTTTTTAGCCTGCAAGTCTATTAGCTTAAATGGCGTACAAGCTGCGCCTTGTTTTTTTCTGACACCTGCTGGTTTGGCCACCACCCGCATCCCCGCCTGCTGCAGCACAAGGGGAGGCGCAGGACGTGCTGTGCCTGTTGCAGGCGGCTGTTTTCCAGGCCGAATTACAACTGCTGTACCACAACCGTACAGCTGCTGTTCGCTTTCGCACATATGAGACCGCAGGCAGAAATTAACATACTGAAATACAGATGATTGCAAAACAGGCACGCCATCTGTAAGCTATGCTCACAGGCCACTGGCTGTGCGGACGTACAGGCGGATAACATCGTAGAAACCTTTACCAACCCCTTAGACATGAATATGCGCTACCCATTGATCTTACTGTTGTTGGCTGTTTGTACAAGCATGAGTAGTCTGGCGCAAAGCGGACGACTCTCCGGCAGGCTGCTGGACCAAACAGGCGAGCCCATAGCCTATGCCAACGTGGCCCTGCTATCGGTTGCCGACTCTGCCCTGGTGAGTGGCGTAGTGGCGGAGCCCGATGGCACGTTTTCCATGGCCAGTCCCCCGCCTGCTACCTATTTTCTGCGCATTAGCGCCATAGGGTTTGCGGTGCGAAAAACCGCCCCTTTTTCCGTAAGCGGGCCTGATTTCTCCCGAAACTTTGGCACCCTTACCCTTAGTGAAGAATTGGAAACCCTAAAGGAAGTAACCGTACAGGCGCTGCGCCCCACCATTACCCAGGAGGCCGACCGCATGGTGGTAAGCATAGAAGGTACTGCGCTGGCGGCAGGCAGCACAGCCTTTGATGTGCTGTCCAAATCGCCAGGGGTGTTTATTGATCAGGAGGGAAATATCCAGCTCAATGGCCGCTCGGGCGTTACCATTATGCTGGATGGCAAGCTTACCTACCTCTCGGCCCGGGACCTGCGCAGCCTGTTGGAGGGCATGTCGGCCGAAAACATCAAAAATATTGAGATCATTACCAACCCCTCGGCCAGGTACGATGCCGAGGGCTCTTCGGGCATCCTCAACATCAACCTGAAAAAGAACGATCAGCGGGGCTTGAACGGAAGCCTCTATGCAGGGGCATCCTACAATGGCAAACAGTGGGGCTATTCTACAGGGGCTACCTTCAATTACAAAACGGGTCGCTGGAACTCCTTTGTAAACCTGGATGCCGCTCGCCGGGTAGGGGGGAGGGAAGCCACCTTTACCCGGGTATTTGCCGGCCCGCAGGAAACTACCTATTTCGATCAGGTAGCCACTGGCAATTTTCAGGTAGAAGGCCCCCCGGCCGTACGGGCTGGCACCGACTATTCGATCAACGACCGTCATACCATAGGGGTCATGGGCTACTATCTGACCAATGACCTCGACGCTGATTTTCTGACCGATACCTACATTGGCAATGCACCCGGGCAGTACAGCAGCTACATCGATGCGGATAACCTATCGCGCAACCGCTTTACCAATTATACCGGCAACCTGCACTACCTGGGCAAGCTGGATACGTTGGGCACTACCCTTAGCGCCGATCTGGACGTGGTACAGATTCGCAACGAGGGCAGCTCCGATTTTCTAAACTACTTTTATGATCTTGAGCCGGAGGGCACTTCCACCCAGGACTTCCTCTATACCGAAACTCCGGGTGGGTTTGATATTTTTTCGGCCAAGGTAGATTTTACACGTCCACTCTCCAGAGGCCGTAAGCTGGAGCTGGGTGCCAAAGCCAGCCGGGTGATTTCTGATAACGACTCTCGCTTTTACTTCAACAACACTGAGCAGCTGGTGCCAGACCTGAGCCGGTCCAATCATTTTACGTACCGGGAATCCATTTATGCCGCCTATGTGAACTGGAGCAGCAAGCTGGGCGAGCGCTTTACGGTACAGGGAGGATTGCGGGCCGAGCAGACGGTATCGCTGGGAGAGCTGATCACCACCGGACAAACCACTCCCCGCGATTACCTCAACCTCTTTCCCAGTCTGTTTGTGCAGCAGAAGGTAAGCCAAAATTATGGGATCAATTACAGCTACAGCCGTCGCATACAACGGCCCAATTATGGACAGCTTAACCCCTTCTTTGCCTATAGAGACCCCTACACCTACTGGCTTGGCAACCCCTACCTGCGGGCACAATACACCCATGTGGTGGGCATTACCCAAACGTTCTTTAAAAACTACAGCCTGGCCCTCAACTACCAGTATAACGAAGATGTAATTGCCGAGCTGCCGCGCATTGAAGAAGAAACAGCCACCACCATCTATTACATTGGCAATGTAGAGCACTCGCAGAATGTTAGCGTAACGGCCATTGCTCCGGTAAAAATCATGAAAGGCTGGGAGAGTAATAATACGTTGCTGGTTTCCTACAACGAGTTCAATGCCGTGGTAGATGGAGCCCCCGTTATCAACAGCCGCACATTTTACATGTTGCAAAGCAGCCATACGGTAATGCTGCCGCTGGGCCTGCGCCTGGAGGTAAATGGTGTGTACCAGGGCCCGGGGGCCTATGCCCTCTACCGGGTTGATCCGCGCTGGTGGGTGCATCTGGGCCTTAAGAAAACCTTTCTGGACGATAAGCTGGACCTGAGCCTGAATGCCAATGACATCTTCAAGACCCAGCGCCTGAAAATTGCAGCCGATGTGGGGGAGGGGAATGTCTCGGATTTTGACCAGTACTTCCGCGCCCAAAGCCTGGGTCTTACACTGCGCTACCGTTTCAGCAAGGGTACAAAAATAGAAGAACGCCGCCGCAATACCCTGGATGAGCTGAACCGTACCGGCGGCTGAGTCTCCTTTTCAAACGTCTCTTCATTCTTGGTTTGTTGATAGATAAAGAGGGTACAGGTATCTGTACCCTTTTTTCAGTGATAGCGCCGCTGTGGAGCGCTGCTGTGGAGCGTGTATGAGGGGGAGCCCTGTAAAAGCCCTATAATTTCACCTGCCCTGTTCCAGTAGCCATTTTTAGCGTAATTTGCCGCCTGATTGATTGCTGACGGGAAAAATGGCCGCTGGGACATTTTCCCTTGCAGCCTACTATTGATAACCAACCTAAAACACCTCATGATCCGAGCTAGCAACCCAACGCCTGTTGGCTATTTTCGCCAGAGGATTGGCTTCCTCTTCTGCCTGATGCTAAGTACCGCACTCGCATTCAGTATACAGGCCCAAACGCTTACGTCTCCCGATAAAAATCTAAGCCTGCAGTTTACGCTGCAGGAAGGGGGCGTGCCCACCTACCAGCTCACCTACAAAAACAAGCCGGTGATCCGCACCAGCCGCCTTGGGCTGGAGAGTGCCGATGTACCCCACTTCATGGAGGGCTTTACCCTTGCCAATACAGAGCAGACTACTGTAGATGAACAATGGGAACCCATCTGGGGCGAGCAGAAAAGCATTCGCAATCATTACAACGAGCTGCTGGTCACCCTGCGCCAGGAGGCCCAGCAGGGACGGCAGATCCGCATCCGCTTCCGCCTGTTCAATGATGGCCTGGGCTTCCGCTACGAGTTTCCGCGCCAGGAGCAGCTGCACTACTTTATTGTAAAGGAGGAGCATACGGAGTTTAACCTGGCCGGCGATCACAAGATCTTCTGGATTCCCGGTGATTACGATACCAACGAGTACGCTTACCAGACCTCCCAACTTTCGCAGATCCCCGGCCTGATGGAAAAGGCCACCCACGAGGTGCATGCCCAGCACCCCATCAAGGGGGTGCCAGCCGTACAGACCCCTTCCATGATGAAATCGGCCGACGGGCTCTACATCAACATTCACGAGGCGGCGCTCATCAACTACCCGGCCATGCAGCTGGAGGTAGATGCTAAAAACTTCAACATGAAATCGCACCTGGTGCCCGATGCCGTAGGCAATAAAGGCTACCTGCAAACCAATGCCCAGACCCCCTGGCGTACCATAGTGGTGAGCGACAAGGCCACCGACATTCTGGCCTCCCGCCTGATCCTGAACCTCAACGAGCCTACCGCCTACGAAGATGTGAGCTGGATCAAACCCGTAAAGTACATGGGCGTCTGGTGGGAATTTTTTGTGGCCGGCAAAAGCACCTGGGCCTACAGCACCGAAACCAACGTAACGCTGGAAGATGATTTCAGCCAGTTTACCCCCAGCGGCCGCCATGGCGCTACGGTAGAAAACGTAAAGAAATATCTGGATTTTGCCGCCGAGCATGGCTTTGATGCCGTGCTGGTAGAAGGCTGGAATGTGGGCTGGGAAGACTGGTTCGGCAAGTGGAAAGAAAATGTGTTCGACTTCGTAACCCCTTATCCCGATTTTGATGTGCAGGAGCTGAAGACCTATGCCGAATCCAAAGGGGTAAAGATCATGATGCACCATGAAACCTCCGGCTCGGCCACCAACTATGAGCGCCGCCTGCACCCTGCCTTTCAGTTTATGAAGGATAATGGGTATACCTCTGTAAAAACCGGCTATGTGGGCAAGATCATTCCCCGCGGCGAGCACCATGATGGGCAGTGGATGGTAAACCACTACATCCATGTAGCCCGCACGGCGGCCGAGTATGGGATCATGATCAACAGCCACGAGGCCGTGCGCCCCACCGGCCTGCACCGCACCTTCCCCAACTGGCTGGCACAGGAGTCGGCCCGCGGCACCGAGTTTGAGTCCATGGGCGGCCTGGCCCCTGATCATACCACCATTCTGCCCTTTACCCGCCTGATGGGCGGCCCTATGGACTATACCCCCGGCATCTTTCAGCTGGACCTCTCGCACTATGGCACCGGCAGCAACCAGCGCGTAAACACCACCCTGGTGAAGCAGCTGGCCTATTATGTCACCATGTACAGCCCTCTGCAAATGGCGGCCGACATGCCCGAGAACTACAGCCGCTTTATGGACGCCTTCCAGTTCATCAAAGAGGTGGCCATAGACTGGGATGATACCTGGGTACTGGAAGCCGAGCCCGGCGATTATGTAACCATAGCCCGCAAGGCCAAAGGCAAAAATGAGTGGTATGTAGGGGGTATTACCGATGAGAACGCCCGCCAGGCCCAGATCCCCTTCAACTACCTGCCTGCCGGCAAAACCTATGTAGCCACTATTTATGCCGATGGCAAAGATGCCAGCTGGCAGAAAAACGAGCAAAGCTATACCATCCGCCAGGTGCTGGTTACCTCCAAAAGCCGTCTGAAGCAGCAGCTGGCCGCCGGCGGCGGGGTAGCCATCAGCATCAGGGAAGCCAGCCGGGAGGAGATGAAGAAGCTGCGGAAGCTGTAAGCAGCACTATCATTAGCAAGAGCCAGAAGCGCCGGGGTATGTACTCCGGCGCTTCTTTTGTATTAAAGGCAGGCTGCCGGCAGGCCGAAAATGATACCAGCGCTCGCTTTAGAAAAGTGCAGTTCTGTAGCTGAATCCCTCATTGGGTGGTCCAAAACCAAATGGCCCCTCTGGGTACTCTCCTCCTGCAATGTTAAGTTTTTTAGAATTGTTCTAAATAGTGTTGTTTAGAATTAGTCTAAATAGTAGGTTTGAACCATCAAATCAACCATTGCTACATGAAAGTATTGTTTACAGCTATTTTAAGCCTCTTTTATAGTGCAGTTCTTGCCCAATCTACTACCATCACCGGAACAGTAAGCAGCTCGGACGGAAAGCCTGCCGAATTTGTGAATGTCTACAACAAGGGCACTACCATTGGCACGGCTACCGATCAGCGGGGCTATTTTGTCATTCTTAATGCTCCGCTGGGGCCACAGACCCTGGTGGCTTCTTTTGTGGGCATACAGCCGGTAGAAAAAGCCATTCTGCTACAGGAAGGGGAAAACCAGGACGTAAACCTGAGCCTGCTGGAATCGGCCACGGCGCTTGGCGAGGTAGTGGTGATGGGGCAGCAGCGTAGAACCTCTACGGTAACCAAGACCCTTACCCCCCTGGAAACATCCCCATCTCCATCCAGATTGTTGACAAAGAGCTGATGCTGCAGCAGCAGATCATTGATACCCGGGATGCCATTAAGAACATCAGCGGGCTTACGGTAACCGGCACCTACAACGGGGGCTATCTCTACCTCAACTCCCGCGGTTTTTGGATGAACAACTGGAGCAATTTTCGCCGAAATGGCATGTTTATCTGGAACATGGGCCATCACCACAACGACAATATCGAGCAGGTAGAAGTACTCAAAGGTCCTGCTTCGGTGCTCTATGGCGATGTGGCCCCGGGCGGCATCATGAACTTTGTAACCAAAAAACCGCTCAACTACCAGTACCGGCGCTTTGAACTGAAAGTAGGGGAGTATGGCCTCCTCAGGCCCACGCTGGATATTTCAGGGCCGGTAAATGAAAAGGAAACGCTTCTTTACCGCCTCAACGCTACCTATGAGCGTTCCAACAGTTTCCGCGATGTGGTGAACAACGAAACTGTAATGCTGGCGCCCGCCTTTACCTGGCACATCACCCCCAAGCTAAGCTGGAATATCGAGGGGCTCTACAAGCAGGACCAGCGCACCGGCGATCCGGGCATTGTCTCCCCCGACGGCACCTTTGAGGGGGTAAAGCGCCTACCCGTATCTACCTTTCTGGGCGAGCCCAATGCCACCTACGGCTTTGGCGAGCGCAATCTGTTTTCTACCCTTAGCTACCGCCTGGGCGGCACCTGGACGCTTCGCAACCAGCTTTACTATTCGCACACCACCCGCTCGCCCTTTAACCTCTATTTCAGCGGAGAACCTGATGAGGCAGGTAACCTGGCCCGCACCCAGTACTTTTTTCACCAGTGGTGGAAGGGCTATGGCGCCAATCTGGACCTGATGGGAGAGTTTACTACGGGGCGTATCCGCCACCAGGTTTTGCTGGGGGCCGAGCATATGTACAATGGCGGCCAGTGGACCGAAGGGGTAGATGAGCTGCTGAATACCACCATTAACATCTATGCGCCCCGTTATGGCGAGGCCCGGATGATTGCCGACCCCATGCGCTGGTCTACTTTTGAGAGTTTCTATCAGCGCAGCGGCCTCTATGTACAGGACCAGCTGGCTACCCTGGATGAAAAACTGCAGCTGCTGCTGGGCCTGCGCTTTAACTTTACCCGGCAGGGAGAAAAGTACCTGCAACCGGAAGATGCGCCGGCCGGCCACACCAATGCCCTGAATACCCCCATCAGCCCCCGAATAGGCCTGGTGTACAAGCCACTGGAGGTACTCTCGCTCTATGGCTCCTACTCCCAGTCGTATGAAATGAACGGAAACGACTGGATTGACCCCAGCCTTCAGATTTCACCCACTGATGCCTCGCAGCTGGAAGTAGGTCTGAAGAGCAGCCTGGCCAATAACCGCCTGGGCATTACCTTGTCGGCATTTCAGCTCAACAAGCGAAATGTATACAACTGGATTGATGCGCCTACAGAGCCCACCATTGACTACATCTCCTGGACGGGCCAAGGGGGATGGGCGACCTACCAGGGCGGGCACCACCAAAGCAGGGGCCTTGAGCTGGACCTGAACGGCCAACCCCTGCCGGGCCTCACCCTCAATGCCACCTATGCCTACATCGATGCCTATGTGGTAGAAGACCCAGCCTACGAAAGCGGCCGCCAGCTGGAAGGTAACGCCCGCAACAGCGGAAGCCTGTGGGCCAACTATGCCTTTCAGCGCCGCCTTAAGGGGCTGGAGCTGGGCTACGGACTCTTTGTAAAAGACCGTTTTTACCTCTCTACTGCAAACAATCCCGAGGAACTGGTAGCCGCCTACCACAGCATGGATGCTTCCATTGGCTATACCTATAAGCAGCTAAGTACCCGCCTGAATGTTACCAATTTCACCAACAACATTGGCTATACCGGCTCCTATGGGGTATACGAACCCCTCTGGGTAAGAAGGGCCCTGCTGTCGGTGGCCGTTAAATTTTAAGCAGCGCCAGAACTGCGAGGCGGATGAGCGTAGAAGCTTCTTCCGCTTCGCTTTATTTTATATGCGAAAACTGATTCTTTACATCCACCTATGGCTGGGGCTGCTCTCAGGCCTGATCATCTCGGTAGTGGGCATTACCGGTTCGCTCTATGTATTTGAGCCGGAGCTCAGCCGGCTGTTCAGTGCCTCTACCTACCAGATGCAGGGGCCTACCAGCGTATATGCGGATGATATACACCTTGCAAGTGCCATCGAGCAGCTGAGCGGCGGACAGATCGAAAGCCTGCAATGGCCCCAGCGGGGGCGGGATACCTATATGTTTAAGCTCTTTGGCGATGAGCGCTGGTATTTTTTTGATCAAAGCAGGGCTGTAATTCTGGCGGATGACCCGCAGTTTGGCACTACCTTTTTTGCCTTTCTGCTGGACCTGCATATGTCCCTTACCCTGGGGGATGTTGGCTACTACATAACCGCTACGGCTTCACTCATCTTTTGCCTCTTTATGCTTACCACAGGCCTCTACCTGTGGTGGCCCCGGGTAAGGGGCAGGCTCAACTCCAGTTTCCGCATCAAATGGAAAGCTTCCCCCAAGCGGCGCAATTACGATTTGCACAACGTAAGCGGCTTTTACTTTTTCCTGCCCCTTTTTCTGATGGGATTTACAGGCGCCTTTTTTACCTATGGTACTGAACTGCAGTGGCTCATCGACAAGCTTAGCTTCTCAGCGCCGGCGCCCCCCACTATCTGGGAGCTACCCCTTCAGGATACCGGTTCCGAAGAGGTCTTTCTCACAGTGCAACAGGCACTTGCACACATGGATGCGTATTATCCGCATTACCACCGGCGCAACCTGTGGATGAGCCGGGATGCGCAGGGGATGATTACCTTTTCCTATCAAAGATACCGGGAGGTGCATGCCGGACCGGATACCCGGATCTTCATTGGGCTGCATCCTACCAGCGGGGAGCTGCTGGGAGAGCAGCATCCGGATAAACTTCCGCGGGGGCTGCTCTTACCGCCAGGTGGCTGCTGCCCGTCCACTTTGGCGAGTTTGGTGGCCTGCTTACCCGCATCATCTGGTGTGTGGCAGGTTTTTTGCCCGCTCTGCTGTTCTGGACCGGG
>NZ_AODQ01000125.1 GCF_000348925.1 Cesiribacter andamanensis AMV16 | reverse complement strand
TTTTTGCTTCTAGAGGCTCGTCATTCCGAGGAGGTACCACCGGGCCTCGGTGGCGAAGGAATCTGGCATCCAAGCATAGAGTAACCAGATTGCTTCTTCCGCTACGGGGGGCGCCCCCCGCTCCATCGCAAAGACGACTCTAGATAATAAAAACGGCCCCTGAATAATTTCAGAGGCCGTTTTTATTAAAAATAAGTTTTCTCTAAAATTCGGGATGACTCATGTTTTGTTTGTGCTGCAGCTACTGCTACAGCAGAACCATATACAGTTTAGTTATAGCTCTATTTTACAGATCTTTTCGGATACGATCGCTTTCGGTACGGGTTCTGGTTTCAGCATTGGACCCCATGGGCGGACGGGAAGCCGCTGTGCTGTTGTTCAGATCTGCCCGATCGGTATAGCCAGCACGGGCTCTGTCTCCCTCATGTACCGGTGTATGCACGGGGGCACGGTCAGGGGTAGTTCTGGTAAAGATACCTGCGCCAACTTCGGCCAGACCCAACAGCAGGTGCGGCATGTAAACCCATTCGTTAAAATCAAACAGCCAGGGTGAAACGGCCAGGAAGGCACCGCCCAGAATATCCAGCCACAGGTGGGTGCGCATGGAGATCCGTCTAACGGCGCCCAGTTCATAATCGGTAAAGATACTATAGAGGATTACACCGGCGCCCAGAATCACGGGCACCCAGGTTTCGGCTCCGCCTCGGGCAAAATACGAAAATCCAGGGAGACGCTATCAGCAAGGCTCCCATCAGGTAATCGAGCATACCGTGTATGCGTGTTGGTATGAATCTCATAATAAAAAATTTAAATACTACATAAAAATTTGATGTAATAAAGCTTAGTATTATACGAGCATGGCTTAGGATGTTTCAATTTTATATTAAAATTAATGTACTCATGACAAATATATTCGGCTGGTTATGAGTGTATAATGCAATTCAGGAAGTGAGCGGCGGGGTCTTAATTATGCTCATAATAGCATGCAAAACAGTGTGATTTTATCGGGTGAGAGCAGGCTTTGAGGAGGGAGGGTGCTTTCAGATCCCGAAACGTTGCCGGAATTTCACACCCATGATCAATACCAACCGCTGGAACCGCATTCGCTACACCCTGTACACCCCTGTCTATGACCGGATCGGCAGGCTGTTTCGCACTCCAGGCGCAAGGCTATTGCCCTGCTGCCGCTGGCGCCCGGCAGTCGGGTGCTGCTGGTAGGCGGGGGTACCGGCCTTGATCTGGAACTACTGCCTGCCGGATGCGAGATTGAGGCCTCCGATATCACCCCTTCTATGGTAGCAACTATGCAGCAGCGGGCGGCGGCCCTGGGCGTGCAGGCCCGCTGCCAGCAGATGGACGGGCAGCAACTGTTAGATGCTGCGCCCCTGAAAGCACCAGCAGCAGCACTTGCAAACAAAAAATAATGTTGCTTTATTTAAAGAAAAAGAGGGCTCAGCCCTAAACAAGCCCCCTTTATTTGCGTTTGTACTAAGGATTCTCTGGAAAGGATTTGCATAAAAAATAAAAAGTAAGAGGAAATCCGGAAAATATAATTAACTTGCTTACGATTGACAGGGATTTTTTGCATAGCAGGTAAGTCTTATCCTCTAAGTTTTATTTAGCTCCCAAAACACCTTTGTCAATTATTTATTCAGTACAACATTATAAGTGATGAACATTTTCGTAGCAAAATTGAATTTCAAGACGAAAGAGGAAAGCCTTCGTCAACTGTTCGAAGAGTTTGGTGAAGTAAGCTCTGTTAAGATCGTTACCGACCACGAAACCGGCAAATCTAAAGGTTTTGGTTTCGTAGAAATGCCTAACGATGACGAAGCACAGAACGCCATCGATGAACTAAACGAGTCACAGTTTGACAACGCCACTATCGTTGTGAACAAAGCTCGTCCTAAAGAGGCTCGTCCTCCACGCTCAAACAGCGGTGGCGGCAGCTGGGGTGACAACAAGCGTCGTTATTAATTAGCGAGCTGCAGTGCAGCACCGCTATTAACCATAGCATTATCTTTTTGAAAAAAGCCCGTTGCAGTTCTGTAACGGGCTTTTCTTTTCCAGAACATGCATGTCACAACATCTTGGCATAACTCCCCAGCCAGATCAGCCGGTCGGCATAGAGTGAAAACAGCTCCTGCACGGATGCATCGTCCCGGTGCCCCTCAAACTCAATGTAAAACCAGGCAGCAAAGCCCCTGTTGCCCCTGATGGGCCTGCTCTCTATTTTAGTGAGGTTAATACCCCTGGTGTAAAAATCCTGCAGAAAACCCGCCAGGCTACCGGGTGTATCAGGCAGCTTGGCCAGTATGGTGGTTTTGTCTTCCGGTCCCTTCTGGTTTACAAAATCCTTTGCCAGAATCAGAAAGCGGGTTATGTTGTTATCAGCGTCCTCCACATTTTCAAATAGCACTGGCAGCTTGTAGAGCTTGGCGGCTACCACTGAGCAGAGGGCAGCGGTTTGGGCTCCTTCCTGCAGGGCCAGGCGGGCGGCCTCCGAGGTAGAGTTTACCGGCACAATCTCCACCTCCTGATCCGCCAGGTATTTGGCCATAAAGCTGCGGCACTGCCGAAAGGCAATGTCTTTGGAGTAGAGCTTGCGAATGGTGCGGATGCTATCGGCCGTGCTGGCCAGGCAGAAATGGATGGGCTGTGCAGCTTCTGCCACAATCTTCAGCTCAAAGCGCTCCAGGCTGTCCATGGTTTCGCCTACTACCCCCTCCTGGTTGTTTTCAATGGGAACTACCCCAAAACGGGCCTTGCCGGTTTGCACTGCCTCAAATACCGTAGCAATGGTAGGCAGCGGAAAATACTCGCTCATGGCGCCAAAGCGGCTCTCAGCCAGGGCATGGGTAAAGGAACCTTCGGGCCCCAGGTAGGCCACTTTTTCGGGTAGCTCCAGGGTGCGGCTGGCCGCAAAGATCTCCAGAAAAATGGCTTCCAGCGCCTGGCGGTTTAGCAGGCCGGCGGTTTTTTGCTGCAGCCGCTCAAGGATCTGCTTTTCCCGCTCGGGCCGGTATATTACGGTATTCTGCGCCTTTTTGAGGCGGCCTACCTCTTTTACAATTTGCATGCGGCTGTTGAGCAGCTCCAGGAGCTGGTCGTCGATGGCATCGATCTGCCGGCGCAGCGCTTCCAGTGATTGGGACATAGGCAAGGTGGATAGGTTCAAAGAATCAAGAGAAGCAATAATCTGCTGTATTTCAAGCTTCTGTAGCAATAATTCGCTGCAATCGTTGACGCGGCCTCTTGCAAAAGGGGGCGGGAGTAGAAGTTCCCTGATCTTTCTGATGTGCAGCGCCGCAGTGCCGGCCCAGCAGCATGCGCTTCAGGGGGCTCAAGATCTTTCTGGAGTGTGATAAAAGTCACTGATGGCGCTGCAAAAAGCCCCTAGCTTTAGGCTAAGGCTGGTAAAGACCCCTGCGGGCGGCTCCGGTACAGCTCTCCTTCGGGGGGCGTGCAGCTATGGCCGCTGTGCAGCCCTTTGCTGGCAAGCTCTAAACAAATACGGACATGAAAAAGAATATGGGCATTGCCGATCGGACAATCCGGGTGATTGTGGCGGCACTAATTGGCGTTCTTTATGTAACCAACCTGCTTAGCGGCACCTGGGCCATTGTGTTGCTGGTGCTTGCCGGGGTGTTTGTGCTTACCAGCCTGCTGGCTTTTTGCCCACTTTATGCCCTTTTTGGCATTAGTACCTGCCCCATGAAGAAGGCCTGAAGAGGGTAATGCAGTACGGAAATACGGAACAGAGAGGCGGCTGCCTGCTTAAGCAGCTACTTTGCTTTTGAGTTTTTTGGTAAGCTCCAGCACAGAGGCTTTAAATTTGCCGTCGGTTTCCATCAGGTCGTTTACCGCCTGCACAGCATGAATAACGGTACTGTGGTCCCGGCCGCCAAAGTGCGCCCCTATGGATTTTAGCGAGTGGGTGGTGTATTCTTTGGCAAAATACATGGCCACCTGACGGGCTACCACAAACTCGCGTTTGCGGCTCTTGCCCTTCATCTGGTCGGGCGTAATGCTAAAATAGGCCGATACCGTTTTCTGGATGTAATCGATGTTTACCTCGGTGTCGATCTCCTGCACAATGTTCTGCAGGGTAGCTTTGGCCAGCTCCAGGTCAATGTTGCGGCGGTTGAGTGAGGCATGCGCCAGCAGGGAAACCAGTACCCCTTCCAGCTCCCGCATGTTGGTATCTACGCTGTTGGCCAGGTATTCTACCACCTCGGTGGGGATATAGATGCCATCGGCCTCCATCTTGCGCTGAATAATGGCCATGCGCGTTTCCAGATCGGGCGCCTGCAGATCGGCCGTAAGTCCCCACTTAAAGCGGGAGAGCAGGCGCTCCTGCAGCCCTTTCAGCTCCCGGGGAGGGCAGTCGGAGGTCATGATGATCTGCTTGCCGCTCTGGTGCAGGTGGTTAAAGATGTGGAAAAAGATTTCCTGGGTCTTTTCCTTGCCGCTCAAAAATTGCACATCATCGATAATGAGCACATCTACCTGCAGGTAATAGTTGCTGAAGCTCTGGGCATTGTTACCCTTGAGCGCTTCTATGAACTGGTTGGTAAAGTTCTCGGAAGTTACATAGAGCACAAACTTATCATGGAAGCCGTGCTTGATCTCGTTGCCAATGGCCTGCACCAGGTGCGTTTTGCCAAGGCCCACGCCCCCATAGATCATCAGGGGGTTAAATGAGGTAGCGCCGGGGCGCTCCGCTACCGCGAGGCCGGCCGAGCGGGCCAGGCGGTTACAATCGCCCTCAATGTAGGTAACAAAGGAGTAATTGGGGTTGAGATGCGATTTTTGTTGCATCTCGTCAATGGCCCGCAGCGCAAAGGGGCTTTTGTAGTCGGGCTCGTAGCCGTTGCCATTTACGCCGGCGCCTGCTGGCTGGCGGGCGTGCTGCTTCATGGCCGGCAGGCTAACGGTTTTGGGCTGGTACTGCTCGTTGCCCCGGTCTACAATAACCGAGTACTGCAGCCTGCCCTGGGGGCCCAGCTGCTGCATGATGGCCTGCTTGAGCAGGTGCACATAGTTCTCTTCCAGCCATTCGTAAAAAAACTGGCTGGGTACCTGAATTGTCAGCACATGATTATCCAGGCTCATGGGCACAATAGGGGCGAACCAGGTCTTAAAAGACTGTTCGTTCGTGTGCTCCCGGATGAGCTCCAGACAACTAGACCATACAGTGTAGCAATTTTGTTGCATTCGCTAACAGGGCTTTGGCTGCGGAAAAACAGGGTTTTAAAGTTACGTAAGAATCCTCAATATGCAACAGGCACTTGGGGCTTCCTCGGAAAATTAGCATTGAGCAAATCGCTCCCTAGGGGAGAATCTAGCGTTGGCACCGGAAAATTCAACTCAGTTGCAGAGAGCGGTCTATTGGCATGGTTTGCCAGCTGATGTCGGTGGTGCGGCCCCGGCCATCAAAGCGGTAATCAAGCCTGCCGAGGTATACGCCAGACCAGCCCACCTGGTTTATTAAAACTTCCTGGCCTGCCGGGTTCACTACGCGGCGGGGCTCTTCCAGAAAGGAATGGGTATGCCCGCCTATGATCAGGTCAATGCCCTCTACCTGGCTGGCCAGCCGCATGTCGGAGATCTTGGTACTTTCATATTCCAGGCCCAGGTGTGACAGGCAGATGATCAGGTGGCAGCCCTGGCTGCGCAGCTCCTGCACCATTTCCCGGGCTACGGCTACCGGATCCAGGTAACGGGTCTGGGCAAACAGGGCATCGGCCACCAAGCCCTTTAGCTGAATGCCCAGCCCGAATACGCCCACGCGGATGCCCCCCTTCTGGAAGACCTTATAGGGGGGGAACTTGCCTTTTAGAATGGTGTCAGAAAAATCATAGTTGGCCGTCAGGAACGGAAAGCTGGCATTGGGCAGCTGGGCGGCCAGGCCCTCCAGGCCAATGTCAAAATCGTGGTTGCCCAGCGTGGCGGCATCATAGCGCATGCGGCTCATGAGGGTAAACTCCAGCTCGCCGTTAAAGAAGTTGAAGTAGGGGGTGCCCTGCCAGATATCGCCTGCATCCAGCAGCAGCACATGCTCCTCCTGGCTGCGGATGCGCTCAATGAGCGTCAGGCGCCGGGCCATGCCGCCCAGGCCCTCCCAGCGGCGCCCGTCGGAAGGAAACGGCTCTATGCGGCTGTGCATATCATTGGTATGCAGAATGGTGAGGCGCTGCTCCCTGGGCCGGGCATCGGCCAGGGCCGGGCCAAGGGTGGCCAGAGCGCCTGTAGCCAGGCCTGCTTTCCGTATAAACTCCCTGCGCTGCATGGGCGAAGTATTGATTGAGGTGGTAAAAAACTTATTCGATGATCACCCGGCCTTCTACCCGGGCATCTACAGCCAGCCCCTGCGCCTGCAGGGCCTGTATTTTGGCCACAATGGCATCCCGGAGCAGAATATCGGTGTATTCCAGTACCCGGGCTTCCTTGAGCATGCCCAGATGGTCGCCGCCGCCAGCCAGGTAATCGGAGGTAGCAATGCGGTAGGTTTTGGCCGGATCAAAAGGCTTGCCGCCGATGGTAATGCGTTCGATCTGCCCCCCGCGCACCAGCAGCTGGCTGTTGGAGATGGCCAGGTTCTTTACCCGGGCGGCATGCTCAAACAGGCGCAGGGTCTGCTCACCGCTCAGCTCCAGCACCTGCAGCATATTTTCAAAGGGCATCAGCTCAAAAATATCTCCGCGTGTAAGCGGACCCTTTGGCAGCGGAATGCGTACACCCCCTGTAGTGATTACACCCATATCCACGCCGGCCGAGGAGCTGGCCCGCACACTTTCTTCAATAAGGTCGGCCACAAAGTTGCCCAGCGGCGATTCAATCTCTCCCTTGGGAAGTTCCCGGGCGGCCTGGCCAATCACCTGATTCATAAGCGAATCGATCTGCAGCTTGTAGGGCTGTATGTAGGCCAGTGTAGCGGCATCGGGCTGCAACAGGCTGTCTACAGCCAGGGCATTTGGCTGCTCGGCTACATACTGAGGGGCCAGCACCTGGCTGCCGCCGCAGGAGAGCAAAAGGCTGCTGGCAAGCCAGAGAAAAATAAGCGGCAGGGGTCTGGATCGGTTGGGCATAGCGGCAGAAAGGCCTAAAAATAAGGCGCTGGTTGATAATCCACTACAAATTAAGCTAACTTTACCTTAAACTTCAGTATTGAGCGGCATGCATCTTCTTTTTTCAGATTTTGATCCAACCCCTAAGCAGGCCTGGGAAAAACAGCTGGCCCAGGAGCTGAAGGGAAAACCCCTGGACAGCCTGCGCTGGACCCTGCCCGAAGGCTTTTCGCTGGATCCCTACTACACCGCCGACGACCTGACATCTGCTCCCCTAGGGGTCCCTGCCTCCTCCCAGGGGGATGCCCGGCCTGGCGAGGCCCGGCCTGGCGAGGCCCGGCAGTGGACCAACATGCAGCTGCTGCTGGTAAAGGATGTGGCCCAGGCCAATGCCCAGGCGCTGGAGGCGCTCAACGGTGGGGCCACCGGCTTGTACTTTGATCTCACCCCCCATGCCCGAGTAGCCGACATGCCGGCCTTTGTAAACCGCCTGCTACAGGGGGTGCTGCTGGAGCATTGTGCGGTGGCTTTTCGGGTACAGGAGTTTGGCGCCGAGCTTATCGAAGCCTATCTGCAGCTGGTGATGGCCCAGGGCCTGGCCCCCGGGCAGCTGCAGGGCTTTCTGGTGCAGGACCCCCTGGGCCGCCTGCCCGAGCTTGGGCTTATGGATAATGACAACATGGCCAGCCTGGAGCGGGCCGTACTGGCCACCCGGCGCTATCCGCACTTTAAAGGGCTGATGCTGGACAGCCGCATCTTTCATAACTCGGGCGCCAGCGCCAGCCAGGAGCTTGCCTGCCTGCTGAGCCTTACCGTAGAGTACCTGCACCGCCTTACGGATAGAGGCATCAGTCCGCAGGAGGCCTTTGAGAGCCTGGGCTATTCCGTTTCGCTGGGCAGCCGCTATTTTGTGGAGATTGCCAAGCTGCGGGCCCTGCGCCTGCTGGTGGGGCAGATTGCAGGTGCCTATGGGGTAGAGGGGTTTCGGCCGGAGCAGCTGTTTGTTCATGCCCAGACGGGCCGCTGGTCCAAATCCCGCCTGGATAGCAATACCAACCTGCTGCGCAATACCACCGAGGCCATGAGCGGCATTCTGGGGGGCTGCAATGCCCTGAGCATTGTGCCGCACGATGCCCTGCTGAAACAGCCCGATGCCTTCTCGCTGCGCATGGCCCGCAATGTGAGCACCATTCTGCAGGAAGAAGCCTATCTGGGCAAGGTACAGGATCCGGTAGCCGGCGCGTATTATCCCGAAATACTTACCCAAAAGCTGGTGCAGGAGAGCTGGCGCCTGTTTCTGGAGCTCGAAAAAGAGGGGGGCTATGCCAAGGTAGTAGAGAGTGGCAGCCTGCACGACCGTATTAATGCTATCCGCATCCAGCGGCTGGAGGCCATTAGCACCCGCCGGCAGCGGGTGGTAGGGGTCAATGCGTATAGCAACCCTGCCGAGGCCCTTTGCCTGCCCCAGGCCGAAGCTCCGGGCAAGGTCACCAAGCGCCTGCTGCGTCAGCAGGGCCAGGCCGATGCCATCGAAGACCTGCGCTGCCGTACCGAGGGCTTCCGCCAGCGGGAGGGGCGCCTGCCGCTGGCCGTGCTGCTGCAATGGGGCGACCCCCTGCTGCGCAGTGCCCGTGCCAGCTTTGCGACCGATTTTCTGGGCATTGCCGGCATCCAGTCAATGCCTATCCTTTTTAACAGGCAGCAGGAAGCTGTAGCCCTAAGGCTGGGCGAGCTGCAGCCCGATATTGTGGTGCTCTGCGCTGCAGATGATGATTATAACCAGCAGGCCATTTCCATAGCCGACAGTGTACGGCAGCAGTTTGGCGGCGTATTGCTGGTGGCAGGCAATCCTGAGCTGCTGGCGCCCGATGTAAAGCAGGCCGCACTGGATGGGTTCATTCACCTGAAATCCAATGCCGTAGCGCTGCTAACCGAAGTTCAAGACCAGATTTTTGCCTCTCATGAAGCCTGATTTCTCTAAAATAGATCTATCGAAGTTGGCCACTGCCGCACCGCAGGCCCCCGCCCCGTCGCCTACCGCCTGGGCCTCGCCCGAGGGCATTGCCATACAGGGGAGCTATGCGCCTGAGGGGATGGGTAGGCTGGAACACCTGCGCTTTGGCGCCGGCCTGCCGCCCTACCTGCGCGGGCCCTATGCCAGCATGTATGTGAGCCGCCCCTGGACCATCCGCCAGTATGCCGGCTTTAGCACGGCCGAGGAAAGCAACGCCTTTTACCGCCGCAACCTGGCCGGCGGCCAGAAGGGCCTCAGCGTGGCTTTTGACCTGGCCACCCACCGCGGCTACGACTCCGACCACCCCCGCGTGGTAGGCGATGTGGGCAAGGCCGGCGTGGCCATTGATTCGGTGCTGGACATGAAGATTCTCTTCGACAGCATTCCGCTGGACCAGATGTCGGTAAGCATGACCATGAACGGGGCCGTTATTCCCATTATGGCCTTTTTTATCGTGGCTGCCGAAGAACAGGGGGTAGCCCCCGAGCAGCTCAGCGGTACCATTCAGAACGATATCCTCAAGGAGTTCATGGTGCGCAACACCTATATTTATCCGCCCGAGCCCAGCATGCGCATCATTGCCGACATCTTTAAATACACCTCGCAGAAGATGCCGCGCTTCAACTCCATTTCCATCTCGGGCTACCACATGCAGGAGGCTGGCGCCACCGCCGATCTTGAGCTGGCCTACACCCTGGCCGATGGCCTGGAGTACCTGCGCACCGGCATAGCCGCCGGCATCCCGGTCGATAATTTTGCGCCCCGCCTGAGCTTTTTCTGGGCCATTGGCATGAACCACTTTATGGAAATTGCCAAAATGCGGGCCGCCCGCATGCTCTGGGCAAAAATAGTAAAGCAGTTCAATCCGCAGAATCCCAAGAGCATGGCCCTACGCACCCACAGCCAGACCAGCGGCTGGAGCCTTACCGAGCAGGACCCCTTTAATAATGTGGTGCGCACCTGTGTGGAAGCCCTGGCCTCGGCCTTTGGCGGCACCCAGAGCCTGCACACCAATGCGCTGGACGAGGCCATTGCCCTGCCCACCGACTTCAGTGCCCGCATTGCCCGCAATACGCAGCTCTACCTGCAGGACGAAACCGCCATTACCCGCGCCATAGACCCCTGGGCCGGCAGCTACTATGTAGAAAGCCTTACCCAGGAGCTGGCCCACAAGGCCTGGACCCTGATAGAAGAAGTGGAGCAGCTGGGCGGCATGGCCAAAGCCATAGAGACCGGCCTTCCCAAAATGCGCATTGAAGAAGCAGCCGCCCGCAAGCAGGCCCGCATTGATGCCCGGCGGGATGTAATTGTGGGGGTAAACCAGTACCAGACCGATGAGGCCTCCGAGCTGGAGCTGCTGGAGGTAGACAATGCCGCCGTACGGGAAGCGCAGCTGCGCCGCCTGGCCGAGCTGCGCGCCACCCGCAACCAGGCCCAGGTGCAGGATGCCCTGGCAGCCCTCACCCACTGTGCCCAGACCGGTGAAGGCAATTTGCTGGAGCTGGCCGTAGTAGCCGCCCGGGTTCGTGCGACCCTGGGCGAAATATCCGATGCCATGGAAAAAGCCTTTGGCCGCCACAAAGCCCAGGTGCGGGCCATCAGCGGCGTATACAGCAGCGAAGCCCGGGAAGATGACAATTTTCTCCGGGCCAAAGCCCTGGCCGACCAGTTTGCGCAGCTGGAGGGCCGCCGCCCCCGTATCATGATCGCCAAAATGGGACAGGACGGGCACGACCGCGGCGCCAAGGTAATTGCCACCTCCTTTGCCGACCTGGGTTTTGATGTAGACATTGGTCCGCTCTTCCAGACCCCGGCCGAGGTAGCCCGGCAGGCCGCCGAAAACGATGTGCACCTGGTAGGCGCCAGCAGTCTGGCCGGCGGCCACAAAACGCTGGTCCCCCAACTGATCGAAGAGCTGCGCAGCCTGGGCCGGGAGGATATAATGGTAGTGGCCGGCGGGGTAATTCCCGCCAAAGACTATGACTTTCTCTACCAGGCGGGCGTAGCCGAGGTATTCGGCCCCGGTACTGTGATTGCCCTGGCCGCCCAGAAGATCCTCAGGCGCCTGATCGGCGAGGAGGAAGGGGTGGAGTGAAATAAGGGCGGGTTGTCGTTACTGTAAGCTCCCCCTTGTTGGTGTTTTCACCAACAAGCCACTTCAAAGCGAGAACAGGGACGCCAGTGTTGTTGGTGAAAACACCAACAACAGGAAGGGGCATTACCTCTTCCCCCTGTTGGTGAAAGCACCAGCAAGGGGAAACCTCCATCATTATTTTGTGCAGTGTTATGAGAGTATCTTTAGGATATATTCTGCTGACTTCTGCTTTAATGTCATGCAGCTATGCAGTGCATAAAAAGGATATGCCTGTTGAATGTATCGAGACCTCTGGAGCATCCGGTATAGGGCCACTTAATTGTGATAGCACTACCTTAAGCAAGTATGCGGGGGAATTTAGTAGAAAAGGCTCGGTAGTTGAAAAGATTGTTCTGTATGAAAATGGCTCTTTTGTCTACACTAAGGCTGAACAAACAATCTGGGATAGATATGCTAGAATCTCAGACAGGCAAGGTTTCTGGTACTGCAGGGATGAAATGCTCTTTTTAGGAGCCAGTTACAAATCCTACCGCTTATTCGATGTATATAATTATATATTCTTTATTGCTAATGATGAGTATGATTGCTTTGTCAATGATGCAAACAATTTATTAGCATTTGCTAACGCTAAGGAAGATATTGACAGTCTTGATACAAAGCTTACCCTTCAGAGCCGGATTGAAGCTGGATATTTAAACAAATTGAAAATGAAGTAGGAGATAGTGGAGCAACGGTAATGTTACACTATGGGTAATTTTCCCCTGTTGGTGTTTTCACCAACAAGCAACTGGCGGAACGGAAAGCGAATAGTATCCCTAAAATGGGTTTATCAGATACATCCAGGACACGTATGGCCAATTCCCATATTTTTGAAGCTCGCAGCGAAGCCGACATTCGCCGCTGCCATGCCGTAATGCACGAACTTCGCCCGCATCTGGCAGAAGAGCCCTTTGTGCAGCAGGTGCTGCGCCAGCAGGAACAGGGCTTTCGGCTGGCGGCGCTTGAGGCAGAAGGTAGCGTGCGGGCCGTAACGGGCTTTCGCCTGCAGGAAATGCTGGCCCACGGGCGTATCCTCTATGTAGATGATCTGGTAACGGCCGAAAAGGAGCGCTCCAGTGGCTGGGGCGAGCAACTGTTTCAGTGGCTGCTGCAGCAGGCCAGGGAGGGCGGCTGCGCCCATCTGCAGCTTGATTCGGGCAGCTGGCGCCACGGGGCTCACCGCTTTTACTTCCGGCAGGGCATGCACATCTCGTCCTATCACTTTACTATGCCCTGCTAAGCAGGCCCGGCAATGGTGACAGATAGCCTGACCGCTTCAGGACAAAACAGGCATTTTATTGGCAAAGCGTAACCTTAGGCAGGGCTTTCCGGTTAAGGAGAGGTAGCCATTTTTTGTTCGATCTAACGCCATACCACCTTTGCCTTTTCTTAGCCGAAGCAGCCGTTTCAATAGCTTTTTAATCAACCTGGCGAACATCTACCGCTTTGTGGGAAGGGCGCTGGCAGGTGCTGTGCTGCCCCCCTACGAAACGCGGGAAGTGCTGCGGCAGTCGTACCAGATTGGGGTGCGCACCTTTGCGCTGGTAGGCTTTACCGGGCTGATTGCCGGCATTGTGTTTACCCGCCAGAGCCGCCCCTCGCTGCTGGAGTTTGGCGCCGAAAGCTGGCTGCCCTCGCTGGTGTCCATTGCCATTGTGCGCTCCCTGGGGCCGCTGATCACTGGCCTGATCTGTGCCGGACGGGTGGGGTCCAGCATTGGGGCCGAGCTAAGCTCCATGAAGGTAACCGAGCAGATCGATGCCATGGAAGTATCGGGCACCAACCCCTTTAACTACCTGGTGGTGAGCCGGGTTACGGCAGCCGCCCTGATGGTGCCTATTCTGGTGATCTATGCCGACTTCATAGCCCTGCTGGGCTCGTTTATCGCCACCAATTACTTTTCCCAGACTTCTTTTGCCCTATACTGGGCTCAGGCGCTGGAGTCGCTAAGCCTGCTGGATGTTATCTCCAGCGTAGGCAAGGGCTTTTTG
>NZ_AODQ01000124.1 GCF_000348925.1 Cesiribacter andamanensis AMV16 | reverse complement strand
AGGCGATGGCCCAGCGGGGGCTTTTGGCCGTAAAGCCAAGGCGGGCCTGCTGGGACAGGCGTTTACCTTGATCACAATGCCATCCGTTTCCAGCGGCAGCTCGGTGCGCTTGAACTCCCATTCGCTGATGTACTCCAGTACCTGTTTAATATTTTTGCACAGGCGATAGGTGGGGGATACATTAAAACCCGCCTTCTCCAGCAGGGCAATGCCCTCGGCATGGGTGCTGAGGGCAGCATCGGTGCTCATGATGGAATACACAAAGCAATCCAGCCGGCGCTGCGCCACAATGGATGAATCCTGCATTTTAAGGGTGCCGGAGGTGGCATTACGGGGGTTGGCCAGCAGGGAGGCACCCTGGGCTTCGCGCTCCCGGTTGATGCGGGTAAAGGAGCTCAGGGGCATAAAGGCTTCGCCGCGCACCTCAAAGCTCTGGGGCAGGCCCTCGGCTTTTACCCGCAGGGGTATGGTCTTGATGGTGCGTACGTTGGCGGTAATATCATCGCCGCGTACCCCATCGCCGCGTGTAGCCCCCTGCACCAGCATGCCCCCTTCATAGGTGAGGCTAAGGGCAACGCCATCAAACTTCAGCTCGCAGAAATACTCGTAAGGTTCGTCGCCCAGGGCCTTGGCTACCCGGGCATCAAATTCGGCCAGCTCCTCCTCACTATAGGTATTGCCCAGCGAGAGCATGGGATAGCGGTGGTAGACCGTAGGAAATTGCTTGGTAATGGTGCCGCCCACTCGCTGGGTAGGAGAGTCGGGGCGTGCGGAAGTCAGGGTACTGCTCTTCCAGGCCTACCAGTTCTTCCAGCAGCTGATCGAACTCGTAATCCGTAATTTCTGAATTATTGTGCTGGTAGTACTGCTCGTTATAGTAATTGATCTGCTCTTTAAGCGTATCGATGCGGTGTCTGGCTTCTTCCGGCTGCATGCAGGTGGGCTTTTTCACAAATCTACACAAAGAACCGACTTTCTGAATGGCGCGGACCCAAAAAGCCGGGCATTATGCCTGGGTAGCTTTGCGCAGCTGAGCATTTTCGGTTTCCAGTTCCCGCAGACGGCGCTGCATTTCTTCCTGGGTGGCCTGTAGTTCTTCCGTATTCTGGCGCAACTCTTCTTCCTGTGCCCGCAGTTGCTCGGCCAGGGTTTGCGACTGCTCCAGGATCAGCTGGTTGCGCCGTCCGTTCTGGGCGGTGCCAATGGCCGAGGCCACCGATTCGCTCACTTTCTGGATAAAGTCCTGCACATGGGGTTCAAAATCCTGGAAAGAGGCCAGCTCTAGTACGCCCATCACTTCCTCATTTACCATCAGGGGCTGTATGTACAGGGTACGGGGGGTGGCTTCTCCAAGGCCGGAGGTAATGTGCACATAGCTGGCGGGCACCTGTTTCAGGTAGATCCTGTCCCGCTCCAGATAGGCCTGGCCTACCAGGCCCTGGCCGGGCTGCAGTACTTTGGTTTGGTATTTTTTGCGGTTATAGGCAAAGGAAGCCTCCAGCCGCAGCTGGGTTTGTCCTCCCTCATCTTCCACAATAAAGATGCCCCCCTGGTTAGCGCCTACGTATTTGATCAGGTTGGCCAGCACCTGGTAGCTGAGTTCCTCGGTTTTGCCGCTATAGTCCCGGATAATGCCCAGGAACCTGGCCAGGCCCTGGTTTACCCAGTCCCGCTTTTTGTCTTCGGCCGATACTTCTTTTAAGCTCTGGCGCATGCCGGCCAGCGCATTGCCCAGGTCGCCCTGGTTATCAAATACAGTAATATCACTTTCAAAATCGCCCCGGCCTACATGCAAGGAGAATTCCTTTACGCCCCGGAGCTGCTCCAGCAGGGTATTGATGGAATGGGTAATGGGGCTGAGTTCATTTTTAGGGTCGGGCAGGGCCTGGGGCAGATTGCCTTTGGCCAGCTCGCCCAGCTCCAGCTCCAGTTGCAGGATCTGGCTTCGGATAAAGTTGCGGGTAATATGCACAATGTAATAAAAGCCGGCCATCAGCACAATAAACGCCCCCAGCGCCAGCAGTTTAATGCTGTCCAGCCAGTCCATAAAAAGGGTAAAACCGCCCAGGTGCTTTTCAAACAGGTAGGTGTTCATGTCCTTGGTCAGCTGGCTGCACCGGGCCATGGCCGGCATGAGCTGCTCGCTCAGGATCAGGGCCTGGTCTTCGGCAGTAGCGGACTCCAGCCGGTCGGAAGCCGCCAGCAGTTTGGTGAGTTCTACCGACAGCTCATCCACACTCACCCGCAGCTGGGCATCCTGGAGGGTATCGGCATAGGTTCCCAGCGTGCCAATGCGTTTTTTGAGCCGCTTGCTGGTATAGTCATAACTTTCTTTTGCAGTGGCATTGCCGGTGCTTACGTAGGCCTGCTTGTAGGCGGCAAGCTGGGCCACCTCACTGTTGAAGGACAGCAGGTGAAATTTATAGGGCTCAATAATGGTAGAGAGCACCCCATAAGTAGTGGTTACCTTGTAGATGGACAGCCCTGCCCCCACGATCATGATGAGGCTGATGATGGCAGCCGCCGCATAGATCAGCCGGAAGCGGGAGCGTAGGGTATGCAGGGAAGTAGTAGCGCGGGACATAGGCATGTAATCAACTAGTCCACAAGATGCTTCAATAGGGCGTTTTTTCCCAATGGGGGCCAGCTTGCTCCGAGGGAGCTAATGTAATTTTTTGAGGAAAAGCAGCAGCTCCCATAGCGAGGGAATTAATTCCCTCGCTATGGGGGTAATTCTTACGCCAGGCCAGCAGCTGGCAAGTGGTCTGCCCAGTGCCTTGGAGCAGGCAATTTGCTAAAAAAAGGAGCAGGCATGGCGGGTATGGGGGCTTTTTGCTAGCTTTAAACCAGCCATGCGAGCCCCTAAAAATACCATCGATAACAAAGTTAGTCTGCAAAAGCGCCTTTCGGCCCTGCGCAACCTGCCCCCTTTCTTTAAACTCATCTGGCAGGCCAGCCCCGGCCTTACCCTGGCCAATGTGCTGCTGCGCCTCTTAAAAGCGGCCGTACCCCTGGCGGTGCTGTATGTGGGCAAGCTCATCATTGATGAAGTGGTGCGCCTGGCCGAGGGGGGTGGTGAGGGCGATACCGATGCGCTGCTGCTGTATGTGGGCATAGAATTTGGCCTGGCTATTGTCTCCGACCTGCTCAATAGGGGTATTGCGCTCTTCGATAGCCTGCTGGGCGATCTGTTTGCCAACGACTCCTCCGTAAGGCTTATGCAGCAGGCTGCCCGCCTGGACCTCTACCAGTTTGAGAACAGCGAGTTTTACGACAAGCTGGAGCGGGCCCGCCAGCAAACGGTGCGCCGTACCCAGCTCATGAGCATGGTGCTGGGCCAGTTGCAGGATACCATTACGCTGGTGTTTCTGGCGGCCGGTCTGGTGGCCTTTGCCTGGTGGCTTATTCTGCTGGTGTTTGTGGCGGTGATACCGGCCTTTCTGGGCGAGTCGCACTTCAATGAGCGCAGCTACTCGCTCATCTACGGCTGGACCCCCGAGCGGCGGGAACTCGACTACCTGCGCTATACCGGCGCCAGTGATGAGACTGCCAAGGAGATCAAGATGTTTGGCCTGTCGGATTTCCTGATCCAGCGCTTTAAGTACCTTTCCGATAAGTATTACCACGAGAATAAGAAACTGGCCGTAAAGCGGGCCAGCTGGGGTGCCCTTTTTGCCGCCATAGGCAGTGCGGGCTATTATGCGGCCTATGTCTACATCATTTACAGCACCATCAGCGGGCAGCTGAGTGTGGGCGACCTTACCTTTTATGCCGGCTCCTTTGCTACCATGCGCAACCGGCTTGAAGAGATCCTGAACCGCTTTTCCAAAATTGGCGAAAGCGCCCTCTACCTGCAGGATTATTTCGATTTCTTTACCCTGAGTCCCCAGATTGCCGCTCCGCAAAAACCGAGGCCCTTTCCCCGCCCCATCCGGCAGGGCTTTACCTTTGAAGGGGTGGGTTTCCATTACCCCAAACAGGAGCGCTGGGCCCTGCGGGGAGTAAGCTTTACCCTGCACCCCGGCGAAAAGCTGGCCCTGGTAGGGGAGAATGGCGCTGGCAAAACCACCCTGGTAAAGCTGCTGGCCCGCCTCTACGACCCCTCCGAAGGCCGCATCCTGCTGGATGGCCATGACCTCAGCGAGTATGATCCCGCCGAGCTCAGGCAGGAGATCGGGGTGATCTTTCAGGACTTTGTGCGCTTTCAGTTTACGGCCGGCGATAACATTGCCGTGGGCCGTATTGCTTTTAAGGATGTGATGCCGCAGATCCAGGATGCCGCCCAGCGCAGCCTGGCCGATGGGGTAGTGGAGAAGCTGCCCAAGCGCTACGAGCAGATGATCGGCCGCCGTTTTGCCGAGGGGGTAGACCTCTCCGGCGGCGAGTGGCAAAAAGTGGCCCTGGCCCGCGCCTACATCCGCGATGCCCAGCTGCTGATCCTGGACGAACCCACCGCCGCCCTGGATGCCCGCTCCGAGCATGAAGTGTTTGTACGCTTTGCCGAGCTCACCAGGGGGAAAATGGCCGTACTTATCAGCCACCGCTTTAGCACGGTGCGCATGGCCGACCGCATCCTGGTGCTGGAAGGGGGGCAGTTGCTGGAGGTGGGCTCGCATGAGGAGCTGCTGCAGCAGGAGGGACGCTATGCTGAGCTTTTCCGCCTGCAGGCAAAGGGCTATGCCTGAGAGGGGTGACACCAAAAAGATCTAAACAGCGTTACTACAGCTAGAGCTAGTAGAACGCGGGTTAAAACAGCAAACCCTCCCCCCCCAGCGCTATTTTGCCGCTTCTAGCATCGGGGTTGGTTTTGTGAGCGTTCTTTTGCTTCTTGGTTCAAAATAGAAATTCAGGCCTTATGCTGCATATACATATTCGGTATTCTATCCTAACTGTTCTGCTGATGGTGAGCGCTTTTGCCCTGGCGCAGGCGCCACAGAAGGAGGCCTATCTGCTAAAAGGCCGGTTGGTGGATGCCGACTCCGGCACTGCCGTTTCGCTGGCCCATATTGCCAATGTCAGCCAGCGGACCATTACGGCGGCAAAGGCTGATGGCGCGTTTACCCTGCCCGTGCAGGGGGGTGATACCCTGCTGATCAGCCGTATTGGCTATGTGCCCCTAAGGTACCCCGTACCCCTGCAGGAGCCCATGGGGGCCATCACCCTTCTTCTTCAGCCCCTTACCGAAGAGCTGCGGGAAGTGGTGATCACCCAGATGCCCTCTGAGCGCCGGTTCAAGGAACAGCTGCTGGGCCTGCAGCTGCCCGAAGAAAAGGAGCCCAACCTGCAGGTGCCACACCCCTCTACCATGGTTACTCCGCGGCTGGATGGCGCCGTACCCCTGGTGAGTGCCGGTGGTCTGATCTCCGGTTTTGCCAACAAATTCAACACCAAGGAGCGGGGCCGGCAATTTACGGCCCGCATAAAAGCGGAAGAAAGCCAGAAGGCCTATATCGCCACCAAATTTAACCGGGACATTGCCCAGCGCATTACCGGGCTGGAAGATGAGGAGCAGCTCAACGAGTTCATGAAATTCTGTGTGCTGCCGGATAAATTCCTGCTGGAATCAAGCGAGTACCAGATCCATGAGACGGTGCTGGGTTGCTTTAAGGAGTTTTTGGCAGAGCGCTAGGCAGTAAAGGGACAATAGAGGGGATGACAAGCCCCGACAAAGTGCGAATGCCGTCTATTTGCCGCAAATAAAACCATACAGCCCATCCACTACAGCTATATATTTGTTGCCGAAACCAATGGCAAAAAAAATGATAACACTTGGGCAGAGGATCTACGAGGGTCGTAAAGCAAAAGGACTTAGTCAGGAGGAACTGGCGGACCGCTCCAAGGTAAACCTGCGTACTATTCAGCGGCTGGAGAACAATGAGAATACCCCCCGAGGCAGTACCCTCAGCCTGCTGTGCAACGTGCTGGAACTTGATGTACAGGAGCTGCAAACTACTGAGCTGCCCAACAAGCCCATGGTGTGGCATGGACATCTCCTGAAGGTGTTTTTTCTGGCACTCCTCAACCTGGGCATGATGGCAATTATAGGGTATCTCACCTTAGATTCCGCTGCGACGCTAAACAGCAGGGTAGGGGCGCTTTTGCTGAGCATTTGCCTACCGCTATTAGTAGTGTATAAAACGCCTCATCTTGAGGCGGCAACACGGGTGCTCTATTATGGTACAGGGTTTTTTATGTATATGCTGCTGGCAATAGCATTTGTGGGAGTTCCGGAGGCCTTTGTTACAGGCCTGATTCCCTGTCTTAGCCTGGCACTTGCGGTGTTGTATTTTGGACAATGGACTGCTAGTGTTCCTCAAACAAAACGATAAGGCAGGCTGTCCACATAATTCAATCCCCTAATTACCCCTAAAAAGGAATAGACAACTGCCCCCCGCCAGGCGGCTCGCCCAGGTTGGAAACTGTTAGGCCCAGCAGGCGTACTTCCTTTTCTTCCAGATCTACCCCTTCCAGCAGTTCGCAACCAAGGCGGTGCAGCTCGGGTGCCTGCCAGATGGGCTGGGGCAGGGTGGTAGAGCGGGTGATCTGCACAAAATCCGAAAACTTTACCTTTAGTGTGAGGGTGCGCCCTTTCTGGTTCAGGCGGTCCAGGTCCCGGGCTACCTCCTCGGCTATGGCTTCCAGCTCCCCCTGCATGGCCTCCAGCCGCAGCAGGTTATGCGAAAAAGTGGTTTCGGCCCCTACCGATTTGCGCACCCTATCGGGCGTAACCGGCCGCTCGTCGATGCCCTGCACCAGCTTATAGTAGTAGCGGCCACTTTTGCCAAACAGGCGGATGAGCTTCTCTTCCGGCCAGTCCCTGAGATCGGCCCCGCTGCGGATGCCCAGGCTGTGCATTTTCTCGGCCGTTACCTTTCCTATGCCATAAAAGCGCTCAATGGGCAGCTGGTAGATGAAGTCCAGCGCCTCCTCCGGCTTCACCAGCGTAAGGCCGTTGGGCTTCTGCACATCGGAGGCCACCTTGGCCAGAAATTTATTATAACTGATGCCCGCCGAGGCCGTAAGGCCGGTTTCTTCAAAGATGCGCCGCTTGATCTCCCGGGCAATCAGGGTGGCCGAAGGGGGTCCCATCAGGGGGGTGGTCACATCCAGGTAGGCTTCATCCAGCGAAAGGGGTTCTACCAGGGGGGTATAGTCCAGAAAGATGCGCCTGATCTGCCGGCTTACCGCTTTATACGCCTCAAAGCGGGGCTTCACAAAGATAAGGTGTGGGCACAGCCGGTAGGCGTGCGCCGAGGGCATGGCCGAGCGCACCCCCCATTTGCGGGCCTCATAGCTGGCGGCGGCCACTACCCCGCGCTCCCGGCTACCCCCTACAGCCACGGGCTTGCCCCGCAGCTCGGGATTGTCCCGCTGCTCTACCGAGGCAAAGAAGGCATCCATATCCACATGAATGATCTTGCGAAGGGTAGGGGTACCGTTTATAGCCGAATTATCACCATTCATCCAAGAGAACCTTTGTAGATTTGGTAATGTAGTGCATGCGCCTTATTTTGAGCAGGTGAATATGTGCGCATGGAATACGTTCTTTTGTGCAAGGTAATCGCTAATTCTTATACTTTACTGCTATATAATGAAGAGACGAGACTTTTTGCAACTGGCCGGCATGGGTGCCGGAGCGCTGATGCTCCCCACCTATCTGTTTGGCAAGTCGGTACCGTTGGATGCTCCCCACAGCGTCCTCGATGCCCGCGCCAGCAAACAGCTGGCCGATGTAGCCCTCAATACGGCCCGCAGCCAGGGCGCCAGCTATGCCGATGTGCGCATAGGCCGCTACCTGAACCAGTACCTCTTTACCCGGGAAGACCGGGTGCAAAATACCGTTAATACCGAGTCCTTTGGCGTAGGCATCCGGGTGATCGTAAACGGTACCTGGGGCTTTGCCGCCACCGATCAGGTAACGCCTGATGGCATCAAAAAGGCCGCCGAGCAGGCCGCTGCCATTGCCAAAGCCAATGCCAAACTGCAGACCGAGCCGGTAAAACTGGTGCCGGTGCAAAGCTATGGCGAGCAGGAGTGGCGCACCCCCATTGAGCGCAATGCCTTTGATGTGCCCGTAGCCGAAAAGGTAGACCTGCTGCTGAGCTCCAACGCCGCCGCCATGCAGGAAGGGGCAAATTTCATCAACAATTCGCTCTTTTTGGTGAATGAGCAAAAATACTTTGCCTCTACCGAGGGCTCTTACATCAACCAGGACATTCACCGCATCTGGCCTACCTTTACCGTAACGGCCCGCGATACGGCCAGCGGCAAGTTCAAGCAGCGCGCCTCCCTGAGCGCCCCCATGGGCATGGGCTGGGAGTACATGAGCGGCCGCCAGCAGGACAAGATCCAGGGCCCGGCCGGCCTGATCTTCTACGGCAACACCTATGATCAGAAGGAAGATGCCGTATCGGCCGCCAGGCAGGCCAAAGAAATGCTCACCGCCAAGTCGGTGAAGCCCGGCAAGTACGACCTGGTGCTGGACCCCGACCACCTGGGACTCACCATCCATGAGTCGGTAGGACACCCCCTGGAGCTGGACCGCGTGCTGGGCTACGAAGCCAACTATGCCGGTACCTCCTTTGCTACCCTGGATAAGTGGAAGACTAAAAACTTCAACTACGGCAGCAAGATCGTTAACCTTTTTGCCGACAAAACGCAGGACCACTCCCTGGGCAAAGTAGGCTGGGACGATGAAGGCGTAAAAACCAAGCGCTGGGATCTGGTGAAAGACGGCGTGCTGGTAAACTATCAGGCCATCCGGGACCAGGCCCACATCATCAACGAAAATGAGTCGCATGGCTGCTGCTATGCCGATAGCTGGAGCAGTGTGCAGTTTCAGCGCATGCCCAACGTAAGCCTGGCCCCCGGTACCGAAAAGTATAGCATGCAGGATATGATCAAAGATGTGCAGGATGGCATCTTCATCATCGGCCGGGGTTCCTACTCCATTGACCAGCAGCGCTACAACTTCCAGTTTGGCGGCACGCTCTTCTATGAGATCAAGAACGGGCAGGTCACCGAAATGCTTAACGATGTGGCCTACCAGAGCAACACCCAGGAGTTCTGGAACAGCTGCGCCAAGATCTGCGATGAGAGCGACTACCGCCTCTTTGGCTCCTTCTTTGATGGCAAAGGACAGCCCTCGCAGGTATCGGCCGTTTCGCACGGCAGCAGCACCACCCGCTTCAATGGCGTAAACGTAATCAACACGGCCAGAAACATATGATAGTAATGTGATATGAGCGGCCGCCGCTGCGGCAATGAGACTGATTGAGGAGCAAACAAGCTCTTGCCATCTTATGCCACAGGGCTCATACCCCATACCTCATACCCCATACCAAGATTTAAACACCATGGCAATATTATCTAAAGAAGAAGCACGCAGCATCATGGAAAAGGTGATCAGCCTTTCCAAAGCCGATGAGTGCGTAGTAAACCTGAGCGGTAGCAATGGCGGCAACATCCGCTATGCCCGCAACTCCGTATCAACCAGCGGATCGGAAGAAAATACCTCCCTGGCCGTGCAAAGCTCCTTTGGCAAAAAGAGCGGCACCAGCACCATCAATGAATTTGATACTGCTTCCCTGGAAAAAGTGGTGCGCCGCAGCGAAGAGCTGGCCCGCCTGGCGCCCGAAAACCCCGAATTCATGAGCGCCCTGGAGCCCCAGCAGTACCAGGAGGGAAAAGCCTACTTTAAAAGCACCGACGACATCACCCCAGCCATGCGGGCCCAGTTTGCGGCCGATAGCATCAAACCGGCTTCGGCCAAGGGGGTAACCGCTGCGGGCTTTCTGGAAGATTCGGCCGGCTTTAATGCCCTGATGAACTCCAAGGGGCTGTTTGCCTACAACCAGACCAGCGGCGTAGACTTTACCGTTACCATGCGTACCGAGGATGGCACCGGCTCGGGCTGGGTGGCCCGCGATTTCAATGATGTAAAGAAGCTCAATACCGCCGAGGCCTCGCAGATTGCGCTGGACAAAGCCCTGCGCTCCCGCAATGCCAAGGCCATTGAGCCCGGCAAGTATACCGTAATTCTGGAGCCTGCCGCCGCCGCCGATCTGGTGCAGAACATGATCTATAGCATGGGCGCCCGCAATGCCGATGAAGGCCGCAGCTTTCTCTCCAAAAAGGGAGGAGGGACCAAACTGGGCGAAAAGCTGGTAGATGAGCGGGTAAAGATCTACAGCGATCCCCTGCACGGCGAAGTACCCTTCTCGCCCTGGTCGGGCGATGGGGTGCCCATCAAGCGCACCAGCTGGATTGAGAACGGCGTGGTCAAAAACATGTTCTACGACCGCTACTGGGCCAGCAAGGCCGGGCGGGAAGCCCTGCCGGCACCCGGACGTTTTGTGATGGAAGGGGGCAATGCCTCTATTGATGACATGATCAAGAACACCAAGCGCGGGGTGCTGGTCACCCGCCTGTGGTATATCCGTACGGTAGATCCGCAAACGCTGCTCTACACCGGCCTTACCCGCGATGGTACTTTTTACATTGAGAACGGAAAGATCATGTATCCGGTAAAGAATTTTCGTTTCAACGAAAGCCCCATCATCATGCTCAACAACCTGGAAGCCCTGGGCAAGCCCCAGCGCATCGACGGCAACCTGGTTCCCCCCATGAAGATCAGGGACTTTACCTTTACCAGCCTGTCAGACGCCGTCTAGGAAACCAATCCCATCTCAGCCCTGGCGGTAGCGGAGCAGCAATGCCCCGGCCGCCAGGGTAAGGGGAGGTGGCCGATTATTTCTTCTAAAAGCCCCAACAACCTGCGTCACCAGCGGTTTTCTACTGAAAAATAGTTTATGCAAGAAGATCTTTACTTGTCCTATTATCTGACGGAACTGAGCAAATCAGTGATCATAGAAGGGGATGGCATTACAGTGTGGGTATATGTGCTGAAGGAGGACGAGGAAACAGTTGATTTCGGCGGCTTTTTGTGCGCCACCGGGCAACCCATCGACGACAACAGCGAAATAGAACGCTACCTGATGGAAGGCAACCAGCCCCCGCTGCATCAGGATTATGCCAATGAGCATTCCGTAGTGGAAAATCTGCAGGCCGACGACATAGGGGTTGAGGTGCTGGGCACAGACAAGATCACCGTTAGCATCCGTAAAAAGGTGTACCTGATCCTGGACCTGGCCCAAAAGCAGTCGCACTCCATTGCCCTCTCGCAGGACGGCCCCTACGGTATGGTACTGGGAGAATGAGCAAAGCTGCACCTGCAGCTACCCCCGGCAGCTGCATCGTCCACCCATTCCCCTCATCACCCTCAACTGTCCATTGTCCATCGTCCAACGCTTAATCACCTAAAAGGGGGTATCTTGCTGTAGGCAGACAGATCATGAGTAAATTTTTCTTTACACGCCTGCAATACAACAGTGGCAACTGGAATGTGGACCAGCGCATGCCCTCCAACCTCATGCACTCCCTCATCCAGTACACCAAGATACCCGTTGATCCGCAGGAGCGGGTGATTCCCTTATCCAGCAAGGATATCTTTGACTCGCCCTTCTGCTACCTGAGCGGCCATAAGCTGGTGGAATTTGATGAAGAGGAGGCCCGCAACTTTAAAGCCTATGTGCAGCGGGGCGGTTTTGTGTTTGTGGATGATTGCAACCACGACATCGACGGCCTCTTTGCCAAATCCTTTGAAGCCCAGATGGCCAGGCTGTTTGGGGAGGGTGCTCTGAAGAAGATATCCAACCGGCACCCCCTCTATACCGCTTTTTTCCGCTTTGAGGAGGGACCCCCTACCACCGGCTTTGAGCTGAACGGCTGGGGCGACGATCTGGTGCATGATTACCTGAAGGCCATTGAAGTGGACGGAAAGATCCGCGTACTTTACAGCAACAAAGACTACGGCTGCGAGTGGGACTATGACTACCGCAACAAGCGCTGGCTGGCCGAAGACAATACCAAATTTGGGGTGAACATCATTGTGTACGCCCTCACCGCCTAAGCAACCCCCTATGCAAGCCCCATCCTATACTGAAGAAGACTTAAAAAGACTGCCCCAGCTGTTGCCCCACCTGCGCCAGGCCATTGGCCAGGCCGTGGTAGGCCAGCAGGAGGTAGTAGACCAGCTGCTGGCTACCCTGCTGGCGGGCGGCCATGCCCTGCTGGAAGGGGTGCCCGGTCTGGCCAAAACCCTGATGGTGCGCTCCCTGGCCGATGCCCTGCACCTCAAGTTCAAGCGCATCCAGTTTACGCCCGACCTGATGCCCGGCGACCTTATCGGCACCGAAATTCTGGAAGAAGACCGGCAGACGGGCCATCATCATTTCATCTTTAATGAAGGGCCGCTCTTTGCCAACATTGTGCTGGCCGACGAGATCAACCGTACCCCGCCCAAAACACAGGCAGCCCTGCTGGAAGCCATGCAGGAGAGCCACATCACCTGGTCGGGCAAGACCTATGCGCTGGAGCAGCCCTACCTGATTCTGGCTACGCAAAACCCCCTGGAGCAGGCCGGCACCTTTCCGCTGCCCGAGGCGCAGCTGGACCGCTTTCTGCTGTATGTAAAACTGGGCTATCCCGGCCTGGACGATGAGATCGAGATCCTGAACCGTACCACCTCCAATGCCAAACCCCAGATTGAGGCGGTGATGGGGCCGAAGAGATCATTCGCCTGCGGCGCATGGTACGGGACCTGCCCATCAGCCCCGAGCTGCTGGGCTGGGTGGCCCGCCTGGTGCAGGCAACCCGCCCCGAGCAAAGCCAGAATGCCTTTGTTAAGGAATGGGTGAGCTGGGGCGCCGGCCCCCGGGCCGGGCAGGCGCTGGTGCTGGCGGCCAAGGCCCATGCACTTATGAATGAGAGACTCTCCGTTATTCCCGACGATATCCACTGGGCGGCCCGGCCGGTGCTGCGCCACCGCATCCTGCTGAACTTTGGCGCCGAAGCCGAGGGCATTACCCCCGATGGGGTGGTAGAGCGCCTGCTCACAGACCTGAAGCGCTGATGAGAAGGAAGGAGCTATCCTGGCTGGACCCCCACTTGCTAAGCCTGCCGCAGGGGCTGATGCTGTTTGCCAAAACAGCCCTGCACCGGCTGGAAGGGGGCCTGCACCGCAGCCGCAGCAGCGGCGAAGAGCAGGAGTTTAGCCAGTACCGCGCCTACCAGCCCGGCGACGACCTGCGCCTGCTGGACTGGAAGCTCTATGCCCGCAGCCGCCGCCTCTATGTGCGCCAGGCCGAGGTGCCCCGCCAGCTGCAGGTACTGGTGATCCTGGATGCCAGCGCCTCCATGCAGCACCAGAGCGGCCGCTGGAGCAAGCTCACCTATGCCAGAGCCGTAGCCGCCGTGCTGGGCCTGCTGGCCCACCGCCAGAACGAT
>NZ_AODQ01000123.1 GCF_000348925.1 Cesiribacter andamanensis AMV16 | reverse complement strand
CGCAGGCTGCCCCCCAGGGCCCTGCTGGTAGCGGCAGGCGCCTGCCTGATCCTGATGACGGTCCGCTACAATGTAGACCTGTACCGCGATAAAGCCGTGGTGCAGAAGGGGGTGCCGCTAGCCGCCATCGATACCCTGCAGCAACCCCTTACTGCGCTGCAGAAAAAAGACCTGGCCGCCTATACCGCCCTGCTGGAAAGCAGCAGCCTGGAAGCCCGCCAGAAAAAAGCCCGGGAAACCATCGAAAATGTTACGGGCAGCTATGCTTCCCTGTACCGGGACAGAACCGGTCGTTACGAGAATGCGCTGGTCAACTATCTGTACCTGGGTCTGTGGGATGTGCTGCTGTTCATGTTTCTGGGCATGGCTTTTTATAAACTGGGCATCATTACGGGGCATGCCCCTCAAAAAGTGTACTGGTATTTACTGCTGGGGGGGCTGGGCCTGGGACTTATCCTTTCCTACCTGCGGCTGCAGAGCATGATCTACTATAATTTCAACTACATCACATTTCTAAAGGAAGGCTCTTTTTCCTATTACGAGCTGGGGCGCGCAGCCAGGGCGCTGGGCATTTTCGGGGGCATTATGCTGCTCTGGAAATCCGGCCTGGCCAGGGGCTTTTTTGCCTTAATGAAACCCGTTGGCCAGATGGCCTTTACCAATTACCTGATGCAGTCGCTGCTCTGCGGTGTGGTGTTCTATGGCATCGGCTTTGGCTTGTATGGCCGGCTGGAGCGCTGGGAGATCTATGGGGTGATGGGGGCGGTGTGGCTGTTTCAGATCCTTTATAGCAACATTTGGATGCGCTACTACCGCTTTGGCCCCATGGAGTGGCTCTGGCGTAGTCTTACCTACTGGCAGCGGCAGCCATTCCGAAGAGACGTGCAGTTACCTGTAGAAAGCAGGCCGGCTGCGGTATAGGGGGTAGAGCGTATCCCCAATGTACCATAGATGAGGCCTGCCTGAAGGCTGAGCTCCTACAAGGGCACTAAAGAAGATGAAAGTGCTACCAGCTTGTAGTGAAAATGTATTCCCAAACAATCTATCACGCAACGGATACTACAGCAAATGAACGTAAAAACAGCCCCAGCAAGGGAGACAGCAGCTAATAGCAAAATCCCTGCAACACCTTCAAAAATGGACTCCCTGAAAAGAGATTACTTCTTCTGGGTTAGCGTATTCCTACTGGTGCTTTCTCTGATAGGGTTTTCGGATAATTTGTTTTTTGATGTGGGGCAGGAAAGCAACAGCGATCCTAAATTCATTGTCCATGGCCTGTTTTTTTTAGCCTGGTTTCTCCTGCTGGTGGGGCAATCCTGGCATATCCGCAAAAAGAATTACAGGACGCACATTGCCCTGGGTTCCATCGGCATGCTCATTGGCCTTGGGGTGGTGCTCAGTACCTTTTGGGTGTTTGTTGCCGTGTATGAAGGCTGGGCGGTAATGCCTGAGCATGTGAAGGCAAACCGGTTCCTTACGGCAAGTTTTGCGCTATTGGTGCTGCTGGCCTATCTCTACAGAAAATACGGCGCATGGCACAAGCGCTTTCTGTTAATGGGGACTATCTATGTGCTGGGGCCGGTAATTGGCCGTGTAGCTGATAAGTTGGGAGCTGAAAGCCTATCTACCTTTGTCCTATATGAAGCAGTTATCTGGAATGGCCTCTTCATCTCCTTGTTTATCTATGACTGGAGCCAGCATAAAACAATCCACCCCATAAGCTGGGTAGGGTACCTGTGGTTTTATGGAATTTGGCTCTTGTGCTCTTTTGTGTAAAAAAGGGGGGAGGACGCACCTGATTTGGTTTCCCAGCCATGTACGATTCATGAAAAACCGGTTCGGTATGGTCCAGACATTTATGACTACGAAAATAAGGCCAGGTGGTATTTGTACTTTTATCGCCTGCTTTCTGATCAGCTGCTTTCAGGCGCAGGCACAATCCAGGGCATTAACTCCGGATACGAAGGTCGACTCCCTTGTTCGGCAGCACATGTCCAAAAGGCATATCCCCGGGCTGGCGTTGGCCATCATCAGGGAGGGGCAGGTGGTCCGGAAAGCCTATTATGGCACGGCCAACGTAGAGCACCAGTCGCCGGTGAATGAAAGCACCCGCTTTGCCATTGCCTCCATAACCAAGCAAATCACCTGCGCTACCATATTGCTGCTGCAGGAAGAGGGGAAGTTATCGGTGCAGGATAAGCTTTCTACATACATAAAAGAACTGCCGGCCTCCTGGGCCGAGATTACACTTTCACACTTAATGAATCACACCTCGGGATTGGGAGACGACTGGAATGAACCTACTTCCTATTTCTTTCAACACCATACCGATGAAAAGATGCTCTCGGCACAAATGGGCTATCCCCTGTATTTTAAACCCGGCGAGGGCTTCTACTACAGCAGCGGGCCATTTTTTCTGGGCCTGGTCATTGAAAAAATTACCGGCCAACCCTATAGTTCTTTTCTGAAGGAAAGAGTTTTCGATCCATTGGGCATGACTTCTACGGCTGTTTATCACCACAGAACTGTTGTGCCGGAACGTGCTGCAGGCTACAGATGGCATGAAGAAAGGCTTGAAAATGGGGAAGACATCCCACCGGCTGCAGAAAGCAGAGCCGATGTGGGGGTGCTTACTACGCTGGATGATATGGTTACATGGAGCCTGGCCCTGAAGGATAACAGCTTGCTGAAGCCGGAAAGCCTACGGCAAATGTTCACTCCCGGTACGCTTGCCAGCGGCCATGCGATCCCCTATGGCTATGGTTGGTACATTTACTATTTTCGAAACGAATTGATAATTGAGCATGGTGGATTATTCAGAACGGGCTTTACCTCCAGAATTACGCACTTCTCTAACAATAAGCTTGACGTTATCATCCTGTGCAACCTTTGGGAGGCGGGTCTATTTACCCTTACCAATGATATTACAGCTCAGTACCTGGATGGCTTCACTAGGATTTCTGACCGGAAGCCCCAGCCCGATAGGGATAAAAAAAGAACCCGCGCATTAGAGACGATGTTCCGTGAATTGTCTCTCAGCCCTATAAAGCGCGGAGAGCTATACCAACAGACCAATTTCTCGGGTGTGGAACCCGAAACACTGGAAACGCTCCTCAAAGGCTTTCAAAAGCTTGAATTCATTGACCTGAAGCGTTTCACTGCTCAGCCTCTAGAGTTGTATGGTGCTAAGATCACCCGTATTGCCTATTACAAGGCTGTTGCAGAACAAGACACCTTCTGGTCTTTCGCATTTACCGACACAGGCAAGCTGGTTTTTGTAAATTGGGAAGACTGAGCCTGCAAAAGGGGTTTGCCCATGGAGCAGGGGCTGTCCCTGCTTTTTACGATCCACCTAAAGATAACAGGTACCTGTATGCAGCCAAAGCGAGTTGTTGCAGCACGGACGAGAAAAAAACCGGCAGCAGTTCATGAAGGGGGCTCACATCATTAGGGGATAGCGAAGGGCTGCAAGAGAGTTATTTTTAGTAAAAGCTTTTCCAGACCATGCAACACCAGACACTACCCAACAAAAATACGGTGCTCTATGCAACAGCGGCCCCATATGCATGGCGGCTGGCCTTATACAGAAGATGTGAAAGCGCTCATGTACATGCATCCCAATCTCTATGTCGATATTGCCGTTATCAACTGGATTTTGCCTCAGCAGGAATTTGAAAATTACCTGAAGGCACTCATCGATGCCGGTTTTGGAAACCGCCTCTTATTTGTCACATACCAGATCGTATGGCCTGATACCAGTGATGATGCTATTGAATCGGTCAATGCAGCGCCTTTCCTGACCCTTAAACAGAAGGAAGATATTTTTTATAATAATGCTGCCACCTTTTTGGGGCTATCTGAAGAGGAAATCAAAAAACATAAAAACAGATAAGCAAGCTTCCGGAAGAACAGACCGTGTATTACCTGGTGAATGCAAAGACTGGTGCAGGCGCGGGTAGTTGTATTCTAAAGAGATATGCCCGGCACTTTAACAATATACTTAGTTAGAATAATGCATCAGTTAAAACACATCTTCTTGTGCACCATCTTTATTGGTTTGGGAGCCTCGCAGGCATGGTCGCAGAAAGCCGAAGGGGGAAGGTTTGACCGCATAAACTATACTGCCCCTTCTCTGGCAGATAATGTCGGTGGTGAGGAACCTACCCGAAGCGTATCCATTTATCTTCCTCCTGGCTACGAGAAGAGTAAAATGCGATACCCTGTCATTTACTTTCTTCATGGCTATGGGGTAAACGATAGCCTGATGGTAGTTTGGCTGGAGCTAAAGAAGGTGATGGATCGGGCTATTGCCCAACAACGCATCCCTCCGGTTCTTTTAGTTATCCCCAATTGCGAGAGTCGCTATTTCGGATCGTTTTATACCAACTCGGTTGTTAATGGCAACTGGGGCGATTTTATTGCTCATGACCTTGTAAAGCATGTTGATCTAAACTACCGAACGATTCCGCGGAAAGAAGCGCGTGGTTTATTTGGACATTCTATGGGCGGTAATGGCGTGTTGCGGATTGTCATGAAATACCCGGATATATATAATGCAGCCTACGCCTTAAGTCCGGGCGCACTCCATTGGAGTAAAGAATTTAACCTTGATAATGCCGCGTTTCGAACACTGCAGGAAGTTACCAATGAGGCAGCTATTTTACAGCATGATGAGGATCCCACGATTAATCCGAGTAGGTTTTGGACACCTTTAATGGCGGCCTTGGGAAGGTCTTTTTCGCCCGATGTCAATGCCCAGCCGCTTCAGGCAAAATTGCCGGTTAGTTATCAGGGAACGGAGCGAAGCATTCATGTAGAGGTGCTGGAACTATGGGAAAAGAATTTTCCGATCAACATGGCCCACCACCACATCGATGCCCTAAAATTGCTGCGCGGACTTAAATTTGACTGGGGTAGACAGGAAGAGTTTCCACACATCCCCGCTACCTGTCGAGAATTAAGCGCAAGGCTTTCGGCATTGGGTATTCAGCACGAAGCGGAAGAATATATTGGAGGGCATGTCGATAACATAGGTGGCACTTCCGGCAGAATTACTACCGAGGTCTTGCCCTTCTTTGCAATCCTGCTTGAATTTAAATAGTCGTGCAGTTGATGGAGAGCGGCGAATAAACAGCCAGCACATCCCTCTTTCCCTCATCACATTATCATGTGATTTCCGGGGAGTGGGGTTGGACTACCTTTAGGCATTTACTCCTTTTTCAAGCCATGCCTTTTCATGAAAGCCTGCGCTTCAGCTGTATCCCTTTACCTGAAATGCCTTGTAGGTAGCCTGCTAGTGGCCCTTGTCTGTGGGGGCTGTGCCGAACAGGCAAAGCCGGACGAAACAGCAACCGTAGCGGAAGCAGCGCCAGCAGATACTCCCATCCTGATGGCCACCCATGCCCGGACGCTAACCGATGTGCGGTTTGCCTCCAGCCCCGAACCACCCTTCGGCCTATGCGGCCTTTACAGGCAGCTACCGGCATCCCGATGGCTTTTCGGTGGAGGTAAAGCAGGAAGGGGATAAGCTGCTGATCAGCGAAGGGGGCGATTTTATGGAGCTGGTGCACGTAGGCAACCAGCGCTTCGAGGCGTTGGGCCTGTCTACCCCCCTCAGCTTTAAGCGCGATGCCAGCGGGCAGGTGCGCTGGCTGGTCAGCTACTGGATAGAAGAAGATCTCTTTGAGAAGCAAGCCCCTGAGGCCTCTGCCACTTCTGCTCACTAAGTTGCCAGCTATGCAGCCCCTGCCGCCAGGGGACCAAGTTGCCGCCGATATGCCCTATACGAATAGGTATTATATACTCATTATACAAGCTACCCATGAAGATCAAAGCTCCCCTTGCCAAGAATCTCCCTGAGCTGGCAGCATTGGAGGCGATGGCCCGCCGGCCCGTCGGCAACGCATCCCCTGCGGCCCTGCTTCAGTACAAAACCCTGCATCTGTGGTTGCTGCTGCCCATGTTCTTTATGCAGCTGGGCATTTTTAGGGATTACTGGGGCGATTTTACCGATAATGCCTGGTCGGTACATGTGCACTACTGGACGGGCACAGCCTGGTATCTGTTTCTGATCATACAGCCTTATTTTGCTACCCATGGCCAGTTGCACAGGCACCGTACCTGGGGCATTATTGGCATGTTCATGGCCGGCGCAGTTAGCTTTACGGCCCTCAGCATGCTGCATCGGGATATACAGACCGCCGAGCTGGCTGCTGTAGCGCGGGAGCGTTTTGGCCCCTTTGAGCCCTGGTTCTTTTATGGGGTGGCGGCCGTAGAAATTGTGATGATGACCGCCTTTGGCCTGGCCGTTGTCATGAGCATACTGCACAGAAAGCAGTTCGAGAGCCATGCCTGGTGGCTGATCTCCACCGTATTCATCATCATGATGCCGGCCCTGGGCAGGGGTATTCAGGTGCTATGGGTAGTTGTGCACATCCGGGATTTTCCACACATCGACATCATGGCTCCTTTGTACCTTACACAAGTGCTCATCATTGGCATGGTGCTGGCCGGTGCCTGGAAATACCGCAAGCTGCAGCATCCGGCCACCTACCTGGCAATAGGGATAAACCTGTTTGTGCTGCTGCTGGAGCCGCTGGGAAGATCGGAAAGTGCACAGCATCTTTTGAAGCTCCTGATCAAGGGCTGATGCTGGGAGAAAAGCAGTGTATGGAGCAGAAGATATGTAGACAATAGCTGCTGGAGCAAGTGCTTTTGCACGCTTTCTATCCACCCACTGACCCGAAATACCAATGGTTCCTGCTGGTACCTAACGGTGCCTTTGTTGTGCTCTTTCCAAGTGCAAGGCTGGCTATGCATATCCCCGATCTGATAAGATGTGGCCTGGTGCATCCCGCCTTCCCTTTTTTGGGCAAGATCACATCATCAGGGTATTTTTTACGGGTGCTCTTCTGCTACCTTCCCCGAGGCGGGCCGCACCTCGGCTCGATCACTAACTTTTTGGTACCCAACCTTTAATTGGTCATGAACAATGTTCGCTTTTTCTGTCTCCTGATCCTGCTGCCCTGCAGCCTGTGTATGGCGCAGCCCCGCAAGTATGCCAATGGTGTAGAGCCCACCGCCGGCAGCTGGCAGCCCTGGGTGATCCCCTCGGTGCAGGCGGTAATGCCGGCACCACCCCCTGCGAAAAAGGCCAGCCAGAGCGAGTTGGCTGCCGTGCTGGCCCTGCAGCAGCAGCTGGATTCGGCCGCATGGGCCGAGATCCATTACTGGAATGCCGGCCCGGCCGCCTACCGCTGGCAGCGCATCGCCGATAATCTATGGGATTCTACCCAGTACTGGGCCAGAACTTATGCCTATATGAATGTGGCCATTTACGATGCTACCCTGGCGGCCTGGCAGGCTAAATACACCTATGCCCGCAGCCGTCCGTTCGAGGCCTCGGATAAGATCAGCAGCCTGGTAGCGGTGCCCCTAAGCCCCTCGTATCCCTGCGAGCACGCTGTTACGGCCGGGGCTGCTGCTACGGTACTGGCTTATCTGTTTCCGGCAAAGGCAGATTCGCTGCTGCTGCTGGCCAAAAAAGCCGGGCAGTCCCGGGTGGCAGCTGGGCTGCAGTACCCCAGCGATGTGGAGGCGGGCTTTGCCCTGGGGGTACAGGTAGCCGAGCAGGTTATTGAGCGGGCAAAGCAGGATGGATTTGACAAGCCCTGGCCAGGCAAGCTGCCCCTAGGGCGGGACTATTATAGCGGTAAACCCATAAAGAAAGACTTGCCAAATCTTAAGACCTGGGCCCTGAGCACTGCCAGCCAGTTTCGCTCCCCGCCACCCCCTGCCTTTGAAAAAGACATGGAAGAAATGAAAGCCTATACACCCGATTTACCGGCCAGGCACCGGGCGTTTCGCTGGGAATTTTCCTGGCCCTGGGGCGAGGTGGTAGATCAAAAGGTGCTGGAGTACAACCTTAGCAACAATGCCCCCCGGGCAGCTCTTGTATATGCCCTTATCAGCATTTCCGATTATGACAACCAGGTAGCGCACTGGGACTCCAAATATACCTACTTCAGAGCCCGCCCCGACCAGTACGATACTACCTTTGTGCCGCTCTTCACCACCCCGCCTTCGCCCAGCTATCCGGCCGGCCATGCCACCTTGGCCTACTGCCGCGCCGAGGTGCTATCTTACTTATTCCCCTATGACCGGCAGTTGTTTTTTGAGATGGCCAAAGAAGCAACCCATTCCCGCTTTGAGGGAGGGGTGCATTACCCCAGTGATAATGTAGCCGGCGAAACCCTGGGCCGCCAGGTAGGGGCACAGATTGTGCGCTGGGCCCGGGAGAAAACCCCGGCACTGGTGTTTAAATAGCAGCTCTCCCGCCTTAGCCAGTTTACATTAAGCCTTCTGCAGCCATCGGGATCTTAAAAGAAACCAGCAGGAAAAGGCCCGCCCCACCTGTGCTGGCAAGGTCTCCAGCCAGGGGGAATGCGCATGTCCCAGCCCCAACGGAATTCTCCTGACGATTCAGCCGCTGCTTACGCAGGTATACGATCTGCCCGTACTGTGGCAGAACCTGGGGTAGGGGGTAGGTAGCGTAGCCTGAGGGCCGGACTGGTGCGGGAGGGAGCAGGCAGGGGCGTGGTATCTGGATGAATAATGTTAAGAAGGGTGTTGAAACAAAATGTGAGAAGCCGGAACCGAATCTGGGAAAATACAATTAAATTAGGGTGAAAGTGCCCTGATCCCCCATGCCGGTCTTGTGCGCGCGCCAGTTGCTAGTGCCTGTAGATAAGTGTCTTATGGCAGAGAGCCCAGCTGGCTACCCGATATGCTGTTGCCCTGTGGTGCGCCGAACAAGTGCTATTGGGTGCCAGGTTTTCTGGGAAAGCTGCTGGCCAGCAAGGCTATGGGGGTGTGAGCAACAGGGACTGGAAGCATTATAGTTTCGCCTGTGTGTAATGACGGATGTGTACCCTTTCGCTGCAAAATAAACCCTGCCGCTTTGCCCAACGGTATTCAAGCCATACCATCCATGAACAAGTGAGCCGAAAAACCACCATGTTGGTAGTGCGTTACAGCCTGCTGCTAGCCGGGCTGTTCAGCTTTTCGTGCGTATGGGCCCAAAACAGGCATATTGATAGCCTGTCAACCGTGCTTGCGCATACAGAAGATGAACAGCTTAGAGCCGATCTGCAGCATGACCTGGCCCAGCAGCTTTTTAATCATGATTATGAAAAAGGGGTGGCCTATGCCCGGGAATCCCTGCGCCTGTCCCGTACCAGTGCTTATCCCAGGGGGGAGGCCCAGGCCCTGACGGCCATTGGCAATTATTATTTCTATAAAGGCGAGTACCCAACCGCCCTTAGCCACTACAACCAGGCAGTGCAGGCCATCCGGAGCCAGGTGGCTGCCGACTATCCGGCAAAGACCTACCTGCGCATGAGCATCCTGTACCGCCAGCAGGCCTATTTCGATTCGGCCCAGCGCTACCTGGAGAAAAGCCGGGCCCTGCTGCCGAAGGGAAAAGAGGGTGCCCTCCATGCCGCCTACTATGCCAGCAGCGGCATTCTGGCCCATAAAATGTCGCGCAACGAGCAGGCCCTTGGGCTTCTTAAGCAGGCGCTTGCCATTCGCAAAACCGTGCCGGACCCCTCCCGGCTGGCCGATACCTGGCGTGTACTGAGCGAGGTATATACCTCCCTGGCCCTCTATGATTCGGCAGAATTCTCCCTGGCCCAGGCCCAGGAACTGATTGGGCCGGATACCGATCCGGAAGTTCAGATGCTCATCCACCTGAGCCGCGGAGAGACCTATTTTGCCAGGGGCGATTACCCCCCCGCCATCGTGGAATATAACAAAGCGCTTGACAGGCTCAGGATCAATCCTTACCAGCGGCACTATGCCCATCTGCTCTTTAAAATTGGTGAGCTTTATGAAAAGCAAGGGGGTTATCACGCTGCCTTCGAGTACTTTTTTGCAGCTCTGAAAGAATTTGAGAAAATCAATGCCCGGCAGGATCTGGCACGGGTCTATACCCAGATTGGCTGGAGCTACAACTATCAGGAAAACTATCCCCTGGCCCTGGAGAATGCCGCCAAGTCCCTGCAGTTTGCCCGGGAGATTGGCGATTCTGCCAGTATTGCCCAAAACAAAAACCTCATCGGGTATGCTGCCCTGAAACAAGGGCGTTTGTCCGAAGCCTGGCAATCGCTGCAGGAGGCGCTGACCATTCGCCTGCGCATCAAAAACTGGTGGGGTGCCACTTATACGCTCTACAACATGGGGCAGGTGCAGCTGCAGCTTGGTAATCCGCAAAAAGCGCTGGAGCTCTACAACCAGGCCCTGCAAACCAGCCAGCGGATAGGCCATAAAAGCGCCTTTGTGTTCATTAATAACAAGCTGGGCGAGTGGTATACCCAAAACAGGCAGTATGAACAGGCAGCCCATTACCTGAGCCAGGCCGGGGCCATGGCCAAACGAATTGCCCTGCCTACCCAGCTACTGGTTACCTACAGGAACTACATTAGCCTGTATGACCAGCAGCAGATGCCCGATAGCACCATTTACTATTTCAAGGCGTATACGGCCCTAAGCGACAGCCTTACGGCAGAGCTGAGTACCGGCCGCATGGCCAGGGCCGATGCGCTTTTCCAGCTACAGGAGAAAGCGGCCGAACTCCAGTTGGTAACAACCGAAAAGGAGTTGCAAAATACAAAAGATCTCAGCCCAGCAGACAGAGATCCGCTTTCAGCGCAACATTATTGGGCTGGTAGGCGGTAGTGTGTTGCTGCTGCTAATCTTGCTGGTGATCATTTTCAGGCTCTACCGCAAAAACCGAGAAGCCCAGACAGAGCTCAAACGGCAATACAGAGAGATACAGGAACAGCAGGAAGAGATTCTGGTGCAGTCAGAAGAGCTGATCGAATCCAACAGCAAACTGGCCTACCTTAATGATGAGCTCAACAGAAAAAATCAGGAAATTGAGCTGCAGTCAGACAAGGTGCTGATGGCCAACAGCAGCCTTGAAAAAGAAGTGAATGAGCGTACCCTGCAGCTCAATTCTGCCTACCGGGAACTGGAAACCTTTTTTTACCGCACCTCTCATGACTTCCGCCGCCCGCTCACTACCTTTCTGGGGCTGGTAGAGGTGGCCAACCACTCGGTGCAGGACCAGCAGGCCATTAGCCTGTTTGAGAAAGTGCGGGAAACTACCCTTGCCCTGGATAAAATGCTGCTCAAGCTGCAGTCCATCGGCAGCCAGGAGCTGGAGGCGCATGCCCGCATGAACCTGCACAGCCTGCTGGCAAGCTGTGAGGAGAAGTTTGCGCAGGAGCTGTTTGCTAAGGGTATCCGGCTTCATATAAGCTGTGACGATTGTCTGATCTTGGTGAATCATCACCTGCTGCTGACCATACTGGAAAATCTGATGGAAAATGCCATCACCTTCTCAACACCCGCCAGTCCCTACATCAGACTGTTTGCTGGCCTGAACGACTCAGGTGATGTACTGCAGTTGCAGGTAGAAGACAACGGCCAGGGCATACCCCCGCACATCCAGCCCAGGATCTTTGATATGTACTTTAGGGGAAGTGTCAACTCCCTGGGCAACGGACTTGGACTCTACATTGCCAAACGGGCGGTTGAAAAGCTGGGGGGAAGCATCCGCTGCTGCAGCCAGCTGCACAAGGGAAGTACCTTTACCGTGCTGATTCCGCACGGGCAGCAGGAGCAGTAGCCCCGGCCAGCCCGTCGGATAACCCCCTGCCTGCAGGCGCTCTATCCACAGCAAAATCGCTTAGCTGCGGCAATTGTATGCCGGGCTTCGGGTATGGGAAAAAAGCTGGTCTTGTCTGCCGCTCCCGGCCCATGGTGCTCTCCCCCTCTTATCCCGGCTGGCCATGTAAGTTCTTGCCGTAATTTCTGTGGCATGCTTTTTAGCACCGCCTTACCTTTAGCAGCAATTCCCGGGCGAGTGCTTATGGCCTGGGGAAGCTACTAGTATGGTGCGCATCAAGCAGATCCTTTTTGAGTTTTTAGAGCTCCGCATCCCGACCGAAGGGGATGATACTGACCAGCAGGCGTTGCAAAAGCAGCTTGAATTTGGCAATGTGCTTATTCTGTTGCTGCTACTTGCCCTGGGCGGGCTCCTGCTGCATCTGCTGATGGGTTTCTAATCCGCTTTCACCTACCATTTCACCCTTTTTTCTTTGCAGGCGTCTAGAGTGATGCCATAGGTATCCACGGATGCCTGGTCCTTCTCAGGCAGGTAGTCGCCTGTTTGCTGTTGCGATTGCGCGTAAGCCCAGTTGCAGGCTGCTAAAAAATGGCGATCCTGAAAACACTTGTATTCAGGCTGACACTTTTTTCTCAATTACTAATACTATTGGGATTGATATGCTAATATTTTTAGGTAACTTGCCAGGAGTCAAACATGTGAAAAGCAGCCTAGAAGGGAAGAGAAGCATGAGAAAAAGAAGAATCGTAATGGCCGTCATCAAAGAAGCAGATGGGGGCTTTGGTGTATTGGGACATCCCGGCGCCGGCACCCGGCAGCTGATAGCCGCCCAGGCCGATAGTTGGGAAGAAGTACAGGAACGGGCACTTGATGCAGTGAATCACCATCTTCAGGAAAAGGGGCAGGGCCCCGTTGCAGCGGCTGATATTAGCTATAGTTTTGACCTGCCCTCCTTTTTCGATGCCTATCCGCAACTACCGGCATCCGCGCTGGTAGAGCAAGGGGTGGCTGCAAAATCCCAGGCCGGAAAAGCAGGCGTCGGCAGAAAGAAGCCGGCGGACCGAAAATTGCACCGCATTGTGGAGGCAGTAGCACAGCTCGGTACCGAAGTAGTGAAAATACCAGCCTAAGTGCGGGAAGGGCGCAGCCACGCCCCGCCCGCACGTAGGCTTCTGTCGGATCGATCAGCGGGGCTGTAGAATAGCCTGCCCCCTACATCCGATCCCGTGGAGTATACCTCCCTGGGCTGGCCTTTCTGGAAAAAAGCTCATCGCCTACAGCCAGTTCCCTCCTTATCAGCAGCCGGCAGATGGTGTGCCAAGAAGGTGTATGCCCCTTTTTTTTACTAAATTCTGGAGCAGCTCTTTTATATCTGATTTTTAATATTAACTTTGAATTACAAAGTACTTTATATGGGCGAGGGCAAGAAAGAAAGGTGATGCCGGAATAAGCAGTCGCCAGCAAGCGCTGAGTGAACGCCTGGATAACCCTTTTTTTTTGGTCTGTAAACTTTGAAATACAAAGTACTTTAATGAAGTGTGATTAAGGCCTGTTTTAGCTACCCCTTTCCCTGTCAGGCAGGCTGCGGGGCCAGGCGGGGGCAATAGGGCAGTGGCGCAATATGCAGCAGCAGGCAAAAGGATAGGACCTGACTCAAAGAACGAATACCCTTTATCAAGAAGTCTTATGAAAGACGAGATACGCACCCA
>NZ_AODQ01000122.1 GCF_000348925.1 Cesiribacter andamanensis AMV16 | reverse complement strand
ATTTTCTTTCAGCTTGATCACCTCGGTTTGCAGTTCCAGCACAAGGCCGGCCAGTTTCTCCAGCGACATATCCGGCTTTAGCAGATCGGCAGCGCCGGGCTGGGCTGCCGGGCTGGGAAATTGCATGCTGATAAAGGCTTTGGCCTCCCAGATCTCCAGCACATCGCTCAGCTCTACAGCAAAGGGGTCGTAGGCCGTATTGTCTGAAACCAGGGTAAGGCTGTGGCCCTTCTCATTGCGGTAGGCCCGCTTGTATACCACCCCTTCTTTGCTGGTCACAAATACATAGGTTTTGCCATCCCGTACCTCCTGGGCGCTTTCTACATACTGGCCAATAATGATGGTGCCTGAGGGGAGGGGGAGCATACTATCGCCGCTGATCTCAAAGGCCCGGTAGGTGCCGGTCTGGGGCAGCATGGGTAATTGAAAACGGGGCAGGTCTTCCAGGTATTCCGGATCGGCATAGCCATTGAGGTAGCCGGCGGCCGCTTTCTGGGGCACCAGTTCTATGTTTTCCCGCTCGTTCTTATCTACGGTAATGGAAAGCACCTTAAGCCGTTCTTTGGGGCTGGCGGCTTCCTTCTTCATCATTTTCTGAATGTCTTCCCGGCTCATGCGGCTTAGGTCCCGGGTGAGCAGCACATCTACCGTAATGCCAAATTCATTGGCCATGTTTTGCAGGTTGTTCAGGCGCGGATCGGCCCGGCCCTCTTCATAAGCGCCCAGCAGGGACCGCTTAATGTTGATGCGCTCCGCAAATTGCTCCTGGGTATAGCCCATTTGCTTGCGTAGGGTACGTATGTTGGTGCTTACGATGCTCATCTTGCTCTGGAGATAGGGTACAGAAGTACCGGATGAAATAACTAGCCTGTTTAGCGGTATAACGTCTGCAAGATACAAAAAATTAGCAAATTGCTAAAAATATTATAGTAGGCAGTTTAGGGCTAATACTATTAGTATTGGCTTAGCTTTCAAAGAAAATCAGGCCGCCTACCGCTTCCTTGCCATCGATGCAGTAAAAGCTGCTGTGATGCTGCACCCCATGCTGCTGGATCTTACAGATCTGCTGGCGAATGATGGCCGATACTTCCCGCAGGCTCAGGCTGGGATCTACCAGCATATGTCCCCTGGTGGTTTTGGTCTTGGAGTGGCGTGCCGTAAAGCGTACCTGACAGCGGCGGCTGCTCAGCCGGTGGCTGCTTAGCTGCAGTTTAATACTCTGGCTAAGGTCGGCAAAGGGGGTGGTAGTGGCTACAGTATTCATAGGGCTGCTTTGGTTGACGTCGGTTGATGCTGATAAAATTAGTATTAATAATTTTATTAGCAAACGAATTACTAAAAATATTGTCATAACCGGCATTTTGACTGCTACTATCCTATTAAAAAGGAATTCCGTATTTTAGCAGCCGTTATCAGAGAAAGCATGCATGTACGTGAGGTAGGCGATGCCCAGACCCGCCGCCAATTTCTGGAGCTGCCGGTGCAGCTGTATAAAAATGAGCCAAACTGGATCCGCCCGCTTGATCAGGACATTGAAGGGGTGTTTGATCCTAAAAAAACAAACTCTTCCGGCATGGTGAAGCCATTCGCTGGGTGCTCATTGGCGACAACGGCGCCGTTATTGGCCGGGTAGCCGCTTTTGTCAACAGAAAACTGGCCAATAAGGAAAAACAGCCTACCGGAGGCATGGGCTTTTTTGAGTGCGTTAATGATCAAAAGGCGGCCAATGTGCTCTTTGATACCTGCAGGGAGTGGCTACAGGTCCGCGGCATGGAGGCCATGGACGGCGCCATTAACTTTGGCGAGCGGGACCGCTGGTGGGGCCTGCTGGCCCAGGGGCATGAACTGGAACCTAATTACTGCATGCCCTACACCTTTCCCTATTACCTGGAGCTGTTTGAGACCTATGGTTTTCAGCTGTACTTTAAACAGTTTACATACGGCCGCAAGGTGGTTGAGGACGGTCTGCCCGAAAAAACCAAGCTGAAGGCCGAGCGCCTGATGTCCAACCCGCAGTACGAGTTCAAGTCGCTGCAGATGAAAGACCTGGCCAAGTATACCGAAGATTTCAGGACCGTATACAACGCCGCCTGGGTGAAGCACAAAGGGGTAGGGGAGATGACCAAGGTGCAGGCCGAGAGCATTATGCAGAAGCTAAAGCCGGTGATGGACCCCAAAATTGTCTGGTTTGGGTATTATGCAGGGGAACCCATCTCCTTTTTCATCAACCTGCCGGAGCTTAACCAGATCTTCAAGCACCTGAACGGAAACCTCAACTGGTGGGGTAAACTGAAATTTCTGTACTACAAATGGCGCCAGACCAATACCAAAATGCTGGGGGTGGTCTTTGGCGTAGTGCCCGCCCACCAGGGCAAGGGCATTGAGTCGGCCATGGCCATAGAGGCCACCAAATATGTGTGGACCAGCAAATCGCCTTATGTGGATTTTGAGATGAACTGGATCGGCGATTTCAACCCCAAGATGATCCGCATAGTAGAAGAAATAGGGGGCAAAGTGCACAAGGTGCATCATACCTACCGCTACCTTTTTGACCGCAGCAAGCCCTTTGAGCGCTGCCCAATTATTGACTGAAAACATTTATCTGTAGTATATGAGCTTACTCGTTGTGGGGTCGGTGGCCTTTGATGCCCTGGAAACCCCTTTTGGAAAAACCGATAAAATCATTGGCGGATCGGGCACCTACATCTCGCTTTCGGCCTCCTACTTTACCAAAAAGACCAATCTGGTGGCCGTAGTAGGCGATGATTTCCGCAAAGAAGATATTGCCATGATGCAGCAGCACGGCATCAATACCGAAGGGCTGCAGATTAAAGAAGGGGAGAAGAGCTTTTTCTGGAAGGGCCGCTACCACAATGATATGAACAGCCGCGATACCCTGGTAACCGAGCTTAACGTGCTGGAGCATTTTGATCCCCTTGTGCCCGAGAGCTACCAGGACTGCCAGTACCTGATGCTGGGCAACCTGGCCCCTGCCGTACAGCGCACCCTGATTGAGCGCCTGCGCAAACGCCCCAAGCTGATCATGATGGATACCATGAACTTCTGGATGGATGTGGCCTGGGATGATCTGATGCACACCATCAGCATGGTAGATGTGCTCTCCATCAACGATGCCGAGGCCCGCCAGCTCAGCAAAGAATACTCGCTGGTAAAGGCCGCCAAAAAAATTCTGGCCATGGGACCCAAAAAGCTCATCATCAAAAAAGGCGAGCATGGCGCCCTGCTCTTTGATCAGGACCAGATCTTCTTTGCCCCGGCCCTGCCGCTGGAGGATGTGTTTGACCCCACCGGTGCCGGCGATACCTTTGCCGGAGGCTTTATTGGCTACCTGGCGGCTACCAACGATACCAGCTTCAGCAACATGAAACGGGCCATCATTTACGGCTCGGCCATGGCCTCCTTCTGCGTGGAGAAGTTTGGCGTAGAGCGGCTGGTGAGCCTGAAACAGGCACAAATTGATGACCGGGTGCAGGAGTTTGTAGACCTGGTACAGTTTGAGATTTCCTACGCCTAACGAAGAGGAATAGGGGTTTTGGGAGATGGCTGGGCAAGCCCCTGCTCCCGCCAGAACAGCTATTTTAGACCACCTGGTACAGGCAGCTCTGCAAAGGGCTGCCTTTTTTTATTCGCTGATTTTCCATTTATCCAGCCGGAGAACCACTTGTGTAAAAATGGGGATTGGGGGAATATGTCATTTGATAGAAGGGATGCAGGGCCTATCTTTGAGGTCGGAAATTGAGTGAAATTTATTCTAAACGTTTGAACATTCCTGTTATGAAGAGAAGTGCTCTTTTGCTTGTGTGCATGCTGCTGGCCGGCATGGTGCAGGGGCAAAGTACCAAGATCAAGTTTGAGGAATACGACCTGCCCAACGGCTTGCATGTAATTCTTCATGAAGACAAAACCACCCCCATTGTAGCCGTTACGGTCATGTACCATGTAGGCTCCAAGAACGAACAGGCCGGCCGTACCGGTTTTGCGCACTTTTTTGAGCACCTGCTTTTTGAAGGCACCGAAAACGTGGAGCGTGGCAAATTCATGGGCATTGTTAAAGAAGCCGGAGGCGCCCTAAATGCCAATACCAACCAGGACCGCACCTTCTATTACCAGATCCTGCCCTCTAACCAGCTGGAGCTGGGCCTGTACCTGGAGTCGGAGCGCCTGCTGCATGCCAAAATCGACAAGCAAGGGGTAGAAACCCAGCGCGAAGTGGTAAAGGAAGAAAAGCGTCAGCGCATTGACAATGTGCCCTACATGACCTTTCAGGAAAACATTTTTAAGCGTGCCTTTAAAGACCACCCTTATAAGTGGACCCCCATTGGTTCCATGGAAGACCTGAACGCTGCCCAGCTCAATGAGTTCATGGCCTTCTACAAAGAGTACTATGTGCCTAACAATGCCGTACTGTCTATAGCTGGTGATATCAACATCGCCGAGACAAAAGAGCTGATCAACCGCTATTTTGGCGAGATTCCCAAAGGCAAAACCCCCTATCGTCCCAAGGTAGAGGAGCCTGCTCTTACCGTTCAGCAGAAGGATACCATCTACGACAACATTCAGCTGCCGGCCGTTTTTCAGGCCTACCGCATGCCGGGCCAGGGCACTCCGGACTATTATGCCCTGAATATGCTTACCACCCTGCTAAGCGGCGGCCCAAGCGCCCGCATGCAAAAGCAGCTGGTAGAAAAGGACCAGAAGGCCCTGCAGGTAGTGGCCTTCCCCTATGCGCTGGAAGATCATGGCCTGTTCATTACCCTGGGGCTGGTAAACATGGGTGTGGAACTGTCGGACCTGGAAAACAGCATGAACCGGGAGATTGAGCGTGCCCAACAGGAGCTCATCAGCGAGCAGGAATTCCAGAAGGTATTCAACCAGATCGAAAGCCAGTTTGTGACCGGCAACGCCCGCATTGCCGGTATTGCTGAAAGTCTGGCCAACTACCACATGTACTATGGCGATGCTAACCTGATCAATACCGAGATTGACCGCTACCGCAAGGTAACACGGGAAGATATTCGCCGGGTGGCTCAGCAGTACCTGACCCCCACAAACAGTGTGGTGCTGTACTACCTGCCCAAGTCACAGCAGCCTGCCAATCAAACCTCTAACTAAGAACGCCTAATTCTAATGAAAGCACTAAAATATATAGCCCTTGCCGCCGGCCTGCTGTGTGCCACAGGGGTAACTGCTCAGGTAGACCGCAGCAAACTGCCCGCCCCTGGCCCGGCCCCTGAAATAAAGCTGGGTACCTACGAGACCTTTGAGCTAAAAAATGGCCTAAAGGTAATTGTGGTGCGCAATACCAAGCTACCCCAGGTAAGCTACAGCCTGCTGATAGACCGTGACCCCATTGTAGAAGGGGATAAGGCCGGCTATGTTTCCCTGGCCGGCCAGCTGCTGCGCTCCGGCACAAGCAGCCGTACCAAAGACCAGATCGATGAAGAAATAGACTTTATTGGTGCCAGCCTCTCTACCAGTTCTACCGGTGTGTACGGCTCGTCGCTTAGCCGCCACAAGGAGAAATTATTTGCCCTGATGGCCGATGTGGTGCTGAATCCTTCCTTTCCGCAAGCGGAGTTTGATCGGCTGCTGAAGCAGACCAAATCAGGCATGGCTTCTCAGAAAGATAACCCCCAGTACATTGCCAACCGGGTGCAGGCCAAGCTGCTGTATGGTGCCGAGCACCCCTATGGCGAGCTTAACAGCGAGGCTACACTCGATAATATCAGCCTGCAGGATGTGCAGCAGTACTACCAGACCTACTTTAAGCCCAATGCAGCCTACCTGGCCATAGTAGGGGATATTACCAAGAAAGAAGCCCAGAAACTGGCCAACCAGTATTTCGGCAAGTGGAAAAAGGGAACAGTGCCTACCCATCAGTATGCCAGCCCGGCCCCCCTGCAGCAACCGGTAATTGCGGTGGTAGATCGTCCGTCTTCGGTACAATCCATTGTGCAGATCACCCACCCCATTGCCCTTAAGCCGGCCGATGCCGATGTGATTCCGGCCCGCCTGATGAACGACATCCTGGGAGGGTCCGATGCCCGTCTGTTCAACAACCTGCGCGAGGCCAAAGGGTATACCTATGGGGCGTATTCATCGCTGGATTCTGATAAGCTCATCGGCAAGTTTGTGGCCTATGCCAATGTGCGCAATGCCGTTACCGACAGTGCCGTGGCCGAATTCATGAATGAGCTAAACCGCATCCGTACCGAGCCCGTACCGCAGGATGAACTGCAGAAAGCCAAGAACTTCCTCACCGGCAGCTTTGCCCGTTCGCTGGAGAGCCCGCAGACCATTGCCTCTTTTGCCCTGAATACGCAGCGCTACGGCCTGGACAAGAACTACTACCGCGATTATCTCAAAAAAGTAGCCGCGGTTACACCGCAGGACCTGCAGCGTGTTGCGCAGAAGTACGTACAGCCTGATAAGGCCTACATCCTGGTGGTAGGCAATGCCGATGAGGTAGCCCCCGGCCTGAGCCGCTTTGGAAAAGTTAGCCACTTTACTGCCGAAGGCGAACCTGCCAAGGAGCTGAGCGGTGATGTGGATGCACAGGGCGTGATTAACAACTACCTTACGGCCATCGGCGGTGAGAAAAAGCTGGCAGCGGTAAAAGACATGCGCATCGTCATGAAGATCAACTTCAACGGCATGGAAATTACCAATGTGCAGGCCAAGAAGCTGCCCGGCAGCTACCTGAACGAAACCAGCATGAATGGCCAGACGATGTCCAAGATCATCGTGGCCGATGGCAAAGCCTTTATGGCAATGGGTGGCCAGCGCCAGGAAGTGCCCGCCCAGCAGGCAGCCGCTATCAAGATCGGCGCTTACCCCTTCCCCGAACTGATGTATGCCAAAGAAGGCATCACTGTAGAGCTGAAGGGCATGGAGCAGGTAGAAGGCCAGGAAGCCTACAAGCTAGCGATTGGTGCAGCCGATGGTCCAAAAGTGATTGAATATTTTGCCAAAGAAAGCGGCCTGAAGTTAAAAACCGAAGGGCCAACCGGCACCGTGCTGTACAAAGCATATGAGGAGAGAGAGGGCATTAAATTCCCAACCAAAATCACCATGGTAACCCCTCAGGGTGCCCTGGAAGGCGAGCTAACTACGCTGGAACTGAATAAAGGGATTGCCGAGTCCGTATTCAACTAACAGTAAAAAGCTAAGAAGCAAAAAAGGCTGCTCCGGAAGGGGCAGCCTTTTTTGATATTGGTAGATAGAAGGTTTTTTTTTGCTGAGAGGCGAAGGTCAGTGCTTTTATTGCCACAACCAGGCAGCCCGGTTGCGCAATTGCTCTTCGCTGGGCTCGGGCAGGGGTACAATCTTCAGCTCGGTTTTATAGGGATTCTCGCCGGCCTTCATCTCCACAGTGCGTAGGCGGTGGTTGCGAAACAGGCTTATCTGCACCGTATCTTGACCAGCCAGCAGGTCTTCCAGATTATTCATTTGCGCCCGCTTGCCGTTAATGGCCATCAGCTCATCACCCCGGCTCAGGTACTGTTCGGCCGGGCTGCCGGGCGCTACATCCAATACGGTTAACAGTCCGCCTTCTTTTTCGCTGGTCTTAAAGCCCCACAGGCGCTGGGTGCTGCTGCGGGAGGGCTGCTGCCGCAGGCCCAGGCCCACCCAGTCCAGCAGCTCGGGCAGGTGGTTTTCAAGGGGTTCCTTTCCTTCTATAAACTGCCTGAAGTACGCATCCATAGGCTGACCCGCCACCCGGCTTACCACCTCTTTATAATCTTCATAGGTGTACCCCCTCTGCTGATCGGCAAACTCCTGCATCAGCAACTGCATAACCGTATCCAGCGATCCGGCATTGTTGGTGAGCTTGCGCAGCTGCAGGTCCAGCAGCAGAGCCACCAGCGATCCCTTAATGTAAATGGAGACCTTACGGTTGGGGATGCCGGGGCTGTAACCATCCAGCCAGAGATCATAGCCGCTGTCCAGTAGGGAATGGTTAAAGCGCCCCCCATTGCTCAGGTGGCGCTGCAGGCTGCGGTTAAGTTCAATGAGCAGGTCGTCCAGGTCAAACACCCCGCCCCGCGCCAGAAACAGATCGCCCACATAGGTGGTGACCCCCTCGGCCACAAAGCCGGTGGTAAAGTAATTTTCCCGGGTAAAATCATAGGGCATCATCTCGGCCGGGCGAATCTTAATGATGTTCCAGGCGTGGTAGAGCTCATGCGAGCTAATGCCCAGCAGGTTTTTGTAAAGATCGGGCTGGTCCAGCTCATGGGTAGGGCCCAGGGTAATCACGGTGCTGGCGCCATGCTCAACCCCATGGTAGGCCTTGTAAGGCAGAAAGTGAAACAGAAAATGGTAGTCCCGGGCCGGAAATCCCTCCATGGCCTTGATCTGGGCTTCGCTGAACCGGCGAAAGGCCTCAATGGTCTGCGGCCAGGGCAGTGCTCCGGCATCCCCCCGGGCCCAGAGGTGAAACTGGATGCCCCCTGCCATATAGCTGTGGTGTTCCAGCTGGTTGCTGGCAATCATGGGGCTGTCTACCAGCTCATAATAATCGTTTGCATAGAGCACATGGTGCGCGCTCTGCTCCAGGCTGCAGGCAATGGTATAGTCATCGGGCAGCTCCAGATGAACCTGGCAGGGCTGGTTTAACCGGCCTTCGGCATAGAGCATGCAATTGATGAAATTCATGTAGAGCTGGTCCTCATCCAGATACGTACCGCCGGCATCCATCTGAAAACCATAATAGGTGTATTTTACCTGCAGTTCCTGCACCCCTGCTGTTTCTACCTGCCAGCGGTCTTTGCTAATTTTACGAAAAGGAATGGGACGGCCCTGCATATCCAGCACGGCAAACTGCTGCAGGTTTTTGGCAAAGTTGCCCAGCTCATAGCGGCCGGGGCGCCAGCTGGGCAGCTGCAGATAGGTTACCTCCTCCTGGAGCTGGCGCAGGTAAAGGGTGATGTTGATAAAATGGTGCTGGGGATACTGGTAGGATATATAGTAGGTCATAAATGTCAATACTAGCCTGTAGCGGGCCTGGCGTAAAAAGTGCTGTAGTACAAATATAGGCCTAATTGTGCCTGACTTAAAAGAAGTATAAGGATAAGCTGATTTGGGCTCCTAAAGTTGAACAGCAGAGCTGGTGGCGGGCTTAAACCATAAATTTAACAGCCGCCAATGAATAGAATAGGGGGCTGTATTTGATTTTATTGAAAAACTTATTAGTTTTGCAGCCCATCTAAGTAACCGAACCGCGTAATGAAAAGAACATATCAACCTTCGCAGCGCAAAAGAAGAAACAAACACGGTTTCCGCACCAGAATGGCTTCGGCTTCAGGTAGAGCTGTGTTGGCCAGCAGAAGAGCCAAAGGCCGCAAGAAGCTGACGGTTTCTGACGAGAAAAAACACAAACGCTAGGAAGTAGCAGCTCCTGCAGCTGCCTTACTACTTCTTAAGGTTTTTGGGTACATAGCGCTTTCGGGCGCTTATTTTCGTTTAGGAGGGTCCGTGTGAATCAACGCTTGCCAAAACATGAGCGGCTCTGCAGGCGCTCAGCCATTCGCCTGCTCTTTGAAAAAGGGAAGAGTGTAAAAGCCTACCCGCTTAAAATGCTCTACCTGCCCCTCTCCGAAGCCGATGCCCTGCAGGCCCTAAGACCCGCCCTTGCCGAAGGCCTTGCCCAGCCCCCCCGGGCCCAGATTTTAATTACCGTACCCAAGCGGGCATTCAAAAAAGCAGTAGCCCGCAATTTGCTCAAGCGGCGCCTTCGAGAGGCCTACAGGCGTAATAAACACCTTTTGGCGGGAAACGCTTCCTATTTTTATTGGGTTTTGTGTACATTGGTAAAGAACAAGTCCCTTACCGGCAGCTGGAGGCTAAACTAATTTTTTGTCTTCAGCGTTTAAACGATGTACAGTAACTCCTATCCTACGATTCTACGCCGGCTCTATGAAGAAAGTATTATCCCGTGCCGTTATAGCCACCCTGCTCTTCGGTACAACCCTTGGTTTGTTCTCCTACAGCGATCCGGGAGAGCGGTATTTTGCCATAGTTAAGAACCTCGACATTTTTGCGTCACTTTTTAAAGAGGTCAATACTTATTATGTAGATGAGGTAAACCCCAACGACCTGATGAAGGTGGGCATTGATGCCATGCTCAATTCCCTGGACCCCTATACCAATTATATACCCGAAGACCAGATCGAAGATTTCAGGACCATGACCACCGGCGAGTACGGCGGCATTGGTGCCCTGGTAGGGAAGCGCAACGGCTATAATACTGTACTGATGCCCTATGAGGGCTACCCTGCTCACAAGGAGGGCCTGCGTATTGGTGATGTGATTTTGAAGATCGATGGCATAGAGATCAATCAGAAGGATAATGAGGATATCAGCAAACTGCTCAAAGGCCAGGCCAATACCAAGGTAGCCCTTACCATTAAGCGCTACGGCGCCAAAGAGCCTTTTGATGTAACCCTGGTGCGGGAGCACATTACGGTAAACAACGTGCCCTACTATGGCATGGTGGGCGATGAGGTAGGCTATATCAAGCTTTCCGACTTTACCACGGGCGCCAGCCGGGAAGTGCGCCAGGCGGTGATGAACCTTAAGCAGGAAGGCGCCAAAAAGCTGGTGATCGACCTGCGGGACAATCCCGGCGGCCTGCTCATTGAGGCGGTGAACATTGCCAACCTGTTTATTCCCAAAGGATCTGAAGTAGTAAGCACCAAAGGCAAAATGCGGGAATCCAACCAGATGTACCATGCCCTGGATCAGCCCCTGGACCTGACCATACCCCTTACCGTGCTGGTAAGCAGCCGCAGCGCCTCCGCCGCCGAAATTGTGGCCGGCGTGCTGCAGGATTATGACCGGGCCGTGGTGATCGGCTCCAAAACCTTTGGCAAAGGCCTGGTGCAAACCACCCGTCCGCTTTCCTACAACAGCCAGCTAAAAGTAACTACTGCCAAATACTATATTCCCAGCGGCCGCTGCATTCAGGCCATCGATTACAGCCACCGTGATTTTGAAGGCAATGCCGGCAAAGTGGCTGATTCGCTTAAGATCAAATTCCTGACCAAAAACGGTCGCCCCGTATACGATGGGGGAGGGATTGATCCGGACCTGGCCGTAGAGCAGGAGTCGCTCTCCCCCATAGCCGTTTCGCTGCTGGCCAATGGCCATATCTTCGATTATGCCACCGAGTATCATGCCCGCCATCCTAAGATTGCGCCGGCAGCTTCCTACCAGTTTACCGATGCCGAGTATGCGGAATTTGTAAAATGGCTAGCCAACAAAGACTATGACTATACCACCCAGGTAGAAGAAAGCATTGAGGAGCTGGAGGCCGCTGCCAAGCATGAAAAATCGTTTAATTCCATTAAGCCGCAACTGGATGCCCTGCGCAAACAGTTTGCCCATGATAAGTCCAGAGACCTGCAGGAGTACCAGACCGATATTCGGGAACTGCTGAAGCGCGAGATCGTAAGCCGCTATTATCTGCAGAATGGCACCATCGAGATTTCCTTTAATACCGATCCCGAGGTGAAAAAGGCAAAAGAAGTGCTGGCTGCCCCTCAGCAGTACAGCCAGTTCCTGGGCCGCAAGTAAGCGTCGTACGCTCAGCATTCATCCCCCTGCCCGAGCCAGGCACGCCATGCTACAGCAGGGATGCCTGCGCCGGCAGGGGGATGCTACGTTAAGGGAGACCGATTATCCGAAAGAGCATGCCCATGGATAGGGCACAGGCATGAGCCAGCAGCAGGCTACAGGCAGGGCGCCTGCTTTGTAGCCCCATTTTTGTACCGTACCTTTGCCCCCGGCCAGGGCAGAACCTATTGCTGCCAAACCAGCACTGCGGCAAGCCCGGCTACCGGGTTGGGCGAGAGTAGTCCCGGCATTTTTACAGACCAAAGAAGCATGGCGTACATCATCAGCATCGATACCGCAACCAGCGTATGTTCCGTAGCTCTGCACCAGCAGGGGCGGCTTATTGCCAGTCAGCACCTGCACATCGATAAATCACACAGCGGATTGCTTACGGTTTTGATCCGCAATACGCTGGAGTATGCCGGGCTGCGCATGCAGGAGCTGGGGGCAGTAGCCGTTTCGGCAGGACCGGGCTCCTATACCGGCCTGCGCATAGGCACCTCCACCGCCAAGGGCTTATGCTATGCGCTTGATGTTCCCCTGATTGCCGTTAATACCCTGGAGGCCATGGCGCACGAAGTGGCCGCTTTTGTGCCGGATGATGCGCTGCTCTGTCCCATGATCGATGCACGCCGTATGGAAGTATACTGCATGCTGGCCACCCGGCAACTGCAGCCGGTGGCGCCCGTGCAGGCAAAAGTAGTTGAGGCAGGTTCTTTTGCCGATGTGCTCAGCCAGCAGCCCGTCTATTTCTTTGGTGATGGTGCGGCCAAGTGCCAGCCCCTGCTAAGTCATCAGGCACAGGCCCGTTTTGTACAGGGGGTGGTGCCCTCGGCCGTGCCGGTAGGGGCCCTGGCCTGGCAGAAGTTTGAAAAGCAGCAAGTTGAGGATATGGCCTATTTTGAGCCCCTTTATCTGAAAGAATTTCAGGGCAGCAAGCCCAAAACCCTTGTGTCATGAACCAGCAAGAACCCATCCTAAACCGGGTAGCCAATAGCGCCCTGGTATCTATTGATCTGGAAACCTTCTACCCCGAGGGCGAGCGGGTACTGCTCGATATACAGGAGGTGCTGTACATGGGGCTGATGCTGCGCGAAAAAGAATTTCGCCAATGGGTAAAAGAGCATGACTGGTCACAATACACCGGCAAACATGTGGCCATACACTGCAGCGCCGATGCCATTGTACCCGTGTGGGCCTACATGCTCATTGCCACCCGCCTGGAGCCCTACACCAGTTCATTTGTCTATGGAGATCTGACATCCCTGGAAGATCAGCTGTTTACCATGGCCCTGCAAAAGCTCGATCCGCAGCAGTATGCAGGCGCAAAGGTGGTTATTAAGGGATGTAGCAACAAGCCTGTGCCTGTGGCTGCCTATGTTGCCCTTACCCGCATGTTGCGTCCGCATGTGTCCAGCATCATGTATGGAGAGCCCTGCAGCACCGTACCCCTGTATAAAGCCGGGCGCTAAGCAAAAAAACTTTAGGGAAAAGATGGGGTAGTTTGCTCCAAAGACAGAACATTCTCTGCTTCTAATGCATGGCGTCTTCCGGTATATTCTGGCAGAAGGACTCTTTGCCGATGCCGGTAAAAAAGCGTTTAAAAACCTATTGACAAAAGCCGGAAAAGTCCGTTACCTTTGCACTCCCCACTGAACGAGCGGGGAAAGATTGAAGGACTTGGAACTAACTGAAACAGAAAAATAGTTAGAGATAGCCGGCCGTTTAAAAAGCACTTCTTGAAAGAGTTTTTAAAGCGCAGGGGGAACTCTCCTATTCTTTCTTTAGTTATAAAGAGCCGGTGGAAATGAAAAAACTAGCGCAATGTGTGCTTGAAATATTTCAAACCAGCGGGAACTTACTAATAGCAATTTTCGGTTATCACTAGCAGGCTAAGGAAA
>NZ_AODQ01000121.1 GCF_000348925.1 Cesiribacter andamanensis AMV16 | reverse complement strand
TTCTGCTGCTGCGCTGGTGGCGCTCCCCCGGGCAGATAACGCCCGCCACTGTGGCCAGCTGGCTGGATTGGCAGCACCCCCAGCTGCAGCACAGCAGCAGCCTGGTACTGCAGCCAGCCGATGCGCTGTCGCTGCCCGCCAGCCTGCAGCAGCAGCGGGTGCAGCAGCAGCTGGAGGCACTGGTGCCCAGACAGAAGCCTCCTGTTCGCCTGCAGCCACCCCTGCTGGCACTGGCTGCGGTGCTGCTGCTGGGGTTACTGCTGCAGAGGGTGTGGCACCCCCCCGGCGCCGACCTGCAGGAAGAGGATCTTGCCTTTGCCCTCCCGGCCTCAGATGCTGCCCGGGCCCAGCTGGCAGAGGTTGAGCGCCTGCTGCCCGAGCTACAGGAGGCCCGGCTGCGCCTGGCGCCCCCTGGGTATACCGGTCTGGCGGCCCGCATGCTGCCCCTGGCCGATCTGGAGGCGCCCGAGGGCAGCCGCATTACCTGGCAGCTGGTCTTTAACAAGGCCGTACGGCAGGTGTACCTCACCAATCAGAAAAACGACACCCTGCGCTTTCGCCAGAACAAGGGCGGCGACTGGACTGCCCAACTGGAGGCTGGCGCACCGCTATTTTACCGCATAGGCTATGCCACCACTACCGATACAGCCTTTAGCCCCTACCTGAAGATAAGCCTGCTGCCCGATGAGGCCCCCCGCCTGCGCATCCTTAGTCCGGACCAGTACCTGCTGGAGCAGCCCGGAACCCCCTTTGCCGTCTCCGTAGAGGCCAGCGACGATTACGGACTGCAGGATGTGTACCTGAGCCTCACCATCAGCCGGGGCCGGGGTGAGGGGGTGAGCTTCCGGGACGAAAAGATCTGGCTCAACTCTACCACAGCTGTAAAGGGCTTTAAAAAAGCATGGAAATAAGCCCGCGCAGCCTGGGCATGCAGCCGGGTGATGAGCTCTACTACCGCCTGGAAGGCTTTGATACCAAGCCGCCCCGGGGGCAGCACCGCCGCAGCAACACCTGGTTCTACCAGTGGAAAGATACCGCCCAGGCCGTTAGTGGCCTTAGCAGCGGCCTGGCGCTGGACCGGGAGCCGGAGTATTTCCGGAGCCAGCGGCAGATCATCATCGATACCGAAAAGCTTATCAGGACCCAGGCCTCCACACCCGTAGCCCGCTGGGAAAAAGCCAATCAGGACCTGGCCGTAGACCAGAAGCTACTGCGCCTGCGCTATGGCAAATTTCTGGGCGAAGAGTTTGAAAGCACCGCCGGCGGCTACAGTGCCCCGCATAACGATGAAGAGGAAGAGGAAGATCATGCAGGACATGAACATGAGGAGGGGGAGGAGCATGAACGCCATGATATCCATATGGAGGAGCATGAGATCCCTGCCGGTGCCGAACCCGCCGCAGGCCTGCTGCATATGTTTGGCCATGCCCATGATACCGAAGAAGGCGCCACCTTTTATGAAGAAAGCATCAAGGTAAAACTAAAAGCGGCCCTGTCCGAAATGTGGGAGGCCGAAAAATACCTGCGCCTCTCGCAGCCCCGGCAGGCATTACCGTATGAGTACAGAGCCCTGCGCATGATCAAGGAGGTGCAGCAGAGCAGCCGCATCTATGTAGAGCGGGTGGGGCTGGAACTTCCTACCCTTATCCCGGCCGAGCATCGCCTTAAGGGTGAGCAGGCTAAGATACTGCCCGGGAGCCGCCAGCAGGAGCAGGCCTATACCGACAGCCTGCAGGCGAGCAAACAGCTACTTGCCCGCCTCAGTTATTGGCAGCCGGGCCAGCCCCTGGATGGGGCAAGCCGGGATCTGCTGCGCCTGAGCTCCCGCGAACTAGCGCGCCTGCTGCTGGAGGGTGGTCCCTATATGCGATACGTCTACCTGCTAAACGCACTTACGGTGCTGCAGGAGTCGGAGCGGGTGCCGGCTGCAGAACTGTATCGGGTACAAAGGGGGCTCTTTGAGCTGCTACCCCGGCAGCAGCTGCCGGCCCGCCAGCGGCTACCCGAGCCGGGGGCTTCCTTTTTATACCAATCGCAGGGGGGGCAGAAATAATGGCAGCCAATACACCCCTTATTGTCTGGCTGCTTGCCGCAGCATCCCTGCTGCTCTGGCTACTGCTTGCCCGGGCCGAATGGAAACGAGTTACCCGGGGCAGGGCCCTGCTGCGCAGCCTGCTGCTGCTGGGAGCCATCGTCGCCCTATTTCTGGTCTGGCTGCGCCCTACCCATAGCCGGGCGGGGGGCGATACTACCATTCTGCTGAACGGATCCGCGCCGGCCCTGCTGGACAGTCTGCTGCAGGCCTATCCGGCCGCCAGGGTCTGGAGCCTGCAGCCCCACCCGGATCATCCCCGGCTGGAGGGTATCAGCTACCTGCCGCAGCATGTGCCAGCCGGCAGTTCCTTATTTCTGGTGGGAGAGGGGCTATCTCCCGCGGATCTGCAGTACCTGAAGCCCTATTCCTTTACCTACCTGCCGGCGGCCCTGCCTGAAGGCGTCCTGAGGCTGCGCTACCGGGAGCGCCTTACCCCCCATGACAGCCTGCTGGTGGAGGGCCGCTGGCGGCCGGCTTCAGGAGAAGATCGGCTGCTGCTCTCCCAGGGGGCAGTAGTGCTTGATTCTGTACGGGCGGGTAAAACGGACATCTTTGCCCTGCAGGCCCCCATTCGCCTAGCGGGCAGGCAGCTGATGCAGCTGCACTGGCTGGGGCAGCGGGGCGATACGCTGGCCAGCTACCACCTGCCGCTGCAGGTAGCAGCGGCCGGCAGGCTGCAGCTGGCCCTGCTAACGGCCTATCCCGAGCCGGAAAGCCGCCAGCTGAAAGACTATTTGCGCCAGCAGGGCTATGCCATTTACTATGCCGCCCAGCTGGCCCCGGGCAAGCAGGTAGAGGAATGGATAAACCTGCCGCGCCAGCCCCTGCGCCTAAACCAGGCCGGGCTGGCCGGCTATGATGTGCTTATCCTTTCATATGGCTACTGGTCTGGCCTGGGGCGCTCCCAGCAGCAGGAGATCTACCAGGCGGTGGCCCGTCAGGGGCTGGGCCTTATCCTGTACCCCGATGCCGACAGCCGCAGCCTGCGCTGGCAGGCGCATCGCCTGCAGCTGGCCCAGGAGCCCGGCACCGACAGCCTGTTAGGGGCTGGGCAGCGCCTGCCAATTACCCATTACCGCTTTGAAGGGGGTACCCACAGCTGGGAGAAGCTGCTACAGGGGATCCGGTCGGGCCCCATTGCCCTTTTGCGCAGGGAGGGCAGGGGCATGCTGGCCGTTAGCAGCAGCCCCTATAGCCACCGCCTGCAGCTGCAGGGCCGTAGCGAAGGCTACCAGGCCTACTGGCACGGGCTGCTCTCGGCAGTGCTGCCCCCGGCGCCTCAGGCTCCCCATCTTTGGCAGAAAGCGGAGGGCAGTGAACGCCAGGCCCTGCAGTTGCGTTTGTATAGCAGCGACAGCCTGCCTACCTTTGAGTTGCTGGCAGCCGGGCAGCAGCCCCTTCCCAGCCTGCGCTGGCAGGTGCCCGGCCGCAAGGGGCTGTGGGAGATACGGGCCTGGCCGTCTGAGGCCGGCTGGTACCAGGCGCAGAGCACTGGCGACACCCTTATGGTAGCCGTTGCTGAGGCCCCCGGCAGTGTGCAGCGCTGGGCCTGGCAACAGGCCAGCCGGCAGGCGGCTAGCGCGCAGCAACAGGCAGCTCCTACACGTTTCCGGCAGGAACCCATCCCGGCCGGCTGGTTTTACGTTCTCTTCCTTATCAGTATGGGAGGGCTGTGGCTGGAGCGTAAGCTAAGGGGGTAAGGGAGGCCTCCTCCTGCCTGCAATACGGAAGAAGATAAGTACCATGACTCAACTAATGCGTTTTCTGGCCGCTTTGGCCCTTTTTCAGCTTCTGTCGGTTGTTTCTGCCCTGGCGCAGGATGCTGTACTGTTCTCTCCCGAATTACCCCCTACGTCCGCGGCAGTTCGCAAGGCGGAGGCCATCTCCCTTCTTTCAGATTACCTGCAATACCCCTCGCTGAGTGGGGAGGAAGACCGGGTTGGTCAGTTTCTGGCCGATTACTGCAAGGCGCAGGGCCTGCACATCACCCAGCTGCCCAGCGAAGAGGGGAGCATGAATTTTGCCGCTACCCTCTATCCGCTGGAGGTCGACAAGCCGGTGATCTGGCTGCAGCACCATATGGATGTGGTGCCGGCAGCGGAAACGGAAGGCTGGCGGCATCCGCCCTTTTCGGGGCGTGTAGCGCTGGATACCATCTGGGGCAGGGGCGCCCTTGACAACAAAGGCATGGGGGTTATGCAGCTGATGGCCCTGCTGAACCTGAAGGAATCCCTGGACACCACCGAGCTGGTGTACAATGTGGGCCTGCTCTGCGTATCAAACGAGGAGGTAGGAGGGCTGCTGGGCTCCCGCCTGGTGATTGACAAGGCCCTGACCGACCTCAAACCCCTGGTAGTATTTGGCGAGGGGGGTGCAGGCCTCACCGGTGTGCTCAGCCGCAAGCCTGATAAGCCCGTATTTGGCATCTCCGTTGCCGAAAAAACGGTGCTCTGGCTTAAGCTTGATCTACAGCTGAACAGCTACGGGCATGGTGCTGCCCCTGCGCCCGAGTATGCCAACAAACTGATGATCCATGCGCTGAGCCGGCTGGAAGGCCGCAAACTCGATTTTGAGTTCAACCGGGTAAACAAGCGTATGTTCAGGCGCATGGGCCGGGCCGAAGGGGGCATCCGCGGCTTTGTGATCAGCCACCTGAACTGGGCCATCTTTCGCCCCTTTATCAAGGGCACCATACAGCGAGACCCCATGCTGCAGGCCCTTACCACCAATACCGTTACAGTTACCAAACTGGAGAACTCCCCCGGCCCCCACAACCAGATCTCCTCTACGGCCACCGCCTACCTGGATTGCCGCCTGCAGCCCAATACGGCTCCCAAAGCCTTTATCCGCAAACTGGAGCGCCTGCTGGATCAGCCCCGTATTTCCATATCGGTGGTCAACCAGACCCCGCAGGCCCGGCCTTCGCCCACCAATGATTTTACGATGCCCTGGCCGAAGCCATTCAGGAAGACATGCCGGCCGCTACGGTGATCCCCATCCTGTTTCCGGCCACTACGGATAACACCTACTTTCGGCACCACGATGTGCCCACCTACGGCATGATGCCCTTCTTGATCAATGAGGAACTGATCAAAACCGTCCATAGCCGGGATGAGTGCCTGCCGGTGGCGGCGCTGGAGCAGGGCATTCGCATTTATACCAGCATGCTGCATCGCCTGGTAGAGGAGGGCGCCCGCAAGCACCGCCGCCTGCTCAATGCCGAGTACCTGAAGAGTATTCTGGTTGAAGATTAAAGACAGCAGTAGAAGTAAAGGGAGATGGGTACATCAGCCCGCTAAAAAGGTGAAGCGATAGCGCCACATTCGGCCCCGTTCTTTATTTTGACATGAATCATGGGTGATAAAATTGGAAAGTAACTTTTCGAAACGAATCCCCCTTCTCCAAGGGGGATTTCGTACGTTAGTAAAGCCATAACGATGGAGCTACATCCATACCTCACGTTATTTTAGCAACATGAAACGAAATAAGAAATTCTTTCTGATCATCAGCCTGCTGTTTTTGCTGCTGCTGGCCTGGATTGTGTGGGATTTTAGCCGCCGCAGCGAATTCAGGCGTCCGGCCCAGCCACAGGAAGAACAACGGGTTACCAACTAAGCCGCATAGCCCCCACGCAGCATGAAGCCAACTAAAATAGACCTGAACCGCCTTGACCTCGAAAAAGAGCGGGAAAAAACAACGGAAACCCCCGGCCTGATTGCGTTTCCGCATATGGTAGGGGGTGCACTGATACGGCCTGAAGATAAAGGAAAGATCAAGGGACGGGCGCTGGCGGCCATGCGGGAGCAAACCAACCGGCAGCTGCAGCAGCTGTACCGCCAGGCCCAGTTGCTGGCCGATCAGGCCAAAGAGATCCAGAAACGGGCCGAGATCAGCGAAACGATCTATGAAGCCGACATGAACTTCGAGCCCCTTATCGGCCACCGGTACCATCTCTACCAGCGTCCCGGTGGCGAGCACCTGCTTTCCATGATTGGTCCGCAGGAGTGGGGCCGCAGCAAAAGGCCGGGCGAGCATCTGGCAAGCGTTACCTTACTGGCAGACCATACCTGGGAGCTTGTGGAAGAGGGCTAGCCGTAGGGGGCTGCTGCAGCCTGCCCTGTCCGTCCGGCCTGCGGATCAAAAAAGGCCTTTTTGAGCGGGGGCAGTGCTGAACAGCCCGTTCAGTTCCACATCTATTTTTTCGACGATGGAGGCAAAATCTTCAACATTTGCCACAAAATCCATGTTGTTCACATCAATTACCAGCAGGCGGCCCAGGCGGTAATGGCCAATCCAGTCCTCATAATGGGCATTCAGGTTTTTGAGGTAATCCAGGCGGATGGCATCCTCATAGGCCCGGCCCCGTTTCTGGATCTGGCTCACCAGTTTGGGAATATCGGCCCGCAGGTAGATGAGCAGATCAGGCGCCTTGGCATGCGACACCATGGAGTGGAACAGGTTGAGGTAGTTCTGGTAATCGCGCTCCGAGAGCAGATGGCTTTTATAGAGGTTGGCCGCAAAGATGTAGGCATCTTCATAGATGGTGCGGTCCTGTATGGTGGTGTGGTTGCGGCGGGCTATATCGGTGATCTGCTTAAAGCGGCTGTTCAGAAAATAGATCTGGAGATGAAAGGCCCAGCGCTGCATGTCGGTATAGAAATCCGCCAGGTAGGGATTGTTGTCTACCGCTTCAAATTCGGCCGTCCAGCCGTAATGTTTGGCCAGTTTTGAGGTGAGGGTGGTTTTACCACTTCCGATGTTTCCTGATACTGCTACGTACATGCGCCTGCTTGCTTGGGCAACAAAAGTAAGCAGAAAATACTTCTGATTTCCCTGCCAGGCAATTATGCCAAAAAAATGCAGGATCAGGGAAAGAGTATCGCTTTTTCCAGTATTTTTATATCAGAATAGTGAAAGCGCAGGCTCGCTCATTTTTTGATTTGACCTGGTAATATTTTTATATTGATAATGGATTTCAGCTATAACAGTAAAGAAGTAAAAGTAGAGCGGGGAGATTTGCTGATCAGCGAGCCTTTTTTGCCGGACCCAAATTTTTCGCGCACGGTAGTGCTAATGTGTGAGCATGGCGAGGCAGGCTCTTTTGGGTTTGTGCTCAACAAGCCCAGCCTCATAAAGGGATCTGATGTGCTGGAAGATGCCGACCCTTTTGATGCCCACCTGTATGTAGGCGGACCCGTGCAGCAGGATACCCTTCATTTTGTGCACCGCCGGGTGGATATTATCGAAGGGGGGGAGCCCATCATGGAGGGATTGAACTGGGGCGGTAATTTTGAACAGCTGCTGGCACATATTCGCAGCGGTGGAGTTGATTTTACCAATTTTAAGTTTTTTATTGGGTACTCGGGCTGGGAAGAAGGGCAGCTGGAAGAAGAACTTCAGCAGAACACCTGGATCGTTTATAAGGGAACTACAGCAGAAGATATATTCGATACAGATCCGGATGTGCTCTGGAAGCGGGTATTGGAGAAAATGGGCGGCAAGTACCGGGTGATCTCGAATTACCCCACCGACCCACGTTTAAATTAACCAGAAGCTTTTTTTAAGCTACTTGACATTTTTGTATATGACTAGCGACAAGGACAAACACGCGCCGGAACACCAAACCGGCGAACGCCAGGAAACCGAGGCAGCTGCCAACCAGACGCCCACCCCAGAAGAGCAACCCTCTACCTCAGTGCCGGAAGCGAGCAGTGGCGATCCTGAAGATCCCAGCCTGCGCAACGAAGCGGAAGGAAAAGGCTTTGATCCGGATACAGTGGAATCACCCCCTGCCGGCACTACCGATATGGCCGAAGATCCGCAGGAGGCCCAGGTGGCGGCAGCAGCTCCCAGGCCCACGGCGGCCGATGCACCTGTACCCCCTTCCGTAGACCATACCCTCGCCTCAGACGATATACAGGATCTGGACGATCCCCAAACCCTGGCGCCTACCGCCGAGATTGTGCACCCGCAAATCATTGGCGATGCACCCGACGCCCCGGCTGCCGAAGAACAGGCTCCGGATCAGGCGTCCACTGCCGATGCGCATGAGCATGAGGAGGAAGAAGAGGATGATCATGACCATGACCATCCGGCTACCCCCGATTTTCATGATATGCCCAAGGGCCAGCTGGTAGAACATGCCGAGGAGTTGCTGAGCCTGACCGACATCCGCCGGGCCGATCGGCTGGTGCATGACATCAAGCACTTTATCGATGAAATTCAGCAGCAGGAGCGCCAGAATGCGCTGGACCGCTTTAAGCAGGAGGGGGGAGAAGAAAATGACTTCGACTACCATGGCGATGAGCTGGACCGTCGTTTCGATGAGGTGTTCCGCAAGATCCGGGACCAGAAGCACCGCCACTTTTCCGATCAGAACCGCCAGCGGGAAGAAAACCTAAAGCGCAAGAATGAGGTGCTGGCCCAGCTGCGGGAGTTTGTGGATTCTGAAGAGCACAACACCAGCCTCAAGGATCTGAAGAAGATCCAGGAAGAGTGGAAGAAGATAGGCCCCGTGCCGCCACAGTACAACAGCAACCTCTGGGCCAACTACAATGCCCTGCTGGACCGCTTCTACAACAACCGCAGTATCCTTTATGAGCTCAAGGAGTTGGACCGCCGCAAAAACCTGGAAGCCAAGCAGGAGATTGTGGAGCGGGCCGAGCGCCTGCTGGGCATGGAAAATCAGAAGCAGGCCACCCGCGAATTGCGGGAGCTGCATGAGGAGTTTCGTCATATAGGCCCCGTGCCCCGCGAAGAGCAGGAACCCCTCTGGCAGCGCTTTAAGGATATCTCTGACAAGATCTACGACAAGCGCCGGGACCACCTCAAGCAACTCAACGAGGAGCTGGAGGCCAACCTGCTGAAAAAACGGGAGCTGGGCGACAAGATCCAGGAATTTCTGGAGTTTGACTCCGACCGCATTACCGAGTGGAACGAGAAGACCAAGCAGCTGCTGGCCCTGCAAAAGGAGTGGGAAGCCATTGGCGGCCTGCCCCGGCAGGTAGCCAAGGAAGTAAACAAGTACTTCTGGGCGGCCTTTAAAGGCTTCTTTAATAATAAGAACCGATTCTTTAAAGAGTTGGAGCGCAAGCGCGAAGAAAACCTGCAGCAGAAGGAGGCCCTGGTACAGGAGGCCGAAAGCCTGAAGGACAATGAGAACTGGGGTGAAACGGCTGAGCGCTTCAAGGAGCTGCAGCGCAACTGGAAGGAAATAGGCCCTGTGCCCGAGCGCCAGCGCGATGATGTATACAAGCGGTTTAAAGCCGCTGCGGATGCTTTTTTTGAACGGAAGCGCTCGCAGGGCAAGTCGGCCAATGCCGAGCAGGAAGAGAACCTGCGCCACAAAATGGAAGTCATTGGCCAGATTGAGCAGATGGCCGCTACCGGCTCGCAGGATATTGAGCAGTTCCTGACCCTGGAAGAAGCCTATGAAAGCTATGGTTTTGTGCCGCGCAATGCCATTGGCAAGGTGCGGGAGGCCTATGCGGCGGCTACCGAAAAATTCATCCAGAACCTGAAAGACCTCTCACCCGAAGACCGGGAAAAACTGCGTTTGCAATCGCAGCTGAGCCGCATCAAGAGCACCCCGGATTCGGACCGCAAGCTGCGCCAGAAGGAGAACAACATCCGGCGGCAGATGAGCAAGATCGAGAATGATATTTCGCTCTGGCAGAACAACCTGGAGTTTTTCGCTTCCTCAAAAAATGCGGATAAATTAAAGGATGAGTTCCTGAGCAAAATCAGTGAGGCTCAGCAGGAACTGGATCGTTTGCGGGAACAGCTGCGGATTGTGATCGAGAACGAAAGCTAAAATTTAGGGCAGGGGTATTGACAGCAACGCTTCTTTCCCCTACATTTGCATCACTTTCACCAAAACGCCCGGCGTTTTAGCGAGAGCTTGAAGCCTCCATAGCTCAGCTGCGGTTCGGCGCTCCGATAGAGCAACTGACCGGGCCGCGGCGGCTTGTAACTGACTAAGAGCAAAAGAAGCCTCCATAGCTCAGCTGGTAGAGCAACTGACTTGTAATCAGTAGGTCGTTGGTTCGATCCCGACTGGGGGCTCCCAAAACCTCATCAGATTGTCTGGTGAGGTTTTTTGTTTTGGGTCAATATAAGATTTAGGGGCTGTTGCTCAGATCCATACCAGGAGCTGCTGCAGGCGAATGGAGAAGAAAGTATCTTGATCTGGCTGCCTGCCTGCCCCTGTAGATCTATCCACCTTAGTGCTGCATATAAGGCTGCCAGGTGACCAGCACAAATTTCTCCTTCCCCTGTTCCTGCAGCGCCAGGAACCCAAACTCATAACAGAAAAAGTATACCTGCCCCTTGCCGTTTTTCCAGTAATGGGTAAAGAAGCGGGGATTGAAGCCTTCAGCCAGCAGCACCTCCTGGCGCAGGGTGGTCATGCCCACCTGGTTATACTTGCGCAGAATGCGACGGTTTTTCTTCAGCTGCCGGTCAACCTCAAAGTAAAATGCTTCCTGCTCCAGCCGCTGTTCGTACTGCTGACTGGACTTGCAGGCGGGCGAGCAGTAGATTTTATCGCTTCTTCCTACCACTTCAGTTTGGCAAACCGGACATTTTTTCATCATTAACGCCTTTTATGTGCATAGTATACGAATCATAACCGCATATGTCTCTCTTTTGTTATATGGCAGTGCGTACATTAGGGGTATGGAACAGGCAGCATCTATTTCACTACCAGTTATTTACCTGCATCCCTTTGCATGGGGTGGAAAAACGCTTGTCAGACTTAGCTTAGAGCAGAACAGGGAGTTATACCACTTCTTATACCAGCAGCAGGACATTCTTCGCTACAGCAAGACGTTTAAAAGTCTGGTAACCCATTATAAAAAGGAACCCCTTGAGAAACTTAAAGAACGTATCATAGGCAGGGCTCGCCTAAATACAACGGCATTGATGCGCCATGCTCTGCAGGCAAAGGCAGAACCCATTAAAAAGGGGATGCCCCCGGCGGCAAGTTTGCCGTTGGTTCAGCTGGTACCTGCTATGCTGGAGGGAAAGACTATTTTGCTCATACGGTTCCGCTACCATTCCCCGCTCATAGAACTGCTAAAAAAACAATCTTTTACCCATTATTATGCGAAAGGAAAATGTTGGTATGTTCAAAAAGAAGATGTGCAGTTAGCGGCACTCATTCGGTTACTTCAGCCAATGGCCCGCCTTCGCCTGGATGCCAGGCTTTATCCGCTGGATTTTGCCAGCCAGAAGCAATTGATTGTCGGGCATGATTCCGATTGGGGCTCTATTGATCCTGAGCCTTTTCTAAATGTTTTATACGGGAAAGGCTATAGCCCCAATACCATAGGTACCTACTATAGTCTGGTAGGAAGGTTTATTAAATCAAATGGGATTTGTAGCCAGGAGGAATTGCAGACACTCGGGGCTGCTGAGGTGAATCTCTACCATAGTCGCTGGATGGCCCAGGGGAACACTGCTGCCGGATCCGTCAACCAATCGGTTAATGCCATTAAGTTTTACATGCAGCATGTATTGGATAAGCTGCTGGAGGGAGTGGAGCTGGTACGGGTAAAGGGAGAAAGACAGCTTCCCAAGGTCATGAGCCTGCAGGAGGTGACTAAAGTGCTGTCCAGCTGCGATAATTTAAAACACAGATGCATGCTATCCCTGCTGTATTCAGGGGGCTTGCGGGCTGGAGAGCTCATCGGGCTCAAGCTTACGGATATTGACTGGGAGCGAAAGCAGATACGCATTCGAAAAGCTAAGGGGAAAAAAGACCGGATGACGCTCCTCTCTGCCGTATTTTGCCAGCAGCTGCAGGCATATCTGGCACAGTATCGTCCTTCAGTGTGGGTATTTGAAGGGCAATGGGGAGATCAGTATACCAGTTCCAGTCTTCGAAGTGTGTTTAAGCAGGCGTTGCAAAAAGCCAGGATCGCAAAACCATATACCTTACATTGTCTCAGGCACAGTTTCGCTACCCATTTGCTGGAAGGAGGGACCGACCTGCGCTACATTCAGAGTTTGCTGGGACACAACAGCAGCAAGACCACCGAGATTTATACGCATGTAAGTCAACAAGCCATTCAGAACATCCAAAGCCCCCTGGATCGTTTGGAATTAACAGGCAATTATCATATGTTACCATCCGGTATACCACAGCAAACATATGACAAAAAATGACAAGTCACTTGTCATTAGCTAGTAGTTACTTGCAATTGAATCGTACCTTATCGCCATGGATAAGCAGAGCAGAAAAGATATCAAAAAGAAGTACAAAGCAGAGGATAGGCTTAAATCTCTGTCTAAGCTGCTTGATAGTGAATATTCATGGATCAGGGACTTCTCACAAGTAGAACTTGGTAATTCACTTCCTCCAATCACAAAAGGAGAAATTGATGCAGCTGAAAATGGCTTTGACCTAACAGAGCGGCTGTATTATAAAATGTTAGAACTGGTACGCAGGAGTGACCCCAACATCAAAACCGTACTGGGACAACAAACAGAAGCTGCAATTGACGGACTTTCAAACTATCTCCAGGTTGTCTACCATACATATGGATTTGAAAGTATATTAGGTGTTGGCGATATAGATAAGCATTTCACCTTCTTCAGTGATGAAGAACGGACGCAACTTGAAGAGACAAATAAAAGATTAAAACATGCCTATGCTCTTATGGATTGTGAGCAGATGATTGCTCTTATTGAAAAAGGAGAACTGACGCAGGATTATGATGCTTTGCAGGAAATAGTAAAAATGTATGATCCTAAAACAGTTGAAGAAAAGCGGCTCAAGTTCATTAAAAGACACTGGCAGGAATATATAATAAATTAAAAACAGCAAGTAACAACAGAATAAAGCAAGCTCCCCCAGCTCTTTCAGCCATTGACAATGCTATTGTCTACCTTTGCGTGGGCACAGCAAAGGCTGGTGAAGGTCGCCTGCTTTATTCAACGGACGTTGGGTGTAATTCATAAATTCATAGCATTCAAATAACTTAAGAGGATAATGTCGACAGTTGCCAGGATAGAAACAGAAGGGACTAATTTAATTCCAAGGTAGACTGTAAACATAATGAAAGCATGGCATAAAATTATATGAAGAAAATCATACTGTTAATTATCCTCATTTCACCACTATGCTTTTGTGTTCAATGTGGAAAAAGTACTAATCCCATTGTAGGAACAAAGTGGGCTTATCATGTTTCCGAACGCCATACAGATTCCTTGAATTTTATATCTCCTACAACAGTCATGTACTCTAATCATACGGGATATGATGTGGAAGGAAGTTATACCTTAAATGGAGACACTATAGTTATAGATATTTATGATTATGGACCTAATAGTACCTTGGAATTAATTACAATATTCAAATTACTCATTCGTGAGGATGAATTAGACTTCTTATATGTCGCTCCAAAGGAAGACCTTTATCTCAGATATAATAGGACTGCTGAAAATTATAAAAAACTACA
>NZ_AODQ01000120.1 GCF_000348925.1 Cesiribacter andamanensis AMV16 | reverse complement strand
GGGGTTGATGTTCACATTACCCCCTACAATGTTGGGAGTAAGGATATTATTCTCCAGAAACTGGATGATGATAAACAGCACAATAACCCCCAGGGCATAGCGCGGGCTGTCCATCATCAGCAGCGAAAAGGTGAGGGGTACAGCCCCCCCGATGAGGGTACCAAAGTAGGGGATAAAGTTGATGAGGGCGGCAATGATGCCCAGCAGCACCGCATAGCGCACCCCCACGATCAGTAGGCCAACCGAATTGAGCACACACAGAATGGCGACCACCACCACAATACCGCTCATGTAGCGCTTGGTAACCTGTGATGCCTGAAAAAGTGAGTTAACCAGCTCGCCATGATAGCGATTTGGCACCATCATCAGCAAAAAATGAAAGAATTTATTGCGGTAGTAAAGCATAAAGAAAATGTAGACCGGCAGTAGCCCCATTTTTACCAGCGTGCCCGCCGTAGCGGCAAAGGCCGCCTGTATGAATTCCGATCCGGAGGTGAACAGATCGCCCACCCGTTCCTTTACCCAGGCATTTTGCTTCTGAGCCGAAATGCCCAGCTTGGCCTCTACATAGCGGTGCAGCGAATCCAGGTTTTCTTCCGCCTGCCGGGCCAGGGCGGGTACATCGTCCAGCAGCAGGGAGAGTTGTTTGTAGAGCAGAAACAAAAAGGTAGACAAGACAATCATGGCCAGCAGTATGCCCATGAGGTTGGCCAGTATGCGGGGCACCCCTATCTTTTCCAGCCAGCTGGTGACCGGGTAAAGCAAATAGGAGAACAAAACCGCCAGGGCAAGCGGATACAGCAGATTTCTGGCTGCAATAAGGCTGTAGACCAATAGTATAAAAATAAGAGGTACGCTGTGAGTCTGAACACAAGCGGATAAGAACTCCTCATGGTGGTGATAGATTCTTTTTTTATAACCAGCGGCCGGCCTTTTGGTTGTAACGCTCACTATATATTACTTTGCAGCAATGGCAAAGTCTAGAGGCACAAGCGGTCCATCTCCTGAAGGGGTTCTGCAGGACATGAAGGCGGGCAAGCTTGCCCCCATTTATTTTCTGCAGGGGGATGAACCGTACTATATCGATCTTCTATCGGATTACATTGAGCAGCAGGTGCTGAGTGAAAGCGAAAAGGGATTCAACCAAATGGTGCTCTATGGTAAAGATGCGCCCATGGCCACCATCCTGAACCAGGCCCGTCGTTTTCCCATGATGTCGGAGCGGCAGGTCGTACTGGTGAAGGAAGCCCAGGAAATCCCCGACCTGGCCAAGGAAGAGGGTAAGCGCCTGCTGGAAAGTTATGTGAAGAACCCCCTGCCCAGCACCATTCTGGTCTTTTGCCATAAATACAAGACCCTGGACGGGCGCAGCGCTCTGGCCAAGGTGCTGGACAAGCATGCTGTAGTAGTCACAACCAAAAAGCTCTATGACAACCAGCTGCCCGACTGGATTGAGCAGCACATCAAAAGCACGGGTAACACCGTAGACCCCAAAGCGGCCTATATGCTGGCCGAATACATTGGCAATGACCTGTCCCGCCTGGCCAATGAAGTGCAAAAACTGCTGCTCAACTTTAGCGAGAAGGTGAAGATCGACTCTGCCATGGTGCAGAAGTACGTGGGCATCAGCAAGGAGTACAATACATTTGAGCTGCAAAAGGCCCTGGCGGTGCGGGATGTGGTAAAGGCCAACCAGATTGTGCAGTACTTTGAAGGCAACCCCAAAAGCAACCCGGCCATTCTGGTGATTGCATTTCTGTTCTCCTACTATTCCAAGCTGCTGCTGCTGCACCACCAGAAGGCTTACCACGAAGGGGAAGTGGCCAAAGTGCTCGGTATGCACCCCTTTGTGGCAAAGGAGTACCTGCCGGCCCTGCGCAATTACCCTCCTCAGAAGGTAGTGCAGAATATCAGCTGGATCCATCAGGCCGATCTTCAATCCAAAGGTATTATTGGCGGCAGCATCTCAGACGGGCAGATCCTGAAGGAGCTGGTTTTTAAGCTGATGCATTAGAGAGGTGGCAGGCTGGCTACAGCTATTCCCGCCTGTAATTGGGGTGGGGGAGCCCTGCAAGAATTTCCGCTGCACTACAGGCCAATGCTGCTTTTAAAGCCGTCCATCAGCGTCTTTACCCAGTAGTTGACAATGGAGCGCTGTTCATCCCGCTCGTATTCAATCTTGCCTTTGCGCAGGGCTTCATCTTCATTAAGGGCGGTGTTGCTGCTATGCACAAAGGCATTGGCCACCGCGGAGCCCACCCGATGGAAAAGGCCGCCCGGTTTGCCCGTTCGTTTATTGACCAGCGATACTTTTAAATTATCGTAGCCAAACTCCATACTGCCTGCTGCCGATTCCTTATCAGCCTCTACCTGAAAGGTGATGTGATCAACCTCTCCGCTCCGGATGCTCAGAGCGGATGTTTTTTCAAGCATGGGGTTAAAGGCTGAGAGCGGCATGCCCTCCAGCGATCCCCAGTATTTATGCCGGTTGAGGGTATCGCCCATCGGGATCTCAAAATGGGCCTTCAGGCTGCCCTCGCCCATCAGCCGCGCCTGAAACGTAAAGTTGGTGATATGTCCGGCCTGCAGCCGTGCCGGATGGTTCGTTAAAGTATTGGCATGGGCTTCTACCTGCGTAAGGTCTACAAAGCCTGCTTCTCTTGCTCCCTTCACCTGTTCAGAATAGGCAATATAGCCGCTTGTAAAATCAATCTGGCCAATGTTGATCTTCCAGCTGCTGTTGCGCATGAGTTCCTGAGGCATCTTGGGCCGGCGGTTTTCGGGGTAGGGCTGCCGCTTGTCCCGGTACAGGAAAAGGGCAAAGCCATCCACCAGCAGGCGATCGGCTTCTATGCTTTTGTCATAGACCAGTTTGCGGAGGTCCAGGTTCTGCACCTCCAGGCGGCGGTTGCGGAATACATACTGATCGGTTTCAATGCCTTTGCGGCGGGCAAAGGTGGCCCGGTCCATGGTAGGGGTAATGCGGATGGAATCGGCCCAGAGGGTGCTGCTGGTGCTGCTGATGCCCACCTCTTTGGCTTCTATCTCATAAAAACCTCCCCCCAGCTGGGCCTTATAATTCTTTAGCCCGGCAACCAGGTAATCGGAATACAGCAGACGTTCAGAGTTGTGCTGCTGAAGACTATCGTAGTGAAAGCCGGCGGCGGTCACATAAATGTTATTGAGCTCCAGGCGGCTGGTGTCGGTAGCGGAGGGGGAGCGCAGTACCAGTGTACCCTGCCGCAGCACTATGCTGTCAGAGGCAATCAGGCTCATAAGGGCAGCAGGCGGACTAGCAGCTGCACCCCTTGTAGAGCCCTTCTCTTCTTTTTGGGCGGGTTGCAGCAGGTCTATATGGGGTCTCATGATCTCCAGGCTGCGCATGACCAGCGAATCGGAGGAAAGCTTCTGGTAGTCCAGACCGGAGACGAGCAGCTCGGGTACAGCTGCCCGCAGCTGGGCCTTGCCTGGCCTGGCCGGAATGGCCAGATCGGGATAGACCCTGAGCTGGCTGGCTCTGAAGAGACTATCCTTAGCCGAAAAGTACAGGCTACCGGCCTCAAGCCAGTGCAGGCTATCGGGCAGCAGGCGCTTCCAGTTGCTGATGATTACCTCCAGGTTGTCGGAAAAGAAGGGGCGGGGGTCTGCCAGACTTCTGCCTCCCCGTATGCTAAAGTTGCTGAGCCGGGCCTTCAGCTGTGGAAACTGCATGTCTACCGGTGCTCCACTGCCATAGCGTACATAGCGCAGCCGGCCATCGGTAATGCTGGCATCTTCTACCTGCACCAGGTTAAAGCCTGCCGATAGTAGTTCGGGCAGGCTGCGGTCTCTTCTGCTTATTTCGGCTGCCTGGCCGGAGCGGTACTGCCGGATCTCAATGTCAGGAGTGATCAGATCAAGTTTCTGAAGCCTGAATTCTTCTTTTTCAAAAATATCATCAAAAGGAATACCTACCATCACTACCTCTGGCACCAGAATGTGATAGCGATCGTCGGTATCGGTAAGGGGAGCCCCGGGCACCGGTTCCAGCTTTACCGAAGAAGCCCGAATCAGGTTATTAAGGGTAGACAGGTGCAGGTTGCTGGCGGTTACCTGGTGCTCCCGGTCGGGCAGGTTCCAGAGGTATTTGCCAATGTGAACCTGCACATCTTCCGAATAAAAGAAGCGCTGGGTGTTGCTTTCGGCGCTGCTGTCCACCACAAAATCACTTACCGAAATGGAGATCTTGTCCAGAAAGAGGCTTTCGACCGACTCGCCCCTGCGGGAGGCGGTAGTGCGTATGGTGCCCTCCTGCAGGCGCAAATGTTTTACGGACAGGTGCTGCAGAAAGGGGGAGAGCGACTCGTACAGCGATGTCTGGGGCAGTATGGTGGTGGGGCTGCTGCTGCGCCGCCGCTCCCGTGCCCTGCGGCTAAACTGGTAGTAGCTTAGTTGTGGGGCCTCAGCCAGAATGCTGTCGATCTGGAGATGGTCCTGGTAGTAGGCCTTGTCAAAATCCAGACCGGTAAGCCGTACCCGGGGCAGACTAAAGGATAGCAGGCCCTTTTTGCCCTGCAACAGGAGCTCCTGTTCACTCAGCCCCTGCTCGGGTTGCTGCAGGCGTACCCCTTCGGCAACCACCGAATTGGTGGCGGTAGAGGCCAGCAGTTCGTCGGCCCGGATCTGGTAGCGTCTATCCGGCAGATCGGCCATAAAGTCCCGGGCGGTTACGGTTACGGCATCGGCAAAAAAGAGCCGTTTAGGGTTTTGGGAGGTGTAGGAATCAAAGCGGAAGTTGTCAATGCTCACCGAGGCATTGCTGCTGTTTAGCTGAAGCAGGCCATTGGGAGCGTAAAAGGCGGTGAGGATTTCGGCATCGGTAAGCCGCAGGTTTTGCACATTCACCGACTCGCTGAAATCTGAGATCAGGTCATAGAGCGCCCGGCTGCTGATGATCTCCCGCTCGTTTTGCTCCTTTTTCTTTAGGCGGGAGGCAATGTGCAGCGTAGGACTGGGCATAAGCACCTGCTGTACCTCCAGTTTTTTGGTCAGATAGGCATTTAATATATCCACACCGTTAAGTTCAAGCCGGGGCACATCAATCAGCAGCAGGGTAGGGGTTTGCTGATGCTGTACCTGCGGAAAGGGGTAGCGATGCCCGGGCAGATTGTATAGGCGCACCCCCGTAAGCAGGATGTGGTCCTTTAGGGTAGAGATATCAATGCTTCGGGCTTCTACCTGGTGGATGCCATCGGGCAGCTGGTGCTTATAGTCGGAGATGCGCAGGTCAAAATTATCGGCATAAAAGAGTTTATTAAGCCGGTAGGCACTGGTAGAGTCGATGAGCAGGTTCCAGAGATGGGCATACTGCACCCGGGTGGTAAAGACCTCTACACTATCGGAAATAGTTTTGTTGAGCGACACCGTACCGCTATCAATGGAAAGCCGGTTGATGTGAAGTGAATACAGGTAGTCGGAGATAAGGCCGTAGAGATCTTCCTGCTTGAAAGCATTTTCGCCCTTCTGCTCTTTTTTTTCAGCCAGGGACTGGCGGGTATAGCGTACAGTGGGGGAAGACACCAGCAGGCTGTCGATCTGCAGCTGGTTATTGTTGTAGAGCTCGTGCAGATTTATGCCACTGAGCTGCAGATCCGGTACCGCTACCTGGTAAAGGGCGGCACTGTTCTTTTGCAGCCGGCTAAGGGTGTCGGGCTCCAGCCGTAGGTTTTTGGCGCTTATGCTGGAGTGGTTACTATTAATGTCCAGCTCATCGGCCCGCAGCAGGTGCAGATTGTCAGAGAGGCGCAACTGGTAGTTGCGCAGGCGTACCTGCAGGCTGTCGGCAAAAAAGAGTTTATCCTTCTGGTACCGGGCAGCCGAATCGATCTTGAAATTGTGGACCAGGGCTTCGCGTATGCTGACGCTGAAGTTGGTCAGGTAGCTTTCTTCCCGGTTGCGAACCATAGCCCGGCCATGGCGCACGTTTATCTTGGCAACCGCAATCTGGTTCAGTACCTTTTCAATGACCGGATAGAGGTCTTCCGGCCTGAAGTTTTCCTTTTCTCCGCTTGGGCGGGCCTTGGCATCATAGAGCTGCAGGCTGGGGGAGAAGAGGGTGATCTCGCTGGCCAGAAAGTTCTGCTGATTATACAAAGCATCAAAATTTAGCCCGTAGGTATAAAGTTGCGGAATGCGGATGGTATAGATATGGTCCAGGTCGGGCTTGCGCAGCAGCAGGCTGGGCACATCCGCGGTGGGTAGCAGCTGAAAGCCCTGTATAAAGAAAGAGGAATCTGCACTGCTGGCCGATATTCCATTCAGGCGCAGCTGGTAGGTATCATCTGCCAGATAGCCCAGGGCTGTGCCGGTGCCAAACAGGAAACGCTCCACATCCAGCCAGTTACGGTCCTGGGGCTGCAGGGCGGTTTTAACGGCCAGCTGCCAGGCTTCCAGCTGCATGGTGGTTTTAATATGGCTCCTGCGTCCGTTTTTGGTGGTTCTGAGATCGATCTGCCCCCCCTCCAGTTCTACCTTTTGTGCATAGATGGCTTTAAAGAAAGGGGCAAGCCGTTTGTTGATGTCCTGTTTTAGGAGCGAATCGGCGGAGAGGGCATTCTTATCGAAATCTACGAAAAGCTTGATCTGCGGGCGGCCTATGTGGAGGCGGTCCAGTTTCAGCTCTTTTTCCAGGTAAGCTCGTCGCAGGGCTATCCCCTCAATGCGCAGCTCGGGGATAAGAATATCATAAGCCGAAGCCAGCTCCAGCTGGTTTCCCTGGGCGTCCTGCAGCTGAGTTGAGTCGGGGTAAAAGCGCAGGTTGTGGATGATCAGGTCTTTGCTGGTGTAGCTAAGCTCAATACGGTCGAACTCCGAGCTGTACAGGCCCTCGGTGGCCTGTCGCACCCGGTTGTCCAGAATGCCGCGCACAATGGATTCGGCATGGCGCATGAGCACCACATGCAGGGCAAAGAGCGAAACAAAAAAAGCCACCGCTACGCCTACAGCCCACCAGCTGGAGTTCTTACGCCAGCGGATTCTGACCCTGGGTCTGCGTAGCCGAACTTTTGGTCGTTTCAAGGGGGTAGTTGACGCGCGTTAGATTAAAAAAGGAGGGAGCGCCCTCATATAACGTATTTGCACCGTCAGAAGGTTTCGGATTGCAGAAGGGGATCCCAAACTTTTAGTAAAATAGAAGATAAGCCGGGCTAACCTTCTATTTTACTGGAAGTTATAGGGTGGGTACTTCATGAGGCCTGCAGGTAGCGATTGGCCTTCTGTTGCAGCATCAGGCGGTCGGCCGTGATGGAGGGGTCGCTGTATATATGCGAGGAGAGCGCCCTTACCACACCGCTTTTATACCCAAGGCGGGAGGCCACGCGCTCACAAAAAGTGATTTCACTGCTAAAAACCTTACCATCAACCTTCATCAGCTGAATGAGATTGTAGAGGTATTCGAAGCGTTCTTCTTCGGCCAGATACGTAAAATTAGGGGGAGCCATGGGACTTCTGAAGGCCGTTGCGATCTCTTCAGCTGTTAATCCGAGCTTTCCCCCCAATTGCGTAAGCCATGAACTTTCACGCCCAGCCAGCTCATTATCAATGGTTGCCAGCTGTACAAGGGTGTTGAGCATTTGTTTTCTCTTCATGATACCGGTATTTTATTTCATATTACGGGTTTCGGTTCAGAAATAAAACGGATATCAAACCCTAAAACTGCTCCATTTTAGGGAATTCCTTACAAGTCGGTATCGCCCGGGCGGGGACCTACATATTTTCTCCAACCTTCGGCAGCTAATCGCCTGGCTACCACCCCAATAATGCCGGCTACGGCACCGGCCAGGGCCCCGTAAATAATGGCCTCACTCCAGAGTACGCCAGGTTCAGCAGGATTTACAGGGGGAGATTTGCGAGAGAATACCCCCCATCCCTTTCTTAACAAATAGCGGGTACTAAAGTCGGCGGCAGCCCGAGACCCTTTGCTTAGCAGGTTATACTGGAGGGTTAGAGGTAAGATTGTGCTCATAATTCTTTTTATTTTAAGGTTACGCAGCACCAGCGGTTTAGTTTCTGCTCTAAAATAGATTGTATTTGCCGTAAACCTTACATGCTGCTGCGTGTACGCTCACCCGTGGAGAATTAGAAAAAAATAAGTCTTGTAATCAGCTGCTTTCTTACTATGATATTCCAGAAAAAGGCTGTAATATTACCTTAATTAGCTATCAGATAAACAGATTATTGCAGCTAGCTGATGCCTTTATTGTACAGAATAATCCGTAGCAAATTCTGATTCAAGCCGGGCGAGTTAGGAGAGGTTTTCCAGAAACTCCAGATGTATTCACTATTTTGAGTCCTTATTCTTACACCAGAATGCCCGCACAGAATAATCTGTTTGTTAGTATTATTTGTAGAACATTTTATAAATTGGCTCGAAGTAACAGGCCATACATGCCTTTATCTGTACTGAATAAACTACTCCTCTCAGCCAAAACGGCGCATCTGGACGATGTAAGAAGAAAGGCACTTACCAGCAGGTATTGCCTGGTGGGCATTTTTACATGCCTTGCCTTCTCGCTCCTCTATGCAGTTTTGGGCTACTATATGCTGGCGCTGGCTATTCTGCCGGTGCTGGTGCTGATCTCTTTTGCCTTATACCTCACCCTTTCCCATAAACTTACCGCTGCCACACATGTAATGCTGCTGACGGCAAATATTGGTTTGCTGATGCTTACCGTTTTGGTAGGCAAGGCATCAGGAACGCATTATCTTTACTTTCCGGTAGCCATTGCCGGCATTACCATTCTGCCGGCTGCCGCCCGCAGGGAGATGTATTTTTACATGTTCCTGTCGGTAACCTGCCTCCTGGGCATCCTGTTTTTAATGCCGGCACAGGCGGCCTATCTTCATATGCCGGCCGATATGCTGGCCTTTGATCACAGCATTACCCTGCTGCTTGCCTTAGGCACAACGTTACTTATCGGCTACAACATGCTCTCGGTAAACCGCGAGATCCTCAACAGCCTGCAAGCCAGCCAGGGGCAGCACCAGGCCCTGCTCGATGGGGTGCCTGATCAGATCCTGCGCTTTAATCTGGAGGGTACCTGTCTTGATTTCAGGCCTTCGCCTGCTGCCGAAGGCTTTGACGAGGGCGAACAGCAGCGCTACATCGGGCAGCCGCTGGGTCGCCTGATGGCGCCTAAACTGGCTGTAAAGCTTCTGGATGCTGCCAAAACCACCCTCGCCAGCGGACGTCCCACAACCTTTGAATGGTCCAGCGGAGCGCCTACCGGTCGTATCAGCCTGCAGGAGTTCAGAGTTACACGCCTGAATATGGGGGAGGTAATAACCCTGATCCGGGACATCAGCGACCGCCATGAGCAGGAGGTACACAAAAAAGCCAAGGAAGCGGCCGAGCATACGGCCAAGCTCAAATCGGAGTTTCTCTCCAGCATGAGCCATGAGATCCGCACCCCCATGAACATTATCATGGGCCTTTCCAGGCTGCTGCTTAAGGAGCGGTCGCTATCCTCCATGGTGCGGGAAAATGTAGAAGCCATCCGCTTCTCGGCAGAAAACCTGCTGACCATTGTAAATGATATTCTGGACCTCTCTAAAATAGAAGCCGGAAAATTGAGCATTACGCTCTCCGGCTTTGATGTGCGGGACCTGGTGCGCAAGCATGTAAACTTTGTTAAATTGTATGCCGGCGAGCGCAAGCTGGAGGTTCAGGCTCATGTGGATGAGGATATTCCCCCCCTGTTGCAGGGTGATTCCGTACGTCTGAACCAGGTACTGATGAACCTGACGGGCAATGCCATCAAGTTTACCAAAAGGGGACGCGTAACTGTACGGGCCGAGCTGGTAAAACGAAAGGCCGAGCAGGCGGTGGTGCGCTTCAGTGTGAGCGATACCGGCATTGGAATTCCCTCTGAGAAGATCCAGTTTATTTTTGAGCAGTTTAACCAGCTGCAGGCAGGGGAGGATACCCTGGCCAAATCCGGAACCGGCCTTGGGCTGGCCATCTCCCAGAAGCTGGTAAATCTGATGGGGGGTAATATTGAAGTAGAAAGTGTGATTGGCCTGGGCTCTACCTTTAGCTTTGAGCTGCCCTTTACAATTTGCCATGAGCAGCCCCCTGTAACCCTACACCCCAAGGCCATGCAGGCATCAGACCTGAGCGGCGTAAGTGTGCTGCTTGCCGAAGACAATTCCATGAACCAGTTTTATGCCCGGCAGCTGCTTTCATCCTGGAACATTCAGGTAGAGCTGGCCAACAATGGCATAGAGGTGGTAGAAAAGTCGCGCCAGCACAAGTACGACCTCATCCTGATGGACCTTCAGATGCCGGTGATGGATGGCCTGGAAGCCCTTAAAAAGATCCGTACCGCAGCTAACCCCAACCACAAGACCCCTGTTATCTGCATATCGGCCGATGCCTTTGAAGAAACCCGGCACAAGGCGCTGAGCCACGGCATGGATGACTACCTGACCAAGCCCATCAATGAGGATGCTCTTTTTGCAGCCCTGGTGCGGCAGCTGGACAAAACAGGACCCATCATCGATGAAAAGCTTCGCCGGGAGCTGATCAAGACCCAGCCCCTGCTGGACCTGGACAGCCTGAGCCCCGTATTGCTGGATGATAAGGATGCACTCTCTGAATTTCTGGAATTGTTTGTACGCAGCGTACGGGAAGATCTGGATAAATTATCCACAGCTGTGATCATGGTAGACAGTGATATGATCAACAAGCTGGCGCACAAGCTCAAATCTTCCTTCAAGAACGTTGGGGCCTACCCCTCTGCCGAGCTGCTGGAAACGATGGAGAGCCGCTCCAAAAGCGGAGAAGGAACGCAGCAGGAATATGCCGATATTCTGCGGGAACTGATGCACCATTATCAGAATATCTCCCTTACCATTCGCCAGAAGCTCAGCAACGCTGCCAAATCTGCGTATTAAACATTTTGTAGCCGCGCCAGTTTTTTTAGGGTACCTTATACCCTTATTATGGCTACGGAATCGTTTAAGTGGAAACATCTCCCCAGTTTACTAAAGGAAACCTACAAGGAGTGGAATGCCGATGACCCCTGGCGGCAGAGTGCTGTTGTGGCTTACTATGCCATTTTCAGCCTACCGGCCCTGCTGATTATTGTTATTACCATTGCAGGCTCCTTTTTTGGCCAGGAGGCTGTGCAGGGGGAGTTATCTACCCAAATTGGCGACATGATCGGCGCAGATGCGGCTAAAGGGGTAGAAACCATGATCTCCAATGCCTACCAGCAGCAAAGCTCTATCTGGGCTACCATTATAGGGGTGGCCGTACTGCTTTTTGGTGCCACAGGGGTCTTTTACCAGCTGCAGCAATCTCTTAACATTGTATGGGATGTGGAAGCTAAGGAGGATGCCGGCATTAAAAAACTGGTGAAAGACCGCGTATCGTCCTTTGGCGTAATCCTGGTCATTGGCTTTCTGCTGCTGATCTCGCTGCTGCTGACAACCTTTCTGTCTGTGTTAAGCGAGTTTATCCAGGAGCATCTGCCCAGCTACCTGCTTTATGTATTCTTTGCTGTAAACTTTCTGGTTTCGTTTGGGATCATTACCCTGCTTTTTGCCATGATGTATAAGATTCTGCCCGATGTTGAGATTGGCTGGAAAACCGTATGGACAGGAGCAGCCGTAACGGCAGTGTTGTTTATCATCGGTAAGTTTGCGCTGGGCTTATATTTCGGGAATGCCGAGCCGGCCTCGGCCTATGGCGCTGCAGGATCGGTAATCCTGATCCTGTTATGGGTGTCGTATTCCTGCCTGATCCTGTTCTTTGGGGCAGAGTTTACGCAGGTATATGCCCGCCGCTACGGGCACGAGATGACCCCCAGTGCCCATGCCCGCCGTGTGGGCGGAAAGGAAGAGAAGTACAAGTCTACTGCCAAAAAAGATTCTTCCGCTAAACACAAAGCTGCTACCGGAAAAGACCGTTCGCCTGCAGGTGCCAGGGATAAAACGGGAGAGCGCCACCAGCACCAAAATGGCACAACCAAAGCCGGTCCGGAGATTATACGGGTGCAGCGCCGCGCCCGCCCCGATCATTGAAAAAGGCCAATCAGCCAGCGGCTCAGCGCTACCAGACCCCAGATCAGCAACACCAGTAACACCAGCAGAATAAGGGCCACGGTAATGAGCATGCCCGTTCCGCTGCCTTGGTGCTTGCCCTCATGGTAGTGCTCCTTCAGCAGCCGAATATTGCGCTTGTTTGCTTTGTAGGAGGCATCAAATACCCAACCGATCAGCGGTATGCTGCCAATGGTGGCATCCAGTACCGCATTGCCCAGCATTTTAAAAACCAGCTCCCGGCTGGCCCCAAAGCGGATCATGTACAGGATAAGAGCGCCCGAAACGGCAAATCCCGCTACATCGCCCACCACGGGTATGAGCCCGATGATGGGGTCCAGCCCGAAGCGAAAGCGCGTGCCGGGCAGTTGAAAGCGGGAATCCATCAGGCCGGCTATGCGCTCAATGAACTGCATGCTGGGCCGCTCCGAAAGCGGAAGATTATACACAGGGGTCCGTTTTATCATGTACATACCTACGAAATAGCCTACTTTAAGGTTAAAAAAAGAGCCCTGCTGGTGGGCAGAGCTCTTTTGTGAGTAATAGGAGGCTAGTTTGCTTTTTTGCCTGCCTCAGGTGTATGGGCCTTCTGCGCCGGGGCAGGGGCGCCATTGCGATCCAGTACAATGGGCTTGCCTAGCCCAAGCTCACTCATACGGCTCAGTTGCGACTGCGCATCACCCACAACCAGAAATACCATTTGAGAGGGGTTCATGTACTGTCTGATAAGGGCTTTGCTGTTCTGCAGGTCCATGTTGCGGATCAGGCTTTGGTTGCGCTGCATATAATCCTTGGGCATGTTAAAGGTGCTGATGGTATGCAGTACCGACAGCTTCTGGTAGGGGGTCTCATACGCACGGGCATCCTGGCGCAGCAGCGCCTGCTTGGTTTTTTCCAGTTCGGCCTCTCCGTAGTTTTCTCCATACTGCTCCAGTATGGTCTTAAAGGTCTCTACCGCTTCTTTGGTTACGTTTGATTGTACCGAAGAGGAGGCAGTGAAGCTACCGGGAGCCTGTACATAGCGGCTAAAGCCACTGTAGGCGCCATAGGTATAGCCTTTTTCTTCCCGCAGAATACGGAACAGCAGGCCCCCTGAGCCGGCACCCAGGTGGTAGTTCACCACGTTGGCGGCTATATAATTCTCTGGCTTGCTCATATCGGCCAATCTGCCAATGCGGATCACCGACTGCTTGGCGCCGGGTACATCCACAAAGTATAAGGCTGAGGTGCTCAGAGGTGCTTTAGCTGTGTAGGTAGGGGTGCTGATGGTCTTGGCCTGCCAGTTTTGAGCAAGGGGCTGCAGGGCTTCCAGTATGCCTTCTCTGTCTACCATGCCCACCAGGTGATAAGAGGCCACAGAAGGGGAGAAATTGGCCTGGTAATACGCCTTAAGATCATCCAGGCTAATGGCGCTTAGGCTTTCTTTGGTGCCTCTCAGGCTTTTGGCCATAATGTGCTCAGGACCGTACAGCAGTTTGTTGTAGATATCAGAGGCAACTACATCGGGATTGGCCTCGGCCTGCTGGATGCGGTTAAGCTGCGCCTGCTTCAGGCGGGCAAACTCCTGCTCATCCCAGCGAGGCTCCAGCATGATCTCGTTCACCAGC
>NZ_AODQ01000119.1 GCF_000348925.1 Cesiribacter andamanensis AMV16 | reverse complement strand
TATGGCAGGACAGGTTCAGGGCGCCCAGGGTCATCACAGGCGCATCCAGTAGCTGAAAGCAGTGCTGGCTCAGGCGACCGGCCAGGCTTTCGGCAAAGGAGTTCATCAGGGGTTCTTCGGTAAGCACCAGCACCTTGCCGTGGCGCTTCAGCAGCGCCTGACAGGCCTCCCAGTCCAGCGGATTGAGGGTGCGCAGGTCCAGGATCTCTACCTGGCCGGCAAACTGGCGGCTGGCCGCCTTGGCCCAGTATACCCCCATGCCCCAGGTGATAATGCCGCAGGTATCCCCCTCGTTTACCTTTTCGGGGCTGGCTTCCTGCACAATACGGGCCTTGCCCAGGGGAATGATGTAGTCTTCGGAGGGCTCCAGGGTTTTGGCTTCTTCGGTGCCGGGCACCTTACTCCAGTACAGGCCCTTGTGCTCCAGCATCACTACCGGATTGGGATCGTAATAGGCCGCCTTGAACAGTCCCTTCATATCGGCGGCATTGCTGGGATACACCACTTTTATGCCCCGGATGGTGAGCAGCGTGCTTTCGATGCTGCCGCTGTGGTAGGGACCTCCCCCTCCGTAGGCACCTATGGGCACCCGGATCACAGAAGCTACCGGAAACTGCCCCTGGCTCAGGTAGCAGCTTTTGCTCAATTCTTCTACCAGCTGGTTCATGCCCGGCCAGATGTAGTCGGCAAACTGAATCTCTACCATGGGCCTGCAGCCCACAGCGCTCATGCCTGCCGTTGAGCCTACAATGTAGGCCTCCTGTATGGGGGTATTGAATACCCGCTCCTCGCCGTACTTGCGGCCAAGGGTAGCTGCTTCCCGGAATACGCCTCCCAGGCGGGCGCCCACATCCTGCCCGTAGAGCAGCGCCTCGGGATGCTTGCGCAGCAGCTCATCTACCGCATGCAGGGCCGCATCTACCATAATTACTTTTTCGGCACCGGCTGGGCTGCGCTCGCCCTGCTCCTGGGTAATGGGGGTGGGGGCAAATTCATGCTCCGTAACCGTAGCGGGGTCAGGGTCGGGTGCATTCAGCGCTGTCTGCCAGGCCTCGGCCACCAGTTCCCGGGCGTCGGCCTCCAGGGCCAATAGCTCGGCCTCGGTGGCCAGCTGTTCTTCCAGCAGAAACTGGTACAGCCTGGGCCTGGGGTCGTCCTGCAGGTGCTTGTTCAGGTCTTCTTCAGTGCGGTAGAATTCTTTGCGCACCCCGGAGGTATGGTGGCCCAGCAGCGGGCAGGTAGCATGCACCAGAATGGGGGCACGTTTCTCCCGGGCATAGGCAAAGGCCTGCTCCATCCCGGCATAGGATTGGGTAAAATCCGCCCCATCCAGGCTCATGCGCTCCAGGCCCGGAAAGCCGGCAGCGTAGTCGTAGGCGCTCATGACGCGCATTTCGGAGCCGGTAGCAGAAATGCCCCAGTCATTGTCCTGCACCAGGTACACAATGGGTAGTTTTTTCAGGATGGCCATCTGAAAGGCCTCGGCCACCTCTCCCTCGGTTACCGAACCATCGCCCAGCGAGCAGAGCACCACCGGCCTGGCCTCTCCTTTCAGCAGCCCCTGGCTTTCCAGGTACTTCAGGCCATGGGCCATGCCCGTAGCCGGTATGGCCTGCATGCCCGTTGCCGAGCTCTGGTGCGGAATGGTGGGCATGCCTTCCCGGCGCAGGCTGGGGTGGGAGTAATAGGTACGCCCGCCGCTGAAGGGATCGTCGGCTTTGGCCATCAGCTGCATCATCAGCTCATGGGGAGGCATGCCGATGCCCAGGAGAATGCTCTCATCGCGGTAGTAGGGTGCCGCATAATCGGATGAAGTGAGCTGAAAGGCCGCAGCCAGCTGAATGGCCTCATGCCCGCGGGAGGTGCTGTGCACATACTTAGAGGCAATGGGGCGGTTCTCATCATACGTTTCGGCCATGCGGCCGGCTATGCACATCAGGCGGTAAGCCTTTAGGTAAGTTTCTTTGGATATATGGGGCAGGGTGCGGCTGGAAAGCGAATGTTCGGGCATGTTGGAAAAGCGTTTCATCCTGGGCGAAGTTAACCATTTTTGAGTAAAAGCGAACGTTTGTAAGCCTGCACTTGGGCCAAAAACCGCAGCAGGAGATTGCGCAGAAAGCTTACCCCAACCTTACATTTTAGAGAAATAGAGTTTTATCCTGTTATTTTTACATCTCCCTTCCAGCACAGCCCCCATGTTCAAGCAGTTGTACCTGCCACTCGTTTGCATTTGTATCCTAGCAGTGCTCCCTTCTGTAGGGCAGGCCCAGCAGCGCACTGCCCACCCGCAGGCCGATTCACTGCTGAATTGGGCACAGAACAACTATGAGGCCGATCTGGCCACTGCCCTGGATGCCGCCCGCCAGGCGCTGCACCTGGCCCAGGAGCAAAAGCTGGATGTCTACCTCTGCAGATCATACGCTCAGCTGGGCCGAATCTATAACAATGTGGCCTTTTATACCAAGGCCATGGAGGAGTTCCACAAGGGCCTTGGCCTGGCGCAGGAAAAAGCCCTGCCCGATCAGGAGGCCGAGTTGCTTAGCCTCATCGGCAATGTGTACTACTACGAAGATAGCCTCCAGCAGGCCATTGTTCATTACCAGCAATCGCTGGAGATCACTAAAGTGATAAAAAACCTTCCCCTGCTGGCCCGTAACCTGGGCAACCTGGGGCTCGCCTATTCCCGCCAGGGCACCCTTGAAAAAGCCGAGCTCTACATCCGCCAGGCACTACACCTGAACCGCCAGCTGGCCGATTCCATCGGCATCTGTGTGAACTACTCCAGCCTGGGCAGCCTCTACCTGAACCAGCACCAGCTGGACTCTGCCCGGCATTACTACGGGCAGTCGCTACGCCTGGCCCTGAAGATAAAAGACACCCGGGAAATGGTGTATGGCTACCTGAGCAATGCCCGCCTGGAACGCAACCTGCACAACAATGCGGTAGCCAAACGCCACCTGCTCAATGCCCTGCGCATCAGTACGCACACCTCCCTGAACAACGAACGAAAGCGCTGCCTGCGGGAACTGAGCCAGCTAGAAGAAGAAGCCGGAAACTTTCAGGCAGCCCTCTACTACAACCGCCAGTACAGCCGCCTGAGCGACAGCCTGAGCGTACAGGCCCAGCGCAGTGAGCAGCAGCAGCTGCAGCACCTGCTGCAGGCCGAGCGCAACATTAGCGAAAACCGCATCCTGAAGGCCAACGTGGCGGCCCGGGAGCATGAATTGCGGGCCTCTCTGGCCAACCAGGAGCGTCAGACAGCCGCCACCATGGCCACCATTACCGCTCTGGTCTTTCTGGCAGGCCTGCTGGCATTTTTCTACTACCACTACCGCCAGAACAACAAAAACCACGCTCAGCTCAAGCATATGCATGCTGCCATTAAAAGCCAGGCGCAGGAGCTGGAGCAGGCCTATGATAAAATTCACCAGCATAACCTGCAGCTGGAAAACAATATTGCTGAACGCACCCGCCAGCTCAACCAGCAAAATCGCCAGCTGATCCAGTATGCCTTCTTTAATGCGCATAAGGTACGGGGCCCGCTGGCCCGCATCCTGGGGCTGGTTAACCTGCTGCCCAAGGCTGAGCATGATACAGAGTTCAACTTCATCATGCAGCGGCTGGAAGATTCTGCCCGGGAACTGGACAAGGTAGTGCATGAGATCAACCTCATTCTGGAAGCCAAGCACGAGCACCAGGACAATTAAGCCCCTTGCCGGTGGCATCTCCCCTGCTTTCTTTTCCAAATTCGCCAAATCCCGTAACTTGTGCCGCATGAGTGAGCCCAACAAGCAAAGCATAGCCGACTGGTTCCGGGGATTGCAGGACCATATTTGCAGCGCACTGGAAACCGCCGATGGCGGTACTGCCTTTAAAGAAGATGCCTGGGAGCGCCCGGGCGGCGGCGGCGGGCGCAGCCGGGTACTGGAGCGAGGCGCCATTATCGAAAAGGGCGGCGTAAACTTTTCGGCCGTGTGGGGCAAGACCCCTGCCAAGATCCTACAGGCACTTGGACTAGCCGAATCCAACTTCTACGCCACCGGCGTATCCATAGTACTGCATCCCTACAGCCCCATGGTGCCCATTATTCATATGAATGTGCGCTATTTTGAAATGGAAGGGGGCCCCTGGTGGTTTGGCGGCGGCATTGACCTTACGCCGCATTATGTAGACCCGGCCGATGCCCGCTGGTTTCATGCCCAGCTGAAGGAGGTATGTGACCGCCACAATCCTGCCTACTATCCGGAGTATAAGAAGTGGGCCGATGAGTACTTCTTCATCCCCCATCGCAACGAGACCCGGGGGGTCGGTGGCATTTTCTTCGATAGGCTTACAGCTGACAAGCCTGAGGCGAAGGGGCAGCTCTTTTCCTTTGTGCAGGATATAGGCCGGGCCTTTGCCCCCATATATACCCATCTGATGCAAAAGAACAGCCCGCTGCCCTATGGCGAGGCTGAAACACACTGGCAGCGCCTGCGCCGGGGCCGCTATGTAGAGTTTAACCTGGTCTGGGACCGGGGCACCAAATTTGGGCTGGATACCGAGGGGCGTACCGAAAGTATTCTGATGAGCATGCCCCCCCTGGCCGAATGGGTCTATAACTACCAGCCCCCTGCCGGCAGCCGGGAAGCCGAAACCCTGGGCCTGCTGAAAAAAGGAATTGAGTGGGGAGCATACACCAAATAGCCAAAACTGCCTGCCAGGAATATGGGCCCTGTACAGATCATCAGCCTAGCGGTGAGCTGGGCGTTTATATAGGGCAGGTTCTACACCCCACCAGCCATGGGCCCTCAGCCGCACGCTTAAGCTACCTGTATCTTCTATACCCTGCACTATAGTTATGATTGAACAGATCGATCAATGGGATAAAAACCTGATGCTCTGGCTCAACAGCCTGCACCTGCCCTGGCTGGACGCTGTGATGCTGGCAGCCAGCCATAAATTCTTCTGGATACCCCTCTATATAGGCTTAGTGGCCTGGATGATCTGGAAGGAGCGCTGGCAAACGGTGTACCTTCTGGTAGCCATTGCGCTGGTAATTACCGTGGCCGACCGCTTTACCTCCGGCTTTATGAAGCCCTTTTTTGAGCGTCCCCGGCCGTGCCACAGCCCGGAGATCGGGCATCTGTTGCGGATGGTGGGTGGCTGCGGGGGGCAGTACGGCTTTGCCTCCTCCCATGCGGCCAACGTATTTGGGGTGGCGGCTTTCTTCTGGACGCTTTTTGGCCGCTACAGCAGGGCCTTTGCCTGGCTGTTTCCCTGGGCCGTACTGGTTTCGTACAGCCGCATCTACCTGGGGGTGCATTACCCTACCGACATTACCGTGGGTGCACTGGTGGGCATACTGTCGGGCTGGGGCATAGCAAAGCTATGGCTATGGGCACAGCCACAACTGCCTCCGGCCTATCGTTTGCTGAGCCGCAGGAAAGAAAAGGGCGTGGATAAGGCTTAAGAACGTTCGCGCAGGCGGGTTCTGATAAGCAGATCGGCCACCAGCACCAGCCCAATGCCTATCAGTATGGTATTCAGAAATACCTGAGTGGCCTTTACCGGCATCACCCCAAACACATTTAGCGCTACAGCCATGGTAGCCAGTACCGCCAGTAGAAAAATTCGCAGATTCTTGTTCATTGCACCAAAAAATTTAGTCCGCAGTATAAAAAGATAACTCTGTTAAGTTCTGAATATTTTCTGATTATGTATAATTTTTTGAAGATATTTTCCAATCACATCAAATTCCAGATTTACCGTATCGCCCAGCTGTAAGTGCTCAAAGGTGGTGTGTGCAAAGGTATAGGGGATAATGGCTACCCGAAAGCGGTTTTCATCACTGTTAAAACAGGTCAGGCTTACCCCATTGATGGTAATAGAGCCTTTTTCAATGGTGATGTTGGGGCTCTGGGCGCTGTACTCAAAATCAAACAGCCAGCTTCCCTCCTGCTGCTGTATGCCAGTGCAGGTGGCGGTTTCATCTACATGCCCCTGCACAAAGTGCCCGTCAAAACGGCCATTGGCCGGCATGCAGCGCTCCAGGTTTACCCAGCTGCCGGTCTGCAGCTGGCCCAGGTTGGTTTTTTTCAGGGTTTCCTCAATGGCCGTTACCTGGTAGCGGTCGCCGCTAAGGGCTACCACCGTAAGGCACACCCCATTATGGGCCACGCTCTGATCGATGCGCAGCTCCGGCGCCAGGCGGCTTTCCAGTTCAAATGTAATATTGGTGCCCTGCGGCCGGATGGCCACTACCCGGCCCCGGTCCTCTATTATGCCTGTAAACATGGCGCAAAGGTACGTATAGTTTCATAACTGCCAAGACGGCCTGCTGTTTGGTACCCATGCAAGTCTGGGGCAGAAAAAAGCTTTTTGCGGCACCCCTTTTCCCCTATATTTGGGGCAAGAATCATGTTACAGGAAGATAGCTACAGGCATAAGGGAATGCGCAGGGCGCTGGGGCGCACACTGGCAGGCAAAGGAATACGGGATACACGGGTACTGGATGCCATTATGCGCATTCCCCGGCATTTCTTTTTTGAACGCGCGTTTCTGGAGCATGCCTACCAGGACAAAGCCTTTCCCATTGGCGAGGGCCAGACCATCTCACAACCCTATACAGTGGCCTTTCAGACCGAACTGCTGGCCCTGCAGCCCGGCGACCGGGTGCTGGAAATTGGCACTGGCAGCGGCTATCAGTGCTGCGTGCTGCTGGAGATGGGCGTAAAAGTCTACACCATCGAGTACATCAAAAAACTGCACGAGCGGGCCAGGGCCATGTTGAGCCAGATGGGCTATGGCGGCGCTACCTTTGTGCATGGCGATGGCTCCCGGGGCCTGCCTGCCTATGCCCCCTACGATAAGATCATTGTAACGGCCGGAGCCCCAACCGTACCACATGCCCTGCTGCAACAGTTGCGCATTGGCGGCGTGCTGGTAATACCGGTTGGGGATGAAAAACAGCAAAAAATGCTGCGCCTCACCAAGGAAAGCGAGACCAAAATTCGCAAAGAAGAGTTTAATGGGTTTAGTTTTGTAAAACTACGCGGCGAGCAGGGCTGGGATGCCCAAGGCTAATCCCGCACAGCCGCAGCCCCTACATTTTTAAGACCAATGCAAAAAAAGAAGAAATTTTCCCGGGAATCGCTGGTGACCATGACCGAGCTGGTGCTGCCCAACGATACCAATACCCTGAACAACCTGATGGGGGGCCGCCTGATGCACTGGATGGACATTGTATCGGCCATTGCAGCGCAAAAGCACAGCAACCGCATTGTGGTAACGGCCTCGGCCGACAGCATTTCCTTTGGCAATCCCATACAGCTGGGCAATGTGGTAACCCTGCGGGCCCATGTGACCCGCGCCTTCAACTCGTCCATGGAGGTGCACATCATGGTATCGGCCGAAGATATTCCCTCTGGCAAAAAAGTAGATACCAACCGGGCCTTTTTTACGTTTGTGGCGGTAGACCAGAGCGGCCGCCCCATTGATGTACCCGAGGTAGTGCCCGAAACCGAAGAAGAAAAAGAACTCTATGCCAGCGCCCTGCGCCGCCGCCAGCTGCGCCTGGTCCTGGCCAAGCGTATGAAGCCCGAAGAAGCCACCGAGCTGCGCTCCATCTTTTACCCGGATGAAGCCCTGGCCACTGCCGAGGCAGATACTAAGGCCAAAAAATAACCCCTTATTCCCAAACAGGTGCCCCTACGTCCGGAAGATACCCCCCAGTACTGGCAGTATTTGCTTACCGACCCCCTGTACCTGCTGCCACAGGACCTGCAGGCGCCCCCTGCCCCACAGGCCGGGGAGCCGGCTGCCGCTCCGCCCCAGGCAGCAGCAGCAGCTCAGCCTGCCGGAGCAGGGGCTCAGGCAGTAACGCCAGCGGCTGGCAGCACTGAAGCTCCAAAGCCCGATCTGCTCTGGGGCTCCCTGCAGCGGGGGGTGCTTATTCTGGTAGACTACCCCAATCACCCCCTGATGGATCGACCCGATGGGCTGTTTCTGGTGGATATTCTCAAGGCCATCGGGTATGAGTTCAAAGAGGTGGCTACTCTCAACATCAGCCGCTGCACATCGGCCGCCGACTGGGCCTGGGTTCGTCAGCAGCACTGGCAGAAGCTCATTTCCTTTGGGGTACAGCACCCGGAGCTTCCGCTCACCCAGGCGGCTGGCCTCTATGAGCTCAAAAGAGAGCAGGGAAGGCCCATTGTGCTGGTAGAACCCCTGCCGCTGATCCGCAGCGATGTAGGCCGCAAAAAGAAGGTCTGGAACTTACTAAAAGAGGCATTCGTTTAGGCTTTGAACAAACAAGCCTACGAATGACATTCAGGAAAGAAGAATTTCTGCGCTCCTTGAAGCACATTGCCGGCCAAAAGTTTACCTGGTTTGCGATTTTTATGGTCTCCCTTACGGCTACTGCTTTCAGCACCCGTACCGACGACCACTATGATACCGTAGTGGCTGAAGAAGCCCAGGAAATGGAAGCTCCAGTCCTAGAAAGGCTCAGCAATACCGATACCGAGCTGCTGACCGCCGATGAGCATGCAAATACCCCCCTGCCCGCTACCGAACTACCCAGGGCACTACCGGCTGAGCAGCCCGCAGCAGAAGCCGATCTTACGGCCAAACTTCCCCGGATCAGCGAAACGGCCTCTGCGCCTGCCAAAGCCAATAAACTGATCCGCTACGCCAACAGCCTGATGGGCACCCCCTATATCTATGGGGGCACCTCCCTGAAAGGCTTCGATTGCTCGGGCTTTATCCACCATGTATTTGGTACTTTTGATGTGGAGCTGGAGCGGTCCAGCCGCATGCAGGGCACACAGGGCACCGAGGTAGCGCTGGAAGAGGTGCAGAAGGGCGATCTGCTGTTTTTTACCGGCACCAACCCCAAGCTGCGTGAAGTAGGCCATGTGGGTATTGTGATCTCTGAGCCCGGCGAGCCGGTTAGCTTTATCCACTCCTCCTCCAATGGCGGCGTAAAGGTAAGCGAGCTGGAGGGCTACTATACTACCCGCTACATGTTTGCCAAGAGAATGCTCTAAGAGGGTTGGCGAATCAGCTGCTTTTGCATAGTTTGCAGGCTACTTTAGTTGAATGAGTTCATGATGCAAAAAACGCTGTTAGATCAGCCCTATGCACAGATTGTGTTTGATCCGGATCGAAAGCGGCTCTACCAGACCTGGATAGGGTTTGCAACGGCCAATGAGTTTATAGCAGCCATTGATGTTTCGGTACGCTGTTTTCAGCAGCATGAGGTGGAGACGATCCTGTCCGATACCACCGATCAGGCTGTGCTGAGCAAAGCCGGCTCAGATTATGCTGCATCGGTTATGCCGGAGCTGATGAAGAACGGAATGAAAAAGATTGCCTTTGTGCTGCCCCGCAGTGCATTTGTGCGGCTTTCGCTTCAAAATTTCAAAAAGAATGCCGATAGCGAGCTGATAGGGAATTTTTCCAGCCGGGAAGAAGCCGAAGCCTGGCTGGATAGCTGATCAAGCGAAAAGATTTGTGAAAGGGTGCCCTCTGGAGGCCCCTTTTTTCGTTTATTGCCGTGTAGTAGTTTTTATTTAGGGCTTTCCCCCTTTTTTAGCCACTTACCCCTCCCCTTAGCATGCGTGCACTTCTGCCGATACTCTCCTATTTACTTCTGTTTGTTGGCGTACCCCTGGCCGGGCTGGCCCAACGTACGGAGGCTATTGCCACCGCCGAGGCCCGCAGCCATGCGGCCCGCCAGGGCTTTCGCTCCTCTCCCGAAACCCGCACCTATGATCTGGTGTACCAGCGGGCGCAGTGGGAGATCGACCCGGCTAGGCGCTACATCAAGGGAGCCATTACCTCTCACTTTATTCCGCAGGAACAGGCCCTGTCCGAGCTCTGGTTTGATCTGGACGGAGCCCTACGGGTAGATTCGGTTCTTTACCAGCAGCAGAAAATTGGCTTTGACCAGGACAGCCCCAAGCTGCTGCGCATTGCGCTGCCTGCCAGCCTGCCTGCCTCCCGGCTCGATTCGGTTACTGTGTACTACCAGGGGGTACCCCCTGCCACCGGCTGGGGATCATTTGAACAGGCTCAGCACAGTAGCGGCCCCATTGTCTGGACCCTTTCCGAGCCATACGGGGCGCGGGACTGGTGGCCCTGCAAGCAATCGCTTGAGGATAAGATCGATTCGATCGATATCTGGATACGCACCCCCCTGGGCAACAAAGCTGCCAGCAATGGCCTGCTGGTAGCCGAGCGGCAGGAGGGCCAGCAGATGGTGTATCACTGGCAGCATCGCTACCCCATTGTTACCTATCTGGTGGCCCTGGCCGTAACCAATTATGTAGCTTTTAGCGATCAGGTACCCACCACCGATGGGGCTCCTATTCAGGTGCTCAACTACGTATTTCCGCAGTCGGAAGCCCAGTGGCGGCAGCAGTCGGGCCAGATTGCCGGCATGATGCAGCTGTTTAACGAACTCTTTGGCCGCTACCCCTTTGCCGATGAAAAGTACGGCCATGCCCAGTTTAGCTGGGGCGGCGGCATGGAACACCAGACCATGAGCTTTATGGTAAACCTGAACTATGACCTGATGGCCCACGAGCTGGCCCACCAGTGGTTCGGCAATAAGATCACCTGTGGCAGCTGGCAGGATATCTGGATAAACGAAGGCTTTGCCACCTACCTCACCGGCCTTACCAAAGAGCGGCTGGGGGGGCCGGCAGCCTGGCAGATCTGGAAACAAAACCTGGTCAATTCCATCACCGCCCAGCCCGGGGGCTCGGTTTGGGTGCCCGACACTACCAGTGTAAGCCGCATTTTCGATGGCCGCCTGAGCTACAACAAGGGGGCCTATGTGCTGCACATGCTCCGCTGGGTAGTGGGCGATGAGGCCTTTTTCAGCGGCATTCGCAACTACCTGAATGATCCGCAGCTGGCCTTCGGTTTTGCCCGGGCCCAGGATGTGCAGCGGCACCTGGAGGCCAGCAGCGGCAAAGATCTGACAGAATTCTTCAGCGACTGGTATTACGGGCAGGGCTACCCCAGCTATGTGAGCTATTTCCGCCAAAGCGGCAGCAGCCTTACCATCAGCTTGAGCCAGACCACCTCCCTACCCGCCTCGGTTGATTTTTTTGAAATGCCCGTACCGGTGGAGCTCATTGGCCGCAATGGCCTGGACCGCAGCACCGTGGTGCTCGATCATCGTCAGCAGGAACAACAGTTTACGCTGGAGGTGCCCTTTGAGGTAGCCGAAATGCGCATCGACCCCGAGCTTTGGATCCTCTCGGCCAATAATAATCCCAACGGGCTTGAAGAAAAGCTGCTGGCCCTGCTGGAGCTCTACCCCAACCCCACTCACAACCGGCTGGTGCTTGAAGCCAAAGAAGGATTGCGCCTGCAGGAGATCATTCTGATCGATTCACTTGGCAGGCAGCTGGGCGGGCTCAGCCGGCAGGATGCCCCCAGGCTGGAGCTGCAGACCAGAGCACTGGCACCCGGCCACTACCTGCTGCGCATCAAAACCAATAAAGGCTGGGTAAGCAAGCGGTTTACCCGACACTAAAAAATACAAATCAGGGGTATAGGCCTATTTCTCAAGGCATAATTCATTACGCTGGTTCGAGCTTGCAGCTAAGACCTCCGACCAGTATAAAGAGGTCCGAGTTGCGGACTCAAACCAGCGAAATCCTCTCCTAGAAGCGGTCAAACTTCCGGACAAAGGATGCCCATTCCTTATCCAACCGCTTTAGCCAGGCCTCCCGCTGCTCCTCCTCAAAGCTGCGAAGGGGGAGTGAAAACACATTGCGAACCAGTTCCTCGGCCTGTTGCTGATCTACCTCCAGCTGGCTGCTGAGCTGTTGCAGATGCTCCTGCGGCGATACGCTTTCGGGCTCATCCTGCCGCTCCTGCAGGTCATTATAGCTGATAGGATCTGGCAGGGGTGCTACAAACTCACGGGCATCCTCTTCGGGCAATCCACTGATGGCATTGCTGAGGGTGCATTTGATGGCCTCATCTGCCATCTGCTTATCTTTAATGAAATTTAGTTTTTGTACCGACTGTAGTAGTTGGCTGTATTCCATTTATCTCATTCCGTTAAATCCAACAAATAGAAGGGGTCAATTCCCTTTTTCCCCTAACAGCATCACTTAGAATGAGTTCGGCTTCAGAAGGCCAAATAAGCATTTTGGCGATATCTTCCAATTTCTCCCTATTTCCCTACAATTGAAGCAGTTCTGCCACCGGCCCACGACCCTTAACGAATGAAACACGGCTTTCTCCGGCACCTCCATTCATACAAAAAGCCTCAGGAATATTCCCAAGGCTTTCTGATAGTGGTGAGCGCAGGGCTTAATGACTTGCCGTAGGGCTTTTGGAATTATTGTTTGGCGAAGATCTCAGCCAGCTTATCTTCCAGGGCCTGGCCCCGAAGGTTGCGGGCAATGATGCGCCCTTCCTTGTCCAGCAGCACGGTGGCTGGTATGGCATTGATGCCGTAGGTCTGGGCCGCCTCTGAATTAAAGTAGCTCAGGTCGCTTACCTGCGTCCAGGTAAGGCCATCTTTGGCGATGGCAGCCACCCAGTCTTCCCGGCTGCGGTCCAGCGATACCCCATAGATCTCAAAGCCTTTGTCTTTATACTTTTCATACAGGCGCACCACATTGGGATTCTCGCGCCGGCAGGGGCCGCACCAGGCTGCCCAGAAATCGATCATAACAATATTGCCCCGCAGGTCAGAGAGACGCTTGGTTACCCCCTCGGGATTGGGCAGGGAAATCTCAGGCGCCACCTGACCAATGGTGGTGCCGCGCATTTTATCTACCCCCTGGGCAAAATCCTGCACGTAGCGGCTAGAGGGCAGGTCCTGGCTCAGGCGGGTGGCCAGCGTATCCAAAAAGGGAAAGTCCTCTTCCCGGTTAAGGTAATTCACGGCATACACGGCTGTAATAGAGCTTTCCATGCTGCGCAGTTTGGCTTTGATCCGTTCGCGCAGCTGTTTTCGCCCTGCAGGTACTGTTGCTCCAGCTCCTTCATGCGCACGCTGTTGCCTTCCTGCCGGGCCTGCAGAAACTGCTGCTCCAGGGCCGCCACCTGCTGCTGGCTTTGCTGCACCAGCTGGTTTATCTCGTCCAGGTAGCGGGTATCGGTAGAGCCCTGTACCCGGGCATTGCCGGGGGCAGCGGCCATATCGGCTGTGATCTGCACATCTTCTGAGCCCAGCACCAGGGTTACATACTGCTGGTTGTAGAGGTTCAGGCGAAAAAAGCCCGGCTCACTGATGGCAACCTGCTGGCTGAAGGAGTTATTGGTAACGGCCAGCGTATCAACCGGCACGGCCTGGGACTGACGGATCTCTTCCAGGATCACCAGTCCCTGGGCGGGAGCATTGGCAATGGTGCCGCTCAGCACTACCGCATTGGGGTCGGTGTTGGCATCAGCAGTGCTGTTGCCATTCCCCTTGTTGTTAGAACAGGACCCCACTGCCGCTAACAACAGCAGCAGGCTTATTTTTTGTACTACTATCATCTTTATTCTGTTCAATGAGCCTTTTGAGCCAAACAAAAAACATCCCAAAAACGTGCACCCGCTACGGGTATTGCCCGTGTGATCAGGCCTGCTGCACCAGGCTGCGAGCCTTCTCCACTACCTGCGGCAGGCCACTTACCTCCTTGCCGCCGGCCGTGGCATAAAAGGCCTGTCCGCCGCCGCCCCCTTTGATCTCTTTGGCCAGCTCCCGTACCAGGGCCCCGGCGTTAAGTCC
>NZ_AODQ01000118.1 GCF_000348925.1 Cesiribacter andamanensis AMV16 | reverse complement strand
GGTGCTGCCCATGAATACGGGGGCCGAGGCCGTAGAAACCGCCCTGAAGATCTGCCGCAAATGGGCCTACGAAAAGCGGGGCTTTCCCGAAGGCGAGGCCAAGATCATAGTAGCCGAAGGCAACTTCCATGGCCGCACCACCACCATTATCTCCTTTAGCAATGATGAGGGCGCCCGCAAGAACTTTGGCCCCTATACCCCCGGCTTTATCCATATCCCCTACAATGATGTAGCCGCCCTCCGGCGGGTGCTGCAGGAAGAAGAAAATATTGCGGGCTTTCTGGTAGAGCCCATTCAGGGCGAGGCCGGGGTATTTACGCCTGATGAAAACTACATCCGTGAAGTAGCGGCCCTTTGTCATGAGAACGGGGTGCTCTTCATTGCTGATGAGATCCAGACCGGCATAGCCCGCACCGGCAGCCTGCTGGCCGTATGCGGCAACTGCAGCTGCGAGCAGGTGTGCGAACGCCAGCCCGAGCACTACACCAAACCCGACATCCTCATTCTGGGCAAGGCCCTGAGCGGGGGGGTATACCCGGTATCGGCCGTGCTGGCCGATAACCTGATCATGGAAGTGATAAAGCCCGGCCAGCATGGCTCTACGTTTGGTGGCAACCCCCTTGCCTGCAAGGTGGCCATGGCGGCGCTGGAGGTAGTGCGCGATGAGCGCCTGATGCAGAATGCCCGCCGCCTGGGGGAGCTCTTCCGCCAGCGCATGCAGCAGCTGATCCAGAAAACCGATCTTATTGAGCTGGTGCGGGGCAAGGGGCTGCTCAACGCCATTGTCATCAACGATTCGCCCGATAGCTCCACCGCCTGGGATCTTTGCGTAGCCCTGAAAGAAGCCGGGCTGCTGGCCAAGCCTACCCATGGCAACATCATTCGCTTTGCGCCCCCCCTGGTCATGACCGAAGAGCAGCTGCACGAGTGCTGCGACATTATTGAGCGTACGGTGCTGGGCTTCAGGAAATAATCAGCCTATACTAAACATGAGTCATCCCGAATTTTCTAAATGGCTAAAACAGCCTTAGATTACTGTAATCTAGCCCAAAAACATAAAGAAGGGACGTCATCTCGACCAGCGGGAGAGATCCGGCATAGGACAACTCATACTAAAAACTTTCCAAGATCTCTCCCGCTGGTCGAGATGACAGCCTACCTTAATAAAAAAAGGCCTCAAGATTCATTCTGAGGCCTTTTTTATTAAGTGTCCCGCTAAAAATTCGGGATGACTCATGTTAGGGCCGGCATGGGATTAATAGTCCTGCATAAAGAGCTCCCCATAGGAGGTGATCAGGTAGGCGCGGCCGTTGGGGCTAAGGTGCAGGGAACGCACCCCTTCGGTCGCATAGCGGTCAAAGCGGCGGGCCGTCCAGCTGCTGCCGCCATCCTGGCTTCTCAGGATGGTGCCGTTGCGGTCAAGAGCCCAGCAGGTACTGCCCTGTGAACTGATGGAAATAAGGCCCATGAGGTGCGGCAGGGGGGGTACAACAGCCTTCTGCCAGCTGCTGCCGGCATTGTCTGATATCCACAGCAGGTTGCGCTCACTATAGGTATAGGTAGTTTCGCCGGGCAGCTGCCGGGCATAAACCGTGCTCATGGAGCCGGCTGCAAACCACTTGCCCGGCTGCTGAAGCTGAAGAGGCGCTTCGGTAGGCACCAGGCGGGGCAGGTTTACAGACTGTAGGGTGGGGGAGGCTTTTGTCCAGGAGGTAGAGCTTTTGATAGGCGTAATCCACATAACCCATCTGGCTGGCGTTGTGGCGCTCAAAGCGATTCTCGGAAAAAATAGTGCTCCTGTTCATGGAGCAGCTCCCAGTGCTGGCCCCCATCGGTGGTGCGGTAAAACTGGTAGCGGTCTCCCTGCACTGCGCGGCATACAGCAAAGGCGGTGGTTTCATCCAGAAAGCCAATCTGCTCGATATAGGGAAGCTCAAATTCCATCTCCATCCAGCTGGCGCCCCCATCGTCCGATCTGAACACCTGGTTGTAGTAGCTGGCCCATAGCACCGAGGCGCTCACCGGTTGCAGCTGGCTCAGCTCGGGCACCCGCAGCTGGGGCTGCTCCATACGGCTCCAGCTCTGGCCACCATCCCGGGTGTGCCAAAGGCTGTGATGGGTATAGCCTTCTATGCGGCCAAAGGCCCATCCCAGGGCCGCGTTGCCGGGCAAAAACTGTATATGGCTAATGGAAGCGCCTGCGCCAAAGGGCCTGCGCCAGCCGCTGTCGTAGATCTCCAGCAGGGGCCCGTCCAGTACGTCGCCCCGGCCCCGTACCTGCAGCAGCTCAGAGCCGGCCTCGGGGGGGATAACGGCCCGCAGTTCGGTATGGCTGGTTTTGGTCAGGGGCAGGCGCACCGCTCCCAGGTAGACTTCGGGTTCGGCCAGGTGGAATCTACCCTGCAGGGTGAGGGTATCACCGGGCCGGGCAAACTGCAGGTTTACCCCATCCAGGCTGCTTGGGGGAGTGGGAGAATCTCTGTCACAGGAGGCCAGCAGTAACGCCAGCGTGCCCCAAAGGGCAGTGGTCTTTAAAAAAGTAGCAGATAGGTGCATAATGAGATGGTTGAGAGAAAAACAGATCAGCAAGCACTATGCCAGAATAGGGATCAGGGCGCAATTTGTGTAAAACAAATGGCAAAATGTAATTTTTCACCCATTCACTGCAAGCTATTATTGATTAAGGGGTGTGCCAGCTCAAAACCTAGCAGCCTGCTTGTGGGTTAAGAGCCCATACATATACCGAATGGATCTGATCGATTTTGACCCCTACGAGTGGGCCATGCTTGGCACCGGCCTGGCGCTGGCCCTGGGGGTGTGGCTCCCGCAGTTACTGGTGAAGCGACATTTTACCATTGCCATCATTTATGTGCTGGCAGGCTTTCTCTTCTTTAAATATTTTCTCATTGAGGTTCCCAACCCCTATTCCGACATCGGCCAGCGGATCTGGGAGAAGCTGGCAGAGTTTCTGGTGATTCTGTCCCTGCTGGGCGCCGGGCTTAAGATCGATACACCCCTCACCTCCGGGCAGTGGAAGATTACGGCAAGGCTGTTGTTTATTACCATGCCCCTCTGCATTCTGGCCGGCGCCTGGCTGGGCCACTGGATGCTGGGCCTGGCGCCGGCAGCTGCTGTGCTGCTGGGAGCCGTACTGGCCCCTACCGATCCGGTACTGGCCTCCGATGTGCAGGTGGGCCCGCCCAATGAGCAGAACGATAAGGTGCGCTTTGCGCTCACTTCTGAAGCCGGAGTCAATGATGGACTGGCCTTTCCCTTTACCTATTTTGCCATCCGCATGGCCGAGGCGGGCGGGCTGCAGAGCGAATGGCTCGTTACCTGGCTCTGGCAGGATGTACTCTATAAGATAGGTGTAGGGGTGCTGGCAGGGGTGCTCATGGGGCGGGTGCTGGCCTTTTTGGTGTTTAAGGTACCTAAAGAGCGCCCCGTATTTGCCGAAGGCATGGGCTCGGTGGCCCTCTGCGTGCTGTTTATCTCCTATGCGGGGGCCGAGGCCATCGGGGGCTATGGGTTTTTGTCGGTCTTTGCGGCGGCCTATTTTTTCAGGCGCAGCGAGCATGCCCATAAGTACAACATCATTCTCCACGAATTCACCTACAACCTGGAGCATATTGTTACGGCCCTGCTGCTCATTTTTATGGGCGGGCTGGTGGCGTTTTTACTGCCCACCTTTACCCTTGAGATGCTCTGGTACGGCCTGGTGTTTATCTTTATTGTGCGGCCGCTGCTGGCCTGGATCAGCCTGATGGGGGCCAGGATCTGGGGCTCCCGCCGGCTCATTGTGTCCGTATTCGGCATCAGGGGCATCGGCTCTATTTACTACCTGGCCTATGCCCTGGCCAACTATGATTTTGGGCAGGGCGAAACCCTCTGGGGGACTGTACTGGTGGTGATTATGGTGTCGGTGGTGGTGCATGGCTTTAGCGCCTACCCGGTCATGAACTGGCTGGACAGGCGCTATGGCTACACCCGGCCTGCTACCGAAATAGACCAGGCGCTGGATACAGCCACCGATGCAGGCGAGAAAGCAGAAGGGACAGCCTAGTGGCCTGATACTCCCTCCTGAAGGACTGGCCTGCTGAATAGGAGCGATGGCAAAAAGGCGGACAAAAGTCTTTTATCAGGTAAGTGGCTACAGAAGTAGCCTATAGGGTCTGAGCTCCTGTAAGTCGGATGGAGCAGAGGCGTTTTGCTAGAAATCAGTATTCTTTTATGGCCAGGCAGTCATAGACCGCATCCATGCTTTCTTCGTTTTCGGCCAGTACCAGCAGCACATCCATGGGCTCCAGTACGGTAGAGCCGTTGGGGGTAATGTATTTGCCATCCCGCTTTACCATGGCAATAATGGCCGTTTTGGGAAAGCCCAGTTCTACAATCTGCTTGCCCACCACCTCCGTATCGGGCGGAATGATGATCTCGGTCAGCTCCGACTTTACATTATCCGACAGCTCAAGATCCAGCGGGCTGCGCCGCTTGGCTTTTTCGGGTACGGCTACGTGCAGCCACCGGGCCATAAGGGGCAGCGTGGTGCCCTGTAGCAAGACGGAGCTTACCGAGATAAAAAACACAATGTTGAAGATCATATCGGCTTTGTCTACCCCGGCTATCAGGGGGTAGGTAGCAAATACAATGGGTACGGCGCCCCGCAGGCCCACCCAGGAGATAAAGAGTTTTTCCCGGTTTCGGACCCTGAAAAAGGCCAGGCTGATAAAAACACTGAGCGGGCGCGCCACCACAATCATGAACAGTGAGATCAGCAGGCCAATACCAATGACCGGCACAATATGGGAGGGAAAGACCAGCAGGCCCAGCGTTAGGAAGAGTACAATCTGCATGAGCCAGGCAAATCCATCAAAAAAGCGCATAATGGACTTCTTGTGGATAATATCATGGTTGCCGATGTAAACAGCCGCCAGGTAAATGGCCAGAAAGCCGTTGCCCCCGACAAAATCGGTAAACGAAAAGATAAAGCCCATCAGGGCAATCACCAGCACGGGGTAGAGCCCCTCAAAATCCAGCTTTATCCGATTGATGATGCTAACACTAAGTTTGCCCATCAGCAGACCGATAAGTCCCCCGAAAATGATCTGGCGAATAAACATAGGCAGAATGGAAAGCAGCGACTGCTCCTGATTCACCACCAGCGAGGTAAGCGTAATGGTCAGAAAGTAGGCCATGGGGTCGTTGCTGCCGCTTTCCAGTTCCAGCGTGGGGCGCAGGTTTTTCTTGAGCCCCACACTTTTAGAGCGCAATATGGAAAATACAGCAGCCGCATCAGTAGAGGATACAATGGCGCCCAGTAATAAGCCCTCCAGCAGACTAAAGCCGGTGACCAGCCAGACAAATAGCCCAACGAACACGGTAGTCAGAAACACCCCTGCCGTTGAGAGCACGGCGCCGCGACCCAGCACCGGGCGTATGCTTTCCCATTTGGTGTCCAGCCCCCCCGAAAACAAGATAAAATTGAGGGCCAGCACGCCTACAAACTGGGCATTGCTCAGATTATCGAAGTAAATATTGCCAATGCCCTCGGAGCCTGCCAGCATGCCCACCACCAGAAAGAAGATAAGCGTGGGTACGCCAAAGCGATAGGATGTTTTTCCTGCCAGAATGCTTACAAACAATAAAATAGAGCCAATCAGCAGGATGTTTTCTATCGTTAGATTCATAGTTCAAAAAGAAAATAAGATTAGCCAGGCAAGGGGCAATGACATGCCTAAAAAAGCCTGTTTAGATCCTCATAGTCGCCCAGGGGTGGGTGAAGAACAAGCACAGGCCGGCACCTACGCTACGGCACATAGTGAGTAAAAATACGAAAATTTAAAAAGAAGCGCCCCAAAAAAAGCCCGGCTGGTGGGCCGGGCGTATCCTATTTGGTAATCATCTCAAAGCCGCAGTAGGGCTGCAGCGCTTTGGGAATGCGGATGCCCTCGGGCGTCTGGCCATTCTCCAGCAGGGCCGCCATAATGCGGGGCAGGGCCAGGGCGCTGCCATTGAGCGTATGGGCCAGCTGGTTGCTTTTGCCCTCTTCAGGCTTATAGCGTAGCTTCAGGCGGTTGCTCTGGTAGGTCTCAAAATTGCTTACCGAGCTTACCTCCAGCCAGCGCTCCTGGGCGCCGCTCCATACCTCCAGATCGTAGGTGAGGGCCGAGGTAAAGCCCATATCGCCGCCGCAGAGTACAATTACCCGGTAGGGCAGTTCCAGCAGCTGCAGCAGGCCGGTGGCATGGCGGCGCATGTCTTCCAGTATGGTATAAGAATCTTCCGGACGGGCTATCTGCACAATCTCCACCTTATCGAACTGGTGCAGGCGGTTGAGGCCGCGCACATGGGCACCCCAGGAGCCGGCCTCGCGCCGGAAGCAGGGGGTATAGCCCACACATTTTACGGGCAGCTCACTCTCGGCCAGGATCACATCCCGAAAGAGGTTGGTAATGGGGACCTCGGCCGTGGGGATCAGGTAGAGGTTGTCGGCGGTGGCGTGGTACATCTGTCCTTCCTTGTCGGGCAGCTGGCCGGTTCCCAGACCGCTGGCTTCGTTTACCAGCAGGGGAGGAGTGTACTCGGTATAGCCGGCCGCCAGGGCCTGGTCCAGAAAGAAGTTGATGAGCGCCCGCTGCAGGCGCGCGCCCTTGCCTTTGTAGACCGGAAAACCCGCGCCGGTGATCTTGATGCCCAGCTCAAAATCGATCAGGTCGTATTCCTTGATCAGCTCCCAGTGGGGCAGGGCAGTGGGGGGCAGGGAGGGCTTGCTGCCACCGGTTTCCACCTCTATGTTTTCTTCGGGGGTAGCGCCTTCGGGTACCCGCTCATGGGGTACGTTGGGGATGGTGTAGAGCAGCTGGGTGAGTTGCTCGGTATACTGCTGTAGTTTATCGCCCAGCTCTTTGGATTCGGCCTTTATGTCGGCCACGCGGGCTTTGGCGGCCTCGGCTTCGTCGCGCTTTCCCTGCTGCATCAGCTGGCCAATCTGTTTGGAGGCGGCATTCTGCTCGGCCAGCAGATCATCCTGCTGCTTTTGGGTGCTACGGCGGGCATCATCCAGGGCCAGCACTTTTTCAATAGTTTCTTCTGCCTGTTTAAACTTTTTCTTTAAAAGGCCAGTTATAACTGTATCTTTGTTATCCTTTATTTGGGGTACTGATAGCATGCCGTAAGGGATTAAGCCTTGCGATAGCTGTAAAATTAGCGGATTTTTTCAGCAATAGGCTCCTGGTAAAGGGCTTTTTTGGTCAAAGATTAAAATTGGCCATAATCTTGCTAAATCGAGGCAGACTGTCTATAATTGCGCACCTTTCACAGGCTTTCCGTCCCCCGGCTACAGGCTCATAAGCGTTTTTCTTACCGCCTTTAGCACCCAGTTACGAATTTATAAATAATTCATCTTAAGGTAATTCACTCTCAATAGGAGGTCGTTCCGACTTGTTGTTCTAACTCCCGGATATGTACAAAATCGAAGAATTAAATCTCAGGCTACTTTCAGAACTGAAAGAGATTGCAGAGGAGATGGGCATCAAAAACTTTAAAAAGCTGCCCAAAAAAGAACTAATCTACAAGATCCTTGATCAGCAGGCGGTTATGCCCGAAAGTGCCCTGCCCAAACGCCGCCCTGCCCCTGAGGTAACCCCTGCCCAGCTAGCCCTAGAGGCCGAGGAAACGCAAGACGAAGCCGCCACTGAGACCCCTGCCCCTGTGGACGCCGAGCAGCAGCAACAGCAGCGCGCCCGCCGCCAGGAAGAGCGCCAGCAGCGCCACCAGCAGCGCCAGGAAGAAGAAAACCGTAGCCGCATAGCCCGCCGGGTAAACGTTACAGCCATTGAAGAAGATGACGCAGAAACGGTAGCAGCACCCGCCGAGGCAGATAAAGCCGAAGGCGAGCAGCAAAACCGCCCCCGCAACCCCCGCCGCCGCGAGGGTGTAGAGGAGCGCGAGGGCCGCTCAGACGGAGGCGAACGCCCAGAGCGTGGCGAGCGCTCCGAGCAGCGAGGCGACCGTAACCGGGACCGGAACGAGCGCGGCGATCGCCCTGAGCGTGGCGAACGCAACGAACGCTCCGAGCAAAGGGGTGATAGAGGCGACCGCAACCGGGACCGCAATGAGCGCCCCGAGCGTGGTGACCGCCAGCCCGACCGCAACCGGGAGCAGCGCAGCCGCGAAATAGACCTACAGCCCGACACCGACGGACAGATAGCCCCGCAGCAGGAAACTACCCGCCGCGATACCATTAGCCCGGTGCCGGTAAAAGAATTTGACGGCATTGTCGCCAGCGAAGGGGTACTGGAAATCATGCAGGATGGCTACGGCTTTCTTCGTTCCAGCGACTACCACTACCTGGCCTCCCCCGACGATATTTACGTATCTCCCTCCCAGATAAAGCTTTTTAACCTGAAGACCGGCGATACGGTAAAAGGCCAGATCCGCCCCCCCAAAGAAGGCGAGAAATACTTTGCCCTGCTGCGCGTAGAGCATATCAACGGCAAAACCCCCGAAGAAGTGCGGGACCGTATTGGTTTTGAGCACCTGACCCCCCTCTTCCCCCAGGAGAAACTGCGCCTGAGCAATGGCGGCGATAACTACAGCAACCGCATCCTGGACCTGTTTGCCCCCATTGGCAAAGGCCAGCGCGGTATGATTGTGGCCCAGCCCAAAACCGGTAAAACGGTACTGCTCAAGCAAATAGCCAACGCCATAGCCGAAAACCACCCCGAGTGTTACCTGATCATTCTGCTGATTGATGAGCGCCCCGAGGAGGTAACCGACATGGCCCGCAGCGTAAAGGCCGAGGTGATTGCCTCTACCTTTGATGAGCAGGCCGAGCGGCACGTAAAAGTATCCAGCATTGTGCTGCAGAAAGCCAAGCGCATGGTAGAGTGCGGCCACGATGTGGTCATTCTGCTCGACTCCATTACCCGCCTGGCCCGGGCCTATAATACTGTGGTTCCTTCTTCCGGCAAGATCCTGTCCGGTGGTGTGGATGCCAACGCCCTGCACAAGCCCAAGCGCTTTTTTGGTGCGGCCCGTAATGTAGAGAATGGCGGCTCGCTCACCATTATTGCCACGGCCCTGATTGAGACCGGCTCCAAAATGGATGAGGTGATCTTTGAAGAATTCAAAGGTACCGGCAACATGGAGCTGCAGCTGGACCGCAAGCTGTCTAACCGCCGCATTTATCCGGCCATAGACGTACCGGCTTCCGGCACCCGCCGCGAAGATCTGCTCATGGACAAGGAAACCCTGCAGCGCGTATGGATCCTGCGCAAGTTTATGAGTGATATGAACTCACAGGAGGCCATGGAGTTTCTGCTGGAGCGTATGCGCGGCACCCGCGATAACGAGGAATTCCTGGTATCGATGAACGGCTAAGCGCCCCGAACTACCTGATCTACTAGAAAAAGAACAAGCGGCTGTTGGAAACAGCCGCTTTTTTTTGTGCCCCCTTCCCCTGTACAAGCCGGCAAGAATCAATATCTTGTAGGCCAACTGTTCTTCGCCCACGGGGCTCTGCGGCATCCTGTGCCGGCATGTACCCGTGTTACCAGATTCTCTATGGCTCAAAAACTACCGACTGCCCTTAAAGCCATTCGCTCGGCCCGCACGCTTGCCTCCCTCCACCGCAAAGGCAAACATAAGGTGGGCCTGCCACCCGGCTCTCCCATGTACACCGGCCATCAGGCTGATGAGCCCGTTACCATGCAGCTGTTTTTGTATACCCCCGATCAGCTGCAGGAACTGGAGCCCGCAACCGTAGAGGAGGTAAAGGCAGCCCGCTTGCCCGGCAGCAGCCTGTGGCTCAATGTGGATGGGGTGCATCAGGTGGCGCTGGTAGAGCAGTTGTGCCAGCAATTTGGCATTCACCCCCTTACCATCGAAGATATCGTAAATACCCACCAGCGCCCCAAGGTAGAGCAGCTGGAGGGCTACCTATACGTGGTGCTGAAGATGATCGATTATGATGCCGAACGGGGCACCGTATCCAGCGAGCAGGTGAGTTTGGTGCTGGGGCCCGATTTTGTGCTGTCCTTTCAGGAACGGCCCGGCGATACGTTTACTGCCGTGCGCAACCGCCTGCGCCTGGGCAAGCCCCGGATTCGCGGAGGGGGCTCAGATTACCTGCTCTATGCCCTGATGGACACCATTGTAGACAATTACTTTGTGATCCTGGACAAGATCGATGAGCGGGCCGTAGCCCTTGAGGAACAGATGCTGGTACATGCTACCAAAGATAATTTTGATGCGGTCTACCACCTGAAACGCGAAATGCTCACCATCTGGCGCTCGGTATGGCCGCTACGCGATGTAATGTACCGCCTGGAGCGGGGCGATTTTGCGCTCATACAGGAGAAGACCCAGATCTACCTGCACGATGTGTACGACCACATGACCCAGATCATCGACATTGTGGAGGTAACCCGCGATCTGCTCAAGGGCATGGCCGATCTCTACCATTCCACCATCAGCAGCCGCACCAACGAGATCATGCGGGTGCTCACCATCATTTCTACCATCTTTATCCCCCTAACTTTTATAGTAGGGGTCTATGGCATGAACTTCGAAGTAATGCCCGAGCTTACCTGGACCTGGGGCTATTATGGGGTATGGGGGTTGATGCTGGTACTTACAGTATCCATGGTAGTGGTGTTTCGCAAACGGAAATGGCTCTGAAGAAAGTACTGCTGGCGGTCCTGTGTCTGGTTGGGCTCTGCAGCTGCTTTGCCCCGGAGCCGCCTTGCCCTGCGCCGGACGAGCCCTGGCTGGCGGTGGGTTTTTACCGCTCGGGTAGCGACCCCCTTGCCTGGAATGTGCCGGCGCTGGATACTGTTTTACCTCAGTTTATGCACTTGGCTCACCGGCTGAATTGTGCATGCGGCGCTACGAAAACCTGTTTTTGCTCCCGATGCCGCTGCAGGGAGGGCAGGTAAGCTATGTATTTCGCCAGCATAATCGGCAGGATACCCTTAGCATTCGCTTTCGCACCGAGGCCATACTACAGCCCCACGAATGCGGGCTCCTGCTTAAGCCCCGGGATGTGGCGATAGACATGGCAGGCACCAGCCTGCAGGCCGATTCTATGGTAGTTGTTCCCCGCTTTACGTTTTATATCCTTGCCCATGATACGCCTACCCTGGCTGTGTTTGTGCCTTAGCCTTTTGCTGGCCACCCCTCTGGCCGCCCAGCAGCCGCTGGAAGTAGAGGTGATCGTAGGCCGAAGGCATCCCCGGCAGGACATGCAGCTGCCCCGCTTGCAGCTGGGCCTGGAGCTTAGCCGTCCACTCCATCACCAGATCAGCCGCATGTCGAGGTTTGATCGCAGCCTGCCGCTGGAAGCCGTTGCACAGCTACGGCTGGGCAGCACGGCATGGTATAGCCAGCTATATGGTGGATATTTTTGGGGTGAGCGACACTACAGCAACGGTACGCAGCTGCAGCAAAGGGGATACTGGCTAAAACCCGGCATCCTCTATGTCTATGCCAGCAACACGCCCATGCATGTACTGACTGTAGAGGTAAATCTTCTCTATTCCGTAGGCCAGCTGCAGGCTGACAAGCTGTTTTATGGCCCTGTTTTTGGCGATCAGGCGGCAGAGACCAGGCATCGCTACCATGTATGGGGAGGGGAGCTTGTTGTAGGCATGGATGCTATCCGAATAGGGAATTACAAGCTTAAATTCGGGGCAAGAATGGCGTTGGTTGAAGATCTGCCGGATACAAGCAACCCCTTTTATGTGCCGGGTGCCGGCTATGTGGGCAATTCGTTTATTCGCTTGTCGGGCGGCCTAAACCTTTACCTGATGCGGGCCATGGGCCATGCTCAGTCAAACTGAAACCTGGAGTAGCCGCCTGTGCCAAAGGGCCCGCCGCTGTTTTGGTATACTTCCAGCACATGGGGTCTTTCTGCAGGGGGTAAGGCCATGCCATTGCGATCTTTAAAATCAGCCAGGGGAATGCGTGCTTCGGCCCCGGGGGCAAGCCTGTAATCGGCAATGCCATATACCCCATTGAGCACCAGTCCAAGACCATCGAGGGGGTCCGGCGCTTCATTCAGCAGCCAGATGTGCTCCTCCTGCACCTGCGCACTTAGGGGCAGTGAGCGGATTTCCTGCGGCTCCTCTATGGAAGTAGCCCAGGCGATCAGCAGAAAGAATAGGGTCAGGAGCAGATAAGCGCCTTTTCTGGTTCTTTTTTCCATGACAATACCAGGTAGTGAATACCAATCACAAAGGCACTGCCTCCTAGGCCCCACAGCAGGTCGGCAGCATCTGCAGTGCCGGGCCAGTGCCTTGTGGCCTGCAGTGCCTCCAGCATCATAAGGCAGGCAGCCGGCCACCAGCAGACGCGGGCGCTTGCCCGGTCAGGACCCATGCTGAGCAGGCTGGCTGCAAAAGCGGCCGTCCAGAGGCCATCCGGCAGGCCAAACACAAGCCATGCAGGTACAGTAATATCAGCGCCCTGCCAGGGCATCCAGGGGAGCGGCCGTAGCAGGGCATAAATGCCGGTGCCGGCCAGCAAGCAAAGCAGGCTGAGTACCGCCCAGAAGGGTCTATTCCCGGCCGTCCACATAATCCTGGAGGTAGGCGTAGTCAGGGGTAAGCCGGCCATCGGCAGCAATGGTGGCCCGGGCAAGGATGCCATGCTCGTCGCCCTCAACAAAAGCCGGAAGCACATGGCGCAGCAGGTCCCGGCCAAAACTTTCGGATGCATCGCGCGGCAGCTCACAGGGCAGGTTGTCAATGGCCATTACGGTAATGTTGCGCTCGTGCGAGAGGGGGGTAGTGATGCGGTTCTGGCCCGGCACATAATCATACAGCGGCTCTATTACGTTGCTGGCCTTTTTGGTAGTGGGGATCGAGCCCTCTATATCACAGGTGATGTCGGCAATGATGCGGATGCGGAAATCATCGGCAGCGGTTTCTGCGGCCGAAAATAGCACGGGTGCGCCGGGCTTCCAGTAGGCGGCGGCAATGAGCATGTCGGCCTGGCGGTAAAAGGGGGCAAAGGCTGAGTCGTAGCGCTCGGGCTCCTGGTAGAACTCCTGCTGGTCAAAGCCCCCATCGGTGCGGCGGGTGTGGTAATGGCGGCTGTTAAGCTGTGCATATACCGCCTGATGGAAGGATTCGTGCAGCAGCTCCTCGGGGCTTACCTTGCGTATGCCCATGGCATCCAGCACTTCCATGGCTCCCCTGGCTACCCGGCCGCCGCCGGTCAGCACAATCTTCAGAGGGGGCAGGTGTACTTTTTTAAATTCCTCCTTTAATTCGGCATAATCGTAGCAGTCGTGGGCCCGCCGCAGGTCAAAGCTGCCGGAGCGCCGCCCCCATGCCCAGATGCCATTGTAGGCCCCCACAATGCCGGCCCATTTGCCAAAGGCCACCAGCCGGTTTCCGGCCTCATCAGTAATGCGCTCGTAATCGATCAGGCGAATCTTTTTCTGCAGTATGGCCTGCAGCAGCGCACGGTTGTAGGGTTGTTTTTTAATGGTGTGCGAAAAAAACAGGTAGGTCTTGCCGGGCAGCAGCTGCTCGATTGGCACCTCTTTTACGCCCAGCAGAATGGAGCAGTCGGCCATACTTTCCTGCACGGGTATGCCGGCAGCGGTATACTCTTCGTCGCCAAAGCAGCGAATGGGGCTGGCCTGGGCAATGATGCGGGCCTGTGGATACTGGCTGGAAAACTGGGCTGCCTGCTGAGGGCTCAGGGGTACTCTGCGGTCTATCGGTCGTTTGCCTTCCCGGATCAGGCCAAAAGTATGCATAAAAAAAAGGGCGTTCAGGTTGAGATGGATAGCGGCTGGGCTACCAAAAANCAACCAAATATAGTAATTTGCCCCTATGCGCCCATACCTTCTGTTGGTAATCTTATGGGGGG
>NZ_AODQ01000117.1 GCF_000348925.1 Cesiribacter andamanensis AMV16 | reverse complement strand
CTCCTTTTTTTATGCGTATTCATATTTTTCCTTAAATCTTATGAAGTTTTCAAGCAGACAGCTTATGTTCTTAGCGCCTACTGGATTTGCAGAATGGACATTAAAATTCTGAATAAGAATATCGTTTTCCACAAGCCACTTTGCACAATCATAGCCGGACTTCATTTCTTGATTATTGATATAGTCCCAGCCAAGATCATGGTCAAAGGAAATTTCAGAAGGTATACCCTTCCTCTTAATTGTATATACAAACTCATCAAAGCTACGCACAACCACCCAACCACTAGTTTTGGGAGTCCTTATATCGTCTATGTACAGTTTATAGTTGGTCATAGCTGTTTAACCTTAAAGTTAAAAAATAGGTTGCGAATATATCAAGTTTTGGATAATTTATAAATAGCTTTTTTAAAAAGTACGATTTCTTCGGACAAGAAGGTTTCCTCATTATATATACCCAAGAAATCAAATCCATCTTGATGAGTTATACCAAAGTCCTTTCTGATTTGTTTGATTATCCTCTTGTTACACTCTTTACTTATACATGGATAACACTTTTTTGTAATTCCTATTCGAAGACCCAAAAAAGATTTTTTTGATTTCGATAAACATATTTTTGATGCTTTATCGTCTTCCTCAGCTTTGATGCCTAATTCATCCAACTTCGCTATAATATACTTCCACTTAACTGGCCTATCAGCATCATGCTTAGAAACTGTATTTTTCTGTATCCATCGCGCCATAAAGTTTATATCAGACTCAATAGAGTTTACCTTGTAAGCATAGTTGTATAAACGTTTATCGTAACCTTGTGCAAAGGATTTCAGCCCATTAGAAGCTACAGCTTTTAGAAAATCGTAGACTTCATCATTTGACACTTCAAATTTAAGAACGAGGCCATTCTTGTAAAGATGCTTAATCATACAAAGGAAGGCAGCTCTTTTATTTCCATTGTGAAAGGCATGGTTTTTAGTTAAACCATAAACAAGCGTTGCACAATTACTATAAACAGAATCATACTTGAAGTAAGTGCCCGAGCCGGTGTGTTGCCTGGAAACAGCGCTCTCTAAAAGGTGTTCGCTTTTTACTCCGATTGGTGAAACAGGCTCTGTTATTTTGAGTATATCTGGATGATTACTCAGCAAAGAATGAAGTTGAATTACTTCCTCTGTATCCAAAATGGATATTATTTTCCCAGATTTATCTTTGATCGATGGATTCAATGGTTTTACAAATTGCTCTGTCTACAAATATAGCTATTGCTTTAAGGATAGCGGGCTGTTGTTAAAATCTTTATTAAATAATTTCCCACTACGCAAAAAGGCTGCGCATATGGCCCTCACCTTTGTAAGGAACACTAAAGCAAACGGCCATGCGATTCAATTTTTTAGCATCCAAGAAGCAACAAACGACTAACCACGAAGAAGCTCTAGCTTGGAAAATGGGACCTGCAGCCGAGTTATACGCAGTTGTGGTTACTGCTTCCCTGAGCGATACCTTCTACGAAGGGGCAGACAAGCGGCTGGAGCGTATTCGTACGCTGATTGCCCTGAACGAGCCGCTCTTTGTGGCGAAGCTGGCCGTTTATGCCCGTACGCAGATGCACCTGCGCAGCATTCCGCTGGTGCTGGTGGTGGAGCTGGCAAAGCTGCATAGAGGAGATAGCCTGGTGAGCCGAACCGTTGCGGCGGTGGTGCAGCGGGCCGATGAGATCACCGAGCTGCTGGCCTACTACCAGCTGAGCAATGGCCGTAGCGGTACGAAAAAGCTGAACCGCCTCTCCAAGCAGCTGCAAAAGGGACTAGCCATGGCCTTTGCCAAATTCGATGAGTACCAGTTTGCCAAATACAATCGGGATGGCGCCGTCAAGCTGCGGGATGCCCTTTTTCTGGTGCACCCTGCTTCTACCAGTGAAAGCCAGCAGGCACTCTGGGATAAAATAGCGGCTAATGCCCTTGCTACTCCCTATACCTGGGAAACCGAGCTGTCGGCGCTGGGCCAGCAGTCCTATGCCTCTGCCGAGGCCAAAGCAGCTGCCTTTCGGGCCAAATGGGAGGAGCTCATCGACAGCGGAAAGCTTGGCTATATGGCCCTGCTGCGTAACCTGCGCAACATCCTGGAGACAGAGGTGTCGGGTACGCATGTCCAAAAGGTCTGTGCGTACCTCGCCAACGAGCGGGCGGTTGCCAACAGCAAACAATTGCCTTTCCGCTTCCTGGCGGCCTATCGGGAGATACTGCAGCTGCAATCCGGCTTCACCAGCCAGGTGCTAACGGCACTGGAGGATGCCGTGCAGCTAAGCAGCCGCAACCTGCAGGGCTTTGGTGATGAAACAAAGGTGGTGGTTGCCTGCGATGTATCGGGCTCTATGCAGCAGCCCATCAGCAAAAAGAGCAAGGTGCTGTATTACGATATCGGCCTGATGCTGGGAATGCTGCTGCAAAACCGCTGCAGTAACATCGTCACCGGTATGTTCGGCGATACCTGGAAGGTTATCAACCTGCCACGGCGCAGTGTGCTGTCTAATGTGCAGGAGTTTTACCGTCGTGAAGGCGAGGTGGGTTATTCCACCAACGGTTTCCTGGTCATCCGCGATCTGCTGAACCGCCGGGTGAAGGCTGATAAAGTCATGCTCTTCACCGACTGCCAGCTCTGGAACAGCACCGGCATGGTGGGCCATATCGCTGAAGAGTGGAAAGCATACAAGCGAATAGCGCCCGGCGCCCGCCTCTATCTCTTCGACCTGGCAGGCCACGGACAAGCGCCCATAGACCTGAAGAATGGGGATGTGTTTCTGATTGCCGGCTGGTCGGACAAAGTATTCGCCGTGCTGGAAGCCATAGAAGCTGGTGGCAGTGCCCTTGCGGCTATTGAGGCTGTAGCGCTTTAATGGAGCATGATCCTTACAGATTAAGCAATACTGATGCCGCGCCCTTCAGGGCTCAACTTGTTTCCATTTCAGCAAGCCCTGAAGGGGCGACATTATCAAGTGTGGTCTGTAAGGGCCACACTACAGAAACAAAACAGGAGGTGCCGTAAGTACGTGATACTTCGTCTTAATAACGCCCAGACACGTGCTGCTTGTTGCCCTCCTGTTTTTAACCTATTTTGAAGAGAGTAGTGCCGTATAGTTTCAGGGTGCGTAGCCTTCGTGGGTCATGAGGTTGTAAGCTCCAATCTCACCAGCAGATTCATCTGCTGTAGCTCAACTGGATAGAGCGCATGGGTATAGTCTTCTGCCGCTTGTTGCCCACTTTTTTTCTAAAACACAACAGATCCATTGTCCCTGATAAGACTAATCAGAGCATAGGCTTAATAAAGAAATTCATTGCATTTTTCCAATCAGGTTCCGACGGTTCGAATCCCCCCTCTGCAAACACACCTTGCAACAAAGCCCTTCAGCAGAAATGTTGAAGGGCTTTCTTTTTTTGCAACATTTCTTCATTTCTGGCTCATATAAGGCTTCTATAAACTATTTATCGCAACATTGTTGCATTAAAGAAAGGCTGTCCTTAACTTCATGCTGCTTTATAAGCGGTAGAGGGGATGAACTGCCCAAATATCATACAGCATCTGGGGCATGTATACTGGTTTATCCGCAGCTACCACCAGCAAGCTCCGGAAGCCAATGAAGTAACCATAGGCCTGAAACCCCTATGAGGCTGCTGAACACGCGGCACCATCCTGTTTCTGAACGAAACCATTTTATATCTCTATGACAGCGGGCGAAAATCTTGATGTAATAATAGTAGGCGGTAGTTATGCAGGGCTTTCGGCGGCCATGGCGTTGGGACGGTCGCTGCGCAGAGTACTGGTCATCGACAGCGGCTTGCCTTGTAACCGCCATACGCCCCACTCGCATAATTTCATTACACAGGATGGAGAAAAGCCTGCAGCTATTGCAGAAAAAGCCCGAGCGCAGGTATTGCGCTACCCCTCGGTACAGTTTCTGAATGCGCTTGCGGTTCGCGGTAGAAAAACAGAAAGGGGCTTTGCCATTACCACCCAAAGCGGCCTGGAAGTTGAAGCTAAAAAATTGATTTTTGCCACAGGTATCAGAGACCACATGCCCGACATACAAGGTTTTGCCGACTGTTGGGGCATTTCGGTAGTACACTGCCCCTATTGCCATGGCTATGAACTGCAAGGGCTGAAAACCGGCATCATGGCAAATGGCGAAAGGGCTTTTCATCTGGTTTCGCTGGTCCATACCCTTACCGACAAGCTTACGATCCTTACGGCCGGCAAAGCAGATTTTACGCCCGAACAGCGCGCAACATTCAGCAGACACCGGATTGAGATTATAGAAACCGAAATTGGGGCACTAGCACACCGGCAGGGTGCTGTGGAAAAAGTGATCTTAAACAACGGGAACAGCCTGGCCGTTGAAGCCCTGTACGCAGCTCTTCCTTTCACCCAACACTCCGAAATTCCCCACGCGCTTGGCTGCGAACTTACAGAACAGGGCTACCTGAAGGTGGATGCCGTTCAAAAAACAACCCTGGAGGGTGTGTATGCCTGTGGCGATTCATCAAACATGATGCGCTCGGTGGCCAATGCCGTGTATAGCGGGCAAGTAGCCGGAGCCATGGCAAACGCAGCACTCGCACACGAACAATTTTAATGGAGTAGCAGCACCCTGATTGCGTTTTTCTTACAGCTATCCAGCTGAAAACCAGGCAGGGAGACTTTCAAATCAGCTTAAAAGCAGATTCCCCCCTTTTCAGTGCTTTATCCAGGCAGATCAGGAACTTCAGGTAAGCCGCAGCCAGGGGGCTAAAGAAGTGAAATGGGCCAGCAGGAAGCAGACCTGATACCTACTGCTCCTCCCTGAGCAGCCGCCGCGCTACCCCTTCAATGGTCATCCGGACCGGGAGGATATTCCCCTCCTGATCGAAGTACATCCGGTCGATGCACGTCACCCTGTGGTCCCGGTCCTGGTTGGGGATGGGCCGGCGATGGTACACCATATACCAGTCGTCTGTATCGGGAATATTGATGACAGAATGATGGCCCGCTCCGGTGGCAACAGTTGTATCGGCTTCAAGAACCGTTGCGATCTTTTGAAAGGGGCCCATCAGGGAGTTGGATCTGCCATAGGCTACCCGGTAGGTATGATTGCCCCAGTTGCCCTCCGACCACATGAGGTAATACCAGTCCCCACGCTTGAAAAGGATGGGGCCTTCCACATAGCCCTCCGGCGTGATTTCTTTGGCCAGGGTCCCGTCCTCAAAAGGCAGCAGGCTCCTGAAATCGGGGGCCAGCTTTACAATATTGCAGTGGCCCCATCCGCCATAGAGCATGTAATACTGACCATCCTCATCCAGGTACACAAACTGATCGATGGGCTGAGCGCCATTGTATACTTCCCCGATCAGCGGTTTTTGCAAATAGTCTTCATAGGGCCCCTCAGGCCGGCTGGCAACCCCTACCCCAATACCGCCTACTTCACCGACCGTATTCACAGCCGGGTCCCACATCTGTCTGTCCGGTGTTTGGATGTCGTTGGCACTGAAGAACAGAAAATAAAGTCTCCCCTTTTTCACCACACTGGGTGCCCACATGGCTTTATGGGCCCACCTTACCCGGGAAGTGTCAATAATGCGCTCATGCTTCTGCCAGTTCACCAGGTCTTTGGAAGAAAAAGCATCCAGAAACACCTGCTTTTCATAGCGAGCCGAATAGGTGGGGAAGATCCAGTAGGTATCATCAAAAATGACCCCTTCCGGATCTGCATACCATCCTGTGATGACCGGATTGCCGGCCCGCACACCAGCTTCACTGCGGGTTTGTTGCTTTTCATGACCAACAGAACAGGCAGTAAGGCATGCAAAAAAGATGGCGAACAGGGAGATTGCGGATGCGTTCATGGCGGCAAAAGAATTGTTTTGGATTTGACCCGGATGTATCAGCTGCACCTGCCAGGGGTATACTCCCAATTTACGCACACGCCTATAAAAAACCAGCTTCTCTGTGCCTGTAATGATCTTATCAGGGAGACGCATCCCCCAAACAGGCAGCACAGAGCTTCATTGATAACGTCTTTGTGTACCCCCACCCATTGCCTCCGTAATAGGAGCACACCATACGCTGGCTCCCTCTCATTCTTTTTAAAGACTACAGGAGAAAAAGAATGTTAAAAAATCATTGGCCAGGCAAGAGCATGCACAGACGAAGGATACTATTTCTGCCATTGCCGCCCTGATCTGGAAAGGGATTGCCAGCTACATGCATATGTCCGGCACCCGCTACGGATCGGCTGGAAATTTTCTATGGACGTGCCGGAAATAGTTAAAAATCTCCCCCTTTGCTGCGATTGGCTTTTTTCTGGGCCTGCTTCTGTTTGGCCGCCAAGCGGCGCTGCACCGATGCCATGGTGGGTTTGCTTGCTTTGCGGATTTTCTGTTTGGTAAATGCCTGCTGCAGGAGCTCATAGAATCGCTCCAGACACTGCTCTTTGTTCTTCAGCTGGCTGCGCGACTCCTGACACACCACCAGCAAAAATCCGTCTTTGTTGATGCGCCGGGCCAGCTTGTGCTGTACCAGTGCTTTTTCATCTTCGGTTAGCAAGGCAGATTCCGCTACCTGAAAGCGCAGCTCCACCCGGGTTTCTACCTTATTGACATGTTGCCCGCCAGCCCCTCCGCTCCTGGAAGTCTGGAAGATGATCTCCCGTTCAAACTCTCTGTCTTTTACCTCATTCATGCGCCTTACTCACAAGCGTTTTATCCTTAAATACATTCCCAATCCCCTACACCCATAACCCGTCAAAGAGGACGACCTCTTGTGTATTGTACCCCCCGGGCAGCAGAAAGCTGTGCCCCTTCCCACAAGCCCGTCACAGCGGTAGGCGATCCCCCTGGCACCCCCTGGCTACAGAGGGGTTTAGCGTTAGCTAGCTCTGTAGGTGCCTGCTTCCCGGCTCCCCTTCGGCATGCAGCTCTCGGCCCAAGTGGTGCAGGCGCGCAAATACCTGCTCAATGTCTTCCAGCGTAGTGCGGTGCGAGCAGATGGAGAGGCGGATGACAATATGTCCCTTTACCTTAGAGCTCAGGATAAAGGCAAAGCCGGTGGCGGTAATGGCATCTGCCATGCGCTGGTTGAGCTGGTCCAGGTACTCCTCCAGGGGCTGCTGAGGGGCCTGTCTGCGCAGCTCGGCCGGAAAATAGCGGAAGGAATAGATAAAGAGCGCCGGCCGGTGCAGGGGCTCAAAATCGGGCGATGCCTCTACCAGCTGGTGCAGGTGGCGGGCGCACTGGATGTTTTGGCGCAGTAGCTGCTGATAGCCCTCCCGCCCCCAGTGCTTCAGCGTCATCCAGACCTTGAGGGCATCAAAGCCCCGCGACATCTGCGGGCCGTACTCAAAATAATCCAGGCCTTTATAGTCCGTAGGCAGGCTTCCCTGCAGGTAGGGCGCCGAAATGGAAAAGCTGCGGCGCAGGCGCTCAGGCTCCCGCACCAGCAGGCAGCCGCATTCGTACGAGATGTAGAGCCATTTGTGGGGGTCCAGGGTTACGGAATCGGCCTTTTCAAGTCCCCGGTAGAGGGGAGCCAGCTCGGGCAGCATGGCCCCTACGGCCCCACAGGCGCCATCGGCATGAAACCAGAGCCCCTCCTGCCGGCAGATGCGGGCAATGTCTTCCAAAGGGTCTACTACCCCCACGTTGATGGACCCAACCTGCGCCACCACACAAAAGGGCAGGTAGCCCTGCTGCCGGTCGTCGTGGATCATAGCCTCCAGTGCACGTGTATCCATGCGCAGATCATCCCCACTGGGCACCCGCCGTATGGCCTCCCGCCCCAGGTTGAGCATGTCGGCTGCTTTTACAATGGAGATGTGCCCCTCATGATCAGACATGTACAGAACCAGCTTTTGCCTGCGCCGGTCTGTTTGCAAGCCCTCGCGGGTGGTATCAAAGGGAACTGTGTTGCGAAGTGCCGTAAGCAGGGCGGAAAAATTGGCAAGCGTGCCCCCGCCCAGAAACAGTCCGCCGCAGTCGGTGGGGTAGCCGATCAGCTCGGCAATCCAGGCAATGCAGCGGCGCTCGATCTCAGTGGCGGCCGGACCGGCCTTCCAGCCCCCGGCGTTCATGTTGACCGAAGCGGCTAGGGCCTCGGCAAACACCGACATCATGGTGCCAGAGCCATTTACAAAGCCAAAATAGCGGGGCGAGCCCAAATGGGTTACATGGGGCAGTACCCGCTCCTGCCACTCCTGCAGCAGGCTTTCTGCGGGCTGCCCGCTCTGGGGTAGCTTCTCCTCAAACACCTCAGCAATGTGCCGGGAGCCGCTTTCGGAGATGATCCGCCTGTCCCGAATGGTACTGTAGTAGGCGGCAATGGCATCCACTACGGCATAACCCATGGAGCGAAACTGCTCGGCATCCAGGTCCAGGCTGTCAAAGGGGACGGTGTTGGGGGGAAGGGGCTGCTCGCTCATCCTGCTGCTGTTTCAGGATAAGGTAGCGAAATTTCAGCAATAAACCTCCAGACCCCCAGCGGCACCCAAACGCCCTCTACAGGAAGCCTGCCGGCAGATGGTCTCCGGCAGAGGTACTGATTGCGCTGCATCAGCCGCTTAAGGCTCCTCTCCTTCTTCAGGCCTGGCGCAATACCATACCCCTTGCCTCCTGCAGAGGTGTCAACCGAATCGCTTAGTTCCCCCTTATGAAGGCAGGTGCCTTCCGGTGTTTGGTGCCCTGTTCATAGGCATAGGCGATCTCCAGCAGCAGGGGCTCGCTCCAGGCCCGGCCAAAAAAGGAGATGCCAACCGGCAGGTGCTCCACAAAGCCCATAGGTACGGTAATGTTGGGATAGCCCGCTCTGGCAGCCGGCGAGGAACTGCCCAGCTGAAAGCTATCGCCATTGATCAGGTCGGTCTTCCAGGCGGGGCTGCCAGTGGGGGCGATAATTGCATCCAGACTGTGCTCCCCCATAAGCTTGTCGATACCCTCTTCCCTGCTTCCCTTCTGCATCTTGGCCAGGGCCTCCTGGTACTCTTTGGTGCTCAGATCGCCTTTGGCCTGCGCCATTTCCAGGTACTGCTGGCCGTAGTAGCGCAGCTCCAGCGAATCTGCTTTGTTAAAGGCAATGAGTTCTTCCACGCTTTTGATGGGAGCATCCGGACCCAGGGAAGCAAAATACTTGTTCAGGCCTTCCTTGTACTCATAGAGCATGATCTCAAACGAGTAGCCTCCTACCTCCCCGCCCGGCATGCGGTCGATCTCCACAATTTCGGCGCCCTGCCCCTTCATAAAGGCTACGGCCTGCTGCATGAGCGAATCTACCTTGTAGTTGCGGCCCAGGGATGATTTCAGAAACCCAATGCGCTTGCCCCTTAATCCATCCGCTTTCAAAAACCGGGTGTAATCGGTGTGGTAGTTGCCCTGGCTGGCAGCGGTTTGGGCATCGGCCACGTCCGGGCCTGCCAGCACACCCAGGCCAATGGCGGCATCCCGCACCGTGCGGGCCATGGGGCCGGGCGTATCCTGGGTAGAGGAAATGGGGATAACGCCGCTGCGGCTCACCAGGCCCACCGTAGGCTTAATGCCCACAATGCCATTGGCATGCGCCGGGCACACGATAGAGCCATTGGTTTCGGTGCCAATGGCCAGTACCGTAAGGTTTGCCGAGACGGCTACGCCCGAGCCGGAGCTGGAGCCGCAGGGGTTGCGGCTGGTATCGTAGGGATTTTTGGTTTGTCCGCCCAGGCCACTCCAGCCGCTGGTGGAAAGCTCGCCTCTGAAGTTGGCCCACTCGCTCAGGTTGGCCTTGCCCAGAATAATGGCGCCTGCTTCGCGCAGCTTGCGGGCTACATGGCTATCCTGCAGGGGGCGGGAATTTGCCAGGGCTCTGGAGCCGGCCGTGGTGGCCATTTTATCATGGGTATCGATGTTGTCTTTCAGTACTACCGGAATGCCGTGCAGGGGCCCCCTGATGTTGCCCGCTTTCCGCTCGGCATCCAGCGCCTGGGCAATCTGAAGCGCATCGGGATTAAGCTGGAGCATGGAATTCAGCCCGGGCCCGTTTTGGTCAATCTCTTCAATGCGGTTCAGGTACACCTGTACCAGCTCACTGGCGGTAAGGGTACCCTCGGCATAGCGCTGCTGGATGTCGGCAATGCTGAGTTCCAGGTAGCGGGTATCATCCGCTGCCGCTACTTCGGTGGCAGGTTGCTGCTGGCAGGAAATGTGGAGTAACAGCAGCAGGAGCAGGGGCAGCGCAAACCATTTTGTGCTGCAAAGGCGGGCAGGAAATAAGGTGTTCATAGGGGTGTGTTCCGGATAGAGGGCTTAGCAGACGGGCAGACCGGGTAATTGACAACAGTAGAGCCTGCCCGTAAGCAGGTAAGATAGTACTTTGCTGCCGGCTTCGCAAGCTGCCCCCTCCAGGAGAGTAGATGCTAAAGGTTCAGAACAGATCTTGTGACTCGCTGGAAGATACCAGCCAAGATTTAGTTGTTGAGTCTCAGGCGTTGGGGGGATTTTACACGCGCAGGCACTTCTGCCAGCATTCCAGCATACCTACCAGCCATGATGCATCCTATTTACACGCTAATCATTTGCATCAGCCATGATGGATTAGTAAAATATTTTCTTTATATTATGCTGTGATTTTAGCTGAACGGCAGCCGGATGGCGGACCCATTTTTACCGGCACCCTTTTGGTCTGTTCGGGCAGCGCTGCCAGTAGCCGGGAGGGGGCGCAGTAGGTGCGAAGAACATCCCCCTGCCTGCCTGCCGCCACAGTCTGCACAGGCACCAAAGGGATATGTTAACTACCTAAACCGCCCGTTTTTTCACTTTTTCGGGCATATACTTTTTAACCCGACAGGTCATGAAAAATCCACTTCTCTTCCTGGGCACCCTCCTTTTTCTTATGCTGCAGCAGCTGACGGGCCTTGCCCAACAGCAGGCCAGCGACGAATTACTGATTCGGGAAACCCTTACCAACTACATCGAAGGCCGAAATGGGGGCGACCTGGAGCGGCTTAAAGCTGCCTTCCATCCTTCTGCCGCACTCAAATTTGTGCAGCCCAACACCAACACCCTGGGCGAATGGAGCCTGGAGGAGTACCTGCAACGGCTGAAGCCGGGGCAAAAACTGGACTGTAGCGGCGAGATTACCGATATTCGCCTGTTCAATGATGCTGCCCAGGCCACTGTGCTGCTAACCTACCCCGACCAGCACTTTCATGACTATATGAGCCTGCTAAAGGTAGAGGGCAGATGGCTGATTGTGGACAAAACATTTGCCCGAAAACCCATACAGCAGGGGGTGGCAGCACAGCAAAGCCCGGTTGTTCGGCCCAGGCTTACCAACACCTATGCCTATCCTCCCATGGACGCAGCCTGTGAGATCTGCACAAAACAGGAGTACCGCGATAAATCTGCGCCATGCCCCCACTCCTATTAAAAGTCCTGTGGGAGCTGGGCTCAAAAGCAAAAAGTGTTCTTGAGAAAGACCTTTTCTTCAGGGCTCTGCCCCGTATGCGAATGCAGCTGCCGGGCGGAGAATTTCACCTGAGCGGGCAGCAAATGGCCGGCACGCTACCCCCGGCACAAATGACTGTAGGCCTACAGGAGAGGCACATTTGAAGCGCTTATTTAGTGCTGGCTTTAAGCCTTCCCCCCAGACTAATCCCAAACAAGTGGGTTAGCTGTAATTGACGCTCCACTTCCAGGCAGTTGGTATCTACACAAATGCCCTCGCTGCCGATCAGGGGGGTATACCCGATGCGAAATAAAAACCCCCTCGCCGGCTTCTGGTAGCGCAGGCCAGCCGTGGCATGAAACCATTTCAGCGGTCCTCGCCCCCCAAAAGCATCCTCATCCTCATAAAACCCCAGGGTAAGTCCATAGCCCAGCTCGGCGGCAACTGCATTCCCAAACAAAAAGCTGTGAGACACTGGTAGCACTGCTGCAAAACGGGTTTGGCCTCCAAACATCCCTAGCTCATAGGGATATAGGCCCAGGCCTATGCGAGCGGTAGTGGCGACTAAGGGTCTGAGGTGAAAAAGACGATCGACATTCAGCGATAGAAAACCTGGACCTCCCAGTTCTCCATACAGGCTATACTTCGAATACCGGGTGCTGTCATTTTCCGGACTGGTCACCTGCGCCTGCAGGGCGCCGCACCAAAACAGTCCCAGGAGCATCAGACACTGAATCGTTTTCATGGGTGTATGACATACTGTGTGCGTGCTACGGAAATAGCTTGTCTGGCGGCTCTGGCAAAGAGGATACGCTCCCGATCGGGTATGCGCCATTGCGTACCGAAGAGCAATTTCCAACAGCTCGGGTACATTCTCCCGGCATAGCCGCAGCGGTAGTCATGCCCCCTGGCCTTGCTATACCAGGCCGCACTCCCTTTTGCGATGCCCGGCGGCAGACTGGATAACCAACCCTAATTTACGCCTGATCCAGGAGAATACATACCCCTTCTCCTACTATCTTTACTACATGCGAAGGCTGGAAATCAAAGAAACGCTCCGAAGCTTATCGGCTGCCATAGCGGCATGCCCCAATGGCAGCGAGTCCGAATTCGGGCAGCTGGCCAGCCAGGTGGCGCACTACCGCGCCTTTCTGGACACGCACTGGAAAGTAAAGGGCATTGCCCGTTACCAGACCAACTACCTCTTTATTGACGAGCTGATGGCCGCCCTGGCCGATGAGCGTATTTCCATTAAAAAACGTCGGCAGTATTTTGAGCAGGTCAAGAAGCGGCTCTGCCAGGAAATTGACGCCACGCTGCAGGAGCTTTAGCCTGCCCTGCACACCCCTCACCACATGCCTGGTACGCACCTCGCCCGGGCCCGGGAATACAGCAGCGGCGGCTGCGGGCTGCCGCCCCGGTACATGTATGGCCATTCTGCCGCTGCTTTTGAACAAAATCCCCTTCAGACGATTTATCCTACTACTTATCCATCCTGTTTTGCTCCAGGGGCACTGCGGGTGGATCATCAACCAATTCATTTTTTTACCCTAAATTCTACTACTGTGAGAAACATTTTCAGAGGACTTTTGGCCGGCTATGGCGCCAGCAAACTGGGCGGCGGTTGTATTTCCACCGTTCTGATCTTTATTGTACTTTGGGTGATTCTGGGCCAGTGCATGTAAGCACCCGCCAGGCTAGCCGCTCTGCCATGTACCCCTGGAGGCAAACACCTCCTGCACCTGCCGGAAACTAGTCCGTTCCGGAAGAGGGGTCTGGCAGCGCCGGCACATAGGCCACCCACAGCCCTTACCGGGCTACTCCTATCCCCATTCGGCCTTTTTGCACATGTGGCAGCTTACTGACGATTATAGCTGGGAGCATCTTCGGCGCCGTTTTTACTGGATCCGTGCCCTGCAGGGGGTGCCCCAGGACCCGACCTACCATGCCGAGGGGGATGTGGAAACACATACCCGCCTGGTACTGGAGGCCCTGCAGGCACTGCCGGAATTTGGCGCGCTGCCCCAGCAGGACCAGCACCTGCTGCGGGCCGCCGCCCTGCTGCACGATGTGGAGAAGCCCTCTACCACCCGCCGGGAAGCCGATGGCAGCATCAGCGCCCGGGGACATGCCAAAAAGGGAGAGCTCAGCAGCCGCAGCATTCTCTACCTGGACATCCCTACCCCTTCCCGCTGCGGGAACAAATTTGCAGGCTGGTGCGCCACCACGGCCTGCCCCTCTGGGTGTTTGATAGCCCCGACCCGCGCAAGGCCGTTATTGAAGCCAGCCTGGAGGTAGATACCCGGCTACTGGCCCTGCTGGCTCAGGCCGACGTGCTGGGCCGAAGCTGCGCCGATCAGCAGGAGCTGCTCTACCGCATCGGGCTCTTTGGGGAACTGTGCCGGGAATGGGACTGCTGGGGACAGCCCCGGCCCTTTGCTGATGAATATTCCCGCTACTTTTACCTGCAG
>NZ_AODQ01000116.1 GCF_000348925.1 Cesiribacter andamanensis AMV16 | reverse complement strand
CTCTTGTCAGGAGATGCACAAAGCCTTGCCCGTACCCCTACCACCCTTTTTTAACCGAAAAACAGCCAAAAAATATTCGGAAACACGAATGCTGTAGGCCAAACGCTTCAATTTGAAAAATTAGGTACGTACACCGTTGCCGGAATAATCCAGGATCCGCCTTTAGAAACCCATCTGCCCATTGAGGCCATGCTGTCGATTCATGCTGCTGAAATCCTTGAAAAGGAGGGAGCCATCAGCATGATTTCTCAAAACTGGGGAGACTTTAAGAATGCGGCAGTTTACGCACGTGTAACATCAAAAGATCATGTAAAGCAGCTCAATACAACCCTCCAAACCTATACTCGAAAACTGGATAAGCATACGCTGCACTTTGTAGCACAACCCATAGAAGCGATTACCCCTCAAAACAAAGACATTAAAAATGACCTCAATGCGGGCGGAAGCTGGGAGGACATAGAAACGCAGCTGATCTTAATTCTAGCCTTAACCCTTTTATCTGCTTTCAACTATATCAGTTTGTCATTGGCACGTGCTTTCTCCCGGGCCAAAGAAGTTGGGGTTCGCAAAACGATAGGCGCCACAAGAGGACAAATCATGGGGCAATTTTTAACGGAATCTACCCTTGTTGCCCTATTTGCCCTGTTGTTTACCCTGCCCTGTGTTGCAATTTTAATGCACCACATCCCCGATATGGAAGTGTCGTTTTCCTGGGATCCCATCTTAATTCCAGGCTTTCTAACCTACGCAGTGATCACAGGGATAGTCGCAGGGGCGTTTCCGTCATGGCTGCTGTCAGCCTTTCAGCCCATACAGATTTTGCGTAAAATGAAGAATATAAAGCTGTTCCGGGGTGTTGCTGTTTATAAAGCAGTAATTGTTGTACAATTTTCAGTGACCATCATGCTGATGATTGTGGTTGTGATACTGGCTGATTATGAACTAAAAAACGATGCACTCATTCGCTCAACGGTGCCACCTCATGTGCTGACACTTGATTTAAAAGGTGAAAAATATGAAAAGCTGCAAAACGAGATAAAGCAGTTAAGCCAGGTAGAAACAACTTTGGCAACAAACTGGTACTATGAACCTATGAAAATGGGCAATGCTACGGTGGCATTGAATGATAAGGTTCTGGACATAAATTATGTCAGTATCGACCCGAAAACAATTGAAACAGAAGGTGTCAGCTTAAAAGCAGGGCAGAATTTTCCTGAAAATATGCCCCAGCGTACGGAGCAGTATGTACTGGTGAATGAAGCAGCCGCAGCATTATTGGCATCTGAACCGGAGAAGGTAGTGGGGCAACATCTGGTACTGGACTCTGCCTATGTACAAGTTATTGGCATCATGCCCAATGAAGTTATTGGTCAGGCAATCCCTTTACTGTATCGCTATTTGCCAAATGAGATAGCCGCCCTAACCATAAAAATTAAGCCAAATACTGAGGTGGAAGTGACCAAAGCCATTCAAGCTTTATGGAAAAGCCATTTTCCTGAAAAAACAGCCAATCTTCAGAACTTAAAAGACGCTTATTCAAGCAGTAGAGAAAGAATCAGCTTTTTTGGATTCTTTGCCCTGATTGTTATGATCATCGCTGGTTTGGGCATTTTAGGCATAGCGAGTTACTCCGTAGAAACACGCACGAAAGAACTGGGCATCAGAAAAGTACTGGGCGCCGGCAAGTTAAATCTGGTGTGGACAGTCACCCGAAATTTTGGCATGCTTATCCTGCTTGCCGGAGGTATTGGCATTCCGGCCGGTTTGTTTGCCGGTGAGTTAATCCGACAGGATATAGGTAGCAGCCTGGTTGAGTTGAGTGTTATAAACATCAGCCTGGGCTTTGGGTTGGTTGCCATACTGGGACTGCTGGTGGTCCTGTCCCAGACCATGCGAGCGGGGCAAATAGAGCCTGTAAATGTGTTGAAAGCAGAGTAGAAAGGGTAAACCATTCATTGCCTTGCTATGATGGCAGGGAGACAAGTACTCCCAGGCCTATACCGACGCACAGTTAAAAAAGCAGCGGCTGTGATGTGGATAAGCAGGAGGATCATCAGGCCACTGTACCCTGCTGGCTGGCCTATCCGGGATGGTCATGCCTGGCTAGGGTGCCTGCCGATTAGCTGACGCAGATTAGCCCGGCAGCTGACCGGCATCATCGCCTGCGGACTAAAAATGTGCTATCATGCCTACGGCCCTGTAAGTTCTTTCTCTGCCTGCATATAGCGTGCAGCGGATAGGGGCATTCAGGGCTCTGGAAGCCATTATGTAATCATTTAACGCTGTAGGCATGAATGAACTGCAAAATAAAGTTGCCATTATTACCGGAGCGGGCTCCGGTATTGGCCGGGCCGCGGCCCTGTTGTTTGCGCAGCAGGGAGCTAAGGTGGTCGTTTCTGATATACAGGAAGAGCATGGAAAGGCGGTGGTGGGCGAAATTGAGAAAGCGGGCGGCACTGCCCTCTTTGTGCGGGCCGATTCCGGCAAGCCCGAAGACCACCAGGCCCTGGTAGCGCAGACGCTGGACAAATGGGGCGCCCTGCACATAGCCGTAAACAATGCCGGTATTGGCGGACCGCTGGCGCCCCTTGCCGAGTACCCGCTGGATGGCTGGCAGAAGGTGATCGACATTAATCTATCAGGGGTGTTCTGGGGAATGCGCTACCAGATTCCGGCCATGAAAGAGGGGGGGAGCATTGTCAACATCGCCTCCATTCTGGGCCAGGCCGGCACCAAATTTTCGCCGGCCTATGTAGCTGCCAAGCATGGCGTAGTGGGCCTTACCAAAGCGGCTGCCCTGGAGGTGGCCGAAAAAGGGATCCGGATAAATTCGGTAGGACCGGGCTATATCAAGACCCCCCTGCTGGAGGTGCTGGACGAGGCCACCCTGCAGGCCCTGGTGGGCATGCACCCCATCGGCCGGCTGGGCACCTCCGAAGAAGTAGCTGAGCTCATTCTCTGGCTGGCCTCCGATAGGTCTTCTTTTGTGACCGGTTCGTACTACCCCATTGATGGGGGCTATCTGGCGCAATAAAGGGCATCTGAAAGCCTTAAGGTGCACACAGTAGCCATGTCTGTTGTGTGCACCTATTGTTTTATTCCAGGCAACCCAAAGGATTTCTGCTGATCAGTGGCTAGGGTACAGAGATAACCATAGAAAATGCACCATCAATTACGGCTGTAAACCAGTAGTTAGAGGCCAATCAAAAGGGTGTTTGCTCACTCCAAAATTGTTTCCTAATAAAGAAACTCCTATCTTTCCTTAAACGTTTGACAAGTGAAAGAAAAATTCAAAGTTCGCTTCATGGAGGAGGCGGCAGAGTTTCTTGATCAGCTTGATGAAAAGGCCAGAGATAAGATTATTTACAATATCACAAAGGCACAGCTGACTAATGATAAGGAATTGTTTAAGAAGCTGACCAACGAGATCTGGGAGTTCAGAACCTTGTATAGCAAAACCTATTACAGGCTATTTGCTTTCTGGGACAAATCAGACAAAACTGATACGGTAGTGATTTCCACTCATGGGCTCATCAAAAAGACTGGCAAAATTCCGCAGGCCGACCTGGACAAAGCTGTAAAACTTATGAAGATTTATTTCGAACAAAAGCAGTAAACCTATGAAAAAGGAAACAATAAAAACATTTAGCCTGGAGGAAATCACCGATAAGCATATCGGTAAGCGTGGGACTGCTAAGAGAGAGGCTTTTGAGCAGGAACTGCGGCTTGACCTGCTTGGTGAAGCAATAAGACAGGCTCGCAAGGAGCGTAATCTGACCCAGGAAGAATTGGGTAAATTAGTAGGTGTACAGAAATCGCAGATATCAAAGCTGGAGAACAGCCTGACCGATGCTCGGTTTGATACCATTATTAAAGTTTTCAAAGCACTCAATGCAAAGGTGAACTTTAATGTGGAACTCTTGAGCCAGAACGTTAAAATAGCTTAAAAAGCTAATAGACCGGTCCCAACAATGGAATCGCAAGCGCCCCCAGCTATTCTTGGAAAGGGGGTAGAGAACGTTTGCCTTAGGTTCTTAACCAAACGCAGCAGAGGCGTCTGATTTATTCAACGCATTTAGTGTGCACTACTAAGCAAGATGAAACGCATCAAGAAGAACAGAAACAGAAGAATGCAGATGATTGGCATTCCTATCATCTTAGTAGCTGTTCTGGTATATGTGTTTACTTTAAGCTACAAACCAGAATATGAAGAGCTTCCTTATGGAGAAATCATTCATACTTCCAAGAGATACAAAGCATCTACAATCGCTGACTGGCATAAGATTGACTTAAGCTCATTCTCAATAGAGGTTCCAAAAGAATATCGCTTTTACCTTCAGGAAGGCATACACGGAGGTAAAACAGGCGGACTCACAAACCTGAAAGATACAATCGGGTTTGTCCATGGTAACTATTATTTTGATGTTTGTGAGGGGGAAGAGGATAGGCCATGTGATACTCTTCGCATTCTTAATCTGGGTTCAACAAGACTAATAGTTTCTATATCGGACGAATACATAAGTGCCTATGCAGAAGAGGATGATTACAAAACTGTATTTAAAGCATGGGCAAGACGGAACATTGACGAAAAAATTCTGCTTGAAGTATTTAAGACAGTAGAAATAAAATAGGAAATCCAGTACATAATAACAGTAGCTGTTACACGACTCCCTGAAAAAAACCTGGATTATGGCCCTGCTGACACTAGTGCTAGCATAAGGCTTTACCCCCTAAAAGCCCGTCCACAAAAGCACCGATAGCCCCACAGGGCGCGCAACCCTATGGCAGTTACATGAGCAGCCATCTCGGCTCTACCCGTCATTCCGGCGCAGGCCGGAATCTGTTAACTATAGCCGCTAATCATGCATATTTTCTCCAGGATTGAGAGATTCCGGCCTGAGCCTGCTCGCCCTGGCCGGGATGAAGATATTATTCTCAGACATGTCCCTAAAGCAGCTCCTGAAATAAGATGAATAGCGGGCCCACACTAAGTTGATGTTGCAATTATGACAGTAACCTACCTCCCCAAAAAAAGCACCAGCGCCTTCTTCAACTACAGGCAACTGCCGCTATACGCGTAAGCAGGATATAGCCCCGGCTTGCAAATCAGGGCCAATCGAGTAACTTTAATAGGATGAACCTCCTCCGTTTTTCTCTCCTGCCCCTTTTGTTCCTGGCCTGCCAGCAACAGCAAGACCACCAGCCCAGCCAAACCGCTGAAGCAGACTGGAGGCTGCTGGGTTTTGCCAAAGTAGACAGCCTGAACCCCATCCTGCAGCCCTCAACAGAGCTGCGATTTCACGATCCCCTGGCCGATAGCAGCCTGCGCTGGGAGGGACGCAATGTGCTGAACCCCTCGGCCGTGGTGCGCGAGGGCAAGGTGTACCTGCTCTACCGGGCGCAGGATGAGCAGATGACCTCCCGCCTGGGCCTGGCCATTAGCAACGACGGACTGAATTTTACCAAAGAGCCCGAGCCGGTCTTCTACCCGCAGAATGATCGCATGCGGCAATGGGAGTGGCCCGGCGGGGTGGAAGATCCGCGCCTGGTGGAAACCGAAGATGGCACCTATGTGCTGACCTACACCGCCTACGATGGCAAAACCGCCCGCCTCTGCCTGGCTACGTCTAAAGACCTGCGCAGCTGGACCAAGCATGGGCTGGTGCTGGGCGAGGGCAAGTACCGCGATAGCTGGTCTAAAGCAGGTGCCATTGTGGCCCGCCGGGAAGGAAACCGCATGCTGGCCACCAAAATAGGGGGTAAATACTGGATGTACTTTGGCGATACGGATATGTTTATGGCCTCCTCAGACGACCTGATCCGCTGGCAGGTGCTGGAGAATGCCGAAAATGGGCAGATGATCTCGGTGCTGCACCCCCGCCCGGGCTATTTCGATAGCCGCCTGGTAGAGCCCGGCCCCTATGCGCTGCTGCAGGAAGGGGGCATTCTGATGATCTACAACGGCAGCAATGCGGCCAATTTCAACGATGCCCGCCTGCCCCGCTTTACCTACAGCGCCGGCCAGGCCCTCTTTGATGCAGAACAGCCCTATAAACTGCTGGCCCGCACCGATGAACACTTTATCCACCCCGACAAGCCCTACGAGCAGGTGGGCGAGGTAAATGAGGTATGCTTTGTAGAGGGCCTGGTGTACTTTCAGGACAAATGGTTTCTCTACTACGGCACGGCCGATTCTAAAATAGCCGTAGCCGTGAGGGAGAAGTAACCTCTCTGGGGGCTCTTGCCTCGATCCGCCTAAATTTTTATTTTATCCCCCATCCAAGCCAAGCAGCTCCAGGATCAAATGAGCGGAATGAAGCTGTTAGGCTAAACCGAAACAAATATGAAAATAGTGTTTCTATGCATGGTGCTGGCGATGCTGGGCAGCAAGCCTGTGCTGGGGCAGGCCAGACTGTCCATCCCAAAAGGCCGGCCGATCATGGTGGATGGCAAGTTTTCCGATCGGGAATGGGTCGATGCCAGAACGCTGCTTGTCCGGGACAGCATCAGGCTTTATTTTAAGCAAACAAAAGAGTACGTGTATATTGGCATACAACCCCTGGCAAAGGAGTACAGCAGTGGCTGGATAGACCTGTTTGTGGCCGATGAAGGGCAGGGCATTTATAATTTGCACGCATCCCGAAAGTTAGGAGAACGGCGGCTGGCAGACGGACAATGGGAGGGATGGAAGGAGTGGTGGACCAACGAAGGCAGCTGGCGGGCCAATTACAGCCGTCCGGACGATATACGGGAGTCCGACAGATGGAAAGTGGTGCAGCTAAAGGATGAAGGCTGGGAGTTTCAGATCAGCAAACGGAGGTTCAGCAGCAGCCAGTGGAAGATCATGTTCGATATCTCCCTGATGTTTCAGGAGGTGGCCAACATTAAGTATCCTGCTGCGGTAGCCGATACCACACCCGATGCCTGGCTGCAGCTGCGCCTCTGAGCGGCCGCTGCTGCGGAGCCCCATACGGCCAACAAAGCCCTTTTGCTTCTAAAGGGAGGCAGGCTACACCTGGCCTGAACAATAACCTGCCAGCATGAAAAAAAAGCGAGTGCCCGATAAGGGGAATCTCCTCTCAGGCACTCGCTTTTTCCTTACTGTTTCACAAAGCGGATCGTCTCTGCGGCTCCATCAGGCGCATGGAGGCGGAGCAGGTACAGACCGGGGCTCAGCGATGGGGCGTTCAGGTCCAGGAAGAAGGTGTTGTTTCCTTCCTGCGCCTCTACCTCCTGCAGTACCACCTGGCGGCCGGTCATGTCCAGTACCTGCAGCTGGCGGGGGCCGGCGGCTTTGGCGGTGTAATACACAAACAGCTCTGCCTGGGCCGGGTTAGGATATACAGAAATGTCCAGCACCGGCGCTTCGTCCAGGGCAAAGGCCTCTTCTGCATCTTCCATACGGGCGTTGGCATTGGCGCCGGCTGTTTCCCGGTAGCCATCCCGCGCCTCAATCACCAGCGCACTTAAGTAGCCATAGCGGGCAAAGTCGCCAGCCTCTACCTCTATGCGCACACTGCCCCGCTCGGGCTGCACATTGCGGATCACGGCGGTGTTGCGCAGGTTTTTCTGCACATCCAGCGTTACCTTTTTATCCCCGATCCGGTACTCGCTTACCCCATTATCATTGCCAAAGGCCGAGGAGGCAAAGAAACGGAAGTTGTAGGTAAGCGCATCGTTGAGGCCATAGAAGTGCATTTTGGCTACCGAGCCGATCTCATTAAAGTAAAAGCTCTTGACCACCTTGTCGGGGTAAATGGCCTGCCCCTGCGCATCGGGGCCAAAGTTGTTGCTGCCGTCAAAGGTCTGCTCCAGCTTCAGGTTGATGCCCGAGCGCTGCAAGTCCGTGGTTTTAAAGTTGTACCAGGTGTAGCCGGTGGTGGGGCGCTGCTTGAGGTTGTTCCAGGGGTCGGAGGCGCTGCTGCCATACTCGGCATTGATGAGCACCTGGTACTGCAGGCTGGCCACCTGCCGGCTTTCGCTAAAGGCCGAATAGGTGCTGCCATTGGCCGCCCGGATGCGGTATTCATACCCCCTGTTGGCCGCCAGGCCCTTATCGGTATAGCTGGTGGCATTGGCGGCGGTGGTGGCTATTTTGGAGAAGGAGCCAGAGGGCAGCGAGCGGCGCCAGATCTCAAAACCGGTCTCCTGGTAGGAGTTGTCTGTCCAGTAGAGCTCCGCCTCGGTTTGCGATACCGCCTGCGCCTGAAAGCGGCCGGGGCGCAGCAGCAGGCCGTTGTCGGGATATTCCTCCACCACAAACGCATTGAGGTAGCCGCCCCGGCTGGCATCGCTGGCGCCCGTTACGCTGATGATCACCTCGCCACTGCTGTTGGCCTTTACCCCATTGATCTGCACCGTTCGGTCGCTGTTGCTCTGCACCGGCAGTTGCACACTCTGGCTGCCAATGGTATAACGGGTGCTGCCGTTATTGCTCTTGTAAATGCTGCTGCCAAAAAACACAAAATTGTAGCGCAGGCTGCTCTTAAGGCCCGAGATCTTGAAGCGCACCGTAGCACCCGGATTTACGATATAGGCCGAGCTGCTCACCTCATCCGGGAATATGCCCGAATTGGTACCGGTGGTTTCTCCCCAGGGCTTGCTGTTGGACCAGGGGTCCAGCTGGGTGAGGGCATAGCCGGTAGCGCTGCCGTTCTCATCCTGCAGGTTGGCCAGCAGCACTTTATTGCTTACCCCGCCCCAGGTGTTGGTGTTGTTCCAGGGCTTCTCGGCTACGGAGCTCTGGCCCATATTTACATAAATAGAGGTTTTCTGATGGTCTTTTATGCTGATGCTAAAGAGAACATCCGTTTCCAGCAGCCCGTCGGAAGCGGTAAGCTGGATGCCCCTGTAGTAGCCAATATCCCGGGCGGTGGGGGTAAGGATGAGCCGGCCCCGGGTAGACGATACCCGCTCCACTTTGGCAAAGGGGGGCAGGTAGCGGGCCGTAAGCGCCAGGGCTACCCCCTCGGGATCGGAGAGCGTAAAGCTGTACTCGGTAATGCTGCTTTCCGGAGCGCTCACTACGGCCGGCAGGCCGCTGAGCACCGGCGGCTTGTTTTGGGTGCTAAGGGCGGCCACATTGCTCCAGGCAGAACTGCCGCTGGCATGCACGGCCCGCAGCCGGTAGTAAAAGCTGCTGCTGGAGGTAATGGCATTATCGGTAAAATGGGTGCCGTTGGCGGCAATAGTGGCCAGCCGGCTGAAGTTTACCCCATCGGTACCCCGCCAGATCTCATAGCCGGTTTCGTTGTAGGCCCCATCGGTCCAGTTGAGCTGTGCACTGCTGCTGGAGGAGCGGAAGGCCGTAAGGCTGCCCGGAGCAGGCAGGCTTGACGAACCTGTAGCTGTTTTGGCATTTACCCAGCTGCTGCTGGAAATCTGCCCGGCATAGGCCGATTCGCCGCTGCTGTTAATGGCCCTGAGCTTGTAGTAGTAGGTGGTGTTGGGCTGCAGCCCGCTGTCGATGTACTGACTGGTATTGGCCGAGGCCAGCTTCACCAGGCGGTAGGGGCCGCTGTTGCTGGTGCTGCGCAGCACCTCAAAGCCGCTTTCGTTGCTGCTGTTGTCGGTCCATTTGAGGGTAATGCGCTGGTGGTCCAGGGTGGTAGCTGTAAGCCCGCTGGGGGCTGTTGGGGGCTTGGGCAGGCTGATGCTTTCGGCAAAAGCGCTGGCCGGGATCTGTTGCTTGCTGATGCCGGGCCCCTGCCAGCGTACCTCCAGCACCTCATCGGAGCCGGTGTACTCAAAATAGAGCACCTTGATCTCATGCCAGCCGGCCGCCAGGCTAATGCTGCCCGATTTTTCCTGCCGGCTGTGGCGGCCGTTGTTGTTCACTACTTCCACCCCATTGATGGTAAGGGTGCTGCCATCATCGGACGTGGTATAGAAGGTATAGCTACCGCTGCTGGGAATGTTCAGGTAGCCCTCAAAACTATAGGCGTAGTAGTTACTCCTGAGCCGATGGGTCTTGGTATCGAATCCATCCGTAACACCCCATTTGAGGGGCTCCAGCAGGCTGATGTTGTAGACGCTGGACAGGTTGCCTTCATAGTAGGTGTAAAACAGGCCGCTGTAATAAGTGCCGCCCGTAGCCTGGTTGCTGAATTCCGATTTGTTGCCCAGCTGGTCTACCGCACGTACCGCAAAGTTGTACTGCTGGCGCTCGGGCAGGTCCTTTACCACAAAGCTGGTCTTGGTGGTGGTGGCCAGCAGCTCCGATCGGTTTTTGGTGTAGATCTCGTAGGTAAGGGTGCCCTCCCCATCGGCATTGTCGGTGGCGTGCGTCCAGGACAGGCCAATGCTGTTGGGGGAGGTGCGGGTTACCTCCAGGTTGGCCGGCGCAGCAGGGGCTAGTGCATCTGCGCGTGTTTTACCGCTGTTGCTGGCATAGGTAGAGCCTCCGTCCGAATTTACCGAGCGAATGGAATAAAAGTAGCGGGTAAAGGGCTGCAACCCCTTATCCAGATAGCTGGTTTTGTTGGCCGACAGCTGGGCGATCAGCTGCCAGGGGTGTTCTGCAGAGATGCGGCGGTAGATCTCAAAGCCGCTTTCGTTGCTGCTTTTGTCTGACCAGCTAAGCTCCAGCTCGGTCTCGGAGATGGTAGCCACCCCCAGGTTGGTGGGGGCGGGCAATACCCCTACCGAGTTGTAGGTTACCTTAATAGGAGCCGAGTAGCCACTGGGACAGCCAAAGGCCTGGGTAACGGATGCGCTATAGGAACCTGCCGATTTTACCACCAGGCTATCGAGGGTAGTATTGTTTGACCACTGGTAGCTCTGAAAGCCCCTGGGCGCTCGCAGGGTAACTTGCTTGCGGCCATCAAGGCTGGGCAGGGCCGTGGGACCGGTAGCTACGATGGTAGGGGTAGGGGTGGGGGCAACGCGTTGAATGGTGAGCGGCTCCGACCAGGCCGACCATACCCCTTTGCGCTTGATGCGTACTGTGTAGTCGCCCTCTGCCGAAAAGCTCAGCTCATGGCCCGAGGCACCGCTGATGGTGCTGCCGTTGCGCCGCCATTCGTAGGCTTCAAAGCCCTGCTTTACGCCCATGGTACCCCCAATTACTTCGCCCGTACAGAAGTTGTACTTGAAAAAGAGGGCATGAATGCGTAGCTGCGAACTGCGCATCATAAAGGGGAAGAAGTCTTTCTCCTTGTACATCTCAAACCAGGTGCCATGCCCCAGCTCGGGATAGTATTGGTAGGTGTAGTTGGCGCCTGCGGCTTTAAACTTGCTGGCCACCGAATTGCCGGCCGAGGGCGAGGGCTGGGTATCCCGTCCCCCCTGGGCATGCCACACAGCGGTGTAGCGAAGGGTATGGGCATAGCCGGCAATGGTAGAGTTGGCCGCCGACATGGGGATAGCTCCGCTAAAGACCTGCGGATACTGGTTAGCCAGCTCCCATACGGCAGTGCCGCCCCCCGAAAATCCTTCCAGAATTACCCGGAAGGGGTCTACCCGCAACTGCTGGATAGCCACCTCAATAAAGCTTAGCAGGGCCGTACGCTGCGGAGTGGCCCACAGGTCATAAGGCGACTGGGGCGCCATGATAAAGCCCTCATAGGTGCCCTTGTTGAGGGCATCCATATGCTCCTTGCCGCCATAACGAAGTTGCAAATTGTTATCCGTGCCCTTTTCACCAATGCCATGCAGCAGGATCACCAGAGGGTAGCGGGTGGTAGAACTGCTGGAATAGGTCTTGGGGTAGAGCAGCCGAAAGGGCATGCCGTTGATGATAAAAGCCTTATAGGGAGAGGTATCCCAGTTGGTACCTACATTGGTCTGATAACACCAGGGGTATATCTTGTTGTCGGAGGGGGGTACCTTGGTGCAGTCCTGAGCAAACAGGGGGGCACTGCCCGAAAGCAGCACTGCCAGTAATAGTAGCAGTTTTTTCATGCCTGAGAAGAAGACTAAAACGTAAAAAATAATCTTACCTTGGAAAACAGCCGTATTGGCAGGTGGTAAGAACCTGACAAGAGCAAAAAATATGGAGAAGGGCGGGTGTGAACGCTTTTCTCCCCATGGGCGCATCTACAAGGCGTGCATGGCAGCCTTGTGCCAGGGCAATGTACTATCCCTGTTTGCCTCCTATACGCAAAATGGAGTAGTGCAGGTTATCCCAACCCGCTACTTTTCTGCTGCGCGGCACATACGAACATACTAAATTTTTCTCTATATTTCAGTACGCCCCGGCGCTAATCCTGCCGGGTACTGCCTGCATACTCCCGATTCCTGCCCATGCCCAGCAACGCTACCTACGATTACATCATCATTGGCTCCGGTTTTGGCGGCAGTGTGGCGGCGCTGCGCCTGAGCGAAAAGGGGTATACCGTAGCCGTACTGGAGATGGGCCGCCGCTGGAGCCCCCAGACGCTGCCAAAAACCAACTGGTCGCTCAGCCGCTGGCTCTGGTACCCCGGCCTGGGGCTTAAGGGCTTTTTCCGGATGCGGCTGTTCCGCCACCTGCTGGTGCTGCATGGCTGCGCCCTAGGGGGTGGCTCCATTACGTATGCCAATACCCTGCTGCGGCCCAAGGACAGCATCTGGCAGAGTGGCCGCTGGGCCGGGCTGGCTCCCTGGCAAGAGGAGATGGATGGACCTTATGCCACTGCCAGCCGTATGCTGGGCGTTACCGAAAACAAGATACTAGGCCCGGCGGATGCCCTCTTACAGCAGGCCGCCCAAGCCATAGGCCGGGGCGATACCTTTTACCGCACCTCGGTAGGGGTGTTTCAGGAAGAGGGCGATGCGCCCGGCGGCACCACCTACCCCGACCCCTATTTTGGCGGGGAAGGCCCCGAGCGCACCACCTGCACCGGCTGCGGCGGCTGCATGATGGGCTGCCGGGTTGGGGCCAAAAATACGCTGGACCTCAACTACCTCTACCTGGCCGAAAAGCGGGGCGCCCACATCCATGCCGAAACCAGGGTAGTGGATGTAAAACCGCTAAACGGCCGGGCCGATGGCAGCGAGGGCTATGAGGTGATCACCGAAAGCAGCACGGCCTTCTTCCGCAAAAAGCGCCAGCGCTTTGTCTGCAGGGGGGTGGTGATAGCTGCCTCGGCCCTGGGCAGCATGGAGCTGTTGTTTAAACTGCGGGACAGGGGCTCGCTGCCGCGCATCAGCCCTGCGCTGGGCCAGTATGTGCGCACCAATTGCGAGTCGCTCATAGGGGTGCGCACCAGCGGCCCGGTCGATTACAGCCAGGGAGTAGCCATTGGCTCGGGCATCTACATTGATGATCATACACACATTGAGGCCACCCGCTATCCGGCCGGCTCCGATGCCATGAGCCTCATGACCACCCTGCTTACCATTGGCCGGCCCGACCCCAGCCGAATTTTCCTGCTGCTTAAAAACCTGCTGCTTTCCCTGCTGCGGCACCCCCTGAAAACCTGGCGGGCCCTGAAGCCGGGCGGCTGGGCCAAAGAATCGGTGATCATGCTCTGCATGCAGGCGCTGGAGGGGCACATCCGCATGAGTTACCGGCGGCGCTGGTACTGGCCTTTTGCCAAAAGCATGCAGAGCAGCGGCCAGAAGATCCCCACCTTTATTCCAGAAGCCAATGCCTTTGCCCAAACCCTGGCGCAGCTCAGTGGCGGCACGGCCATGAGCATGGTCTCAGAGGTGCTCTTTAACATTCCCAGCACGGCCCACATCCTGGGTGGCTGTGTGATGGGCCGCTCTCCTGAGGAGGGGGTAGTAGACCACCGCCACCGGGTGTTTGGTTACCAGAATATGTACATTTGCGATGGCTCGGTGGTATCGACCAACCTGGGGGTAAACCCCAGCCTGTCCATCACCGCCCTCAGCGAGCGGGCCATGCGCTTTATCCCTCAGGCCGGCCAGCAGCAGTGGCAGGATGCCGCCCTGGCCGAAGGGATCGTACAGCAGGAGGAGCTATCTGCCTGAGCGCCAACCACTATTCCCTGATAAACCTTTCCTAACGTGAGTTTTGGATTGTCATCTACAGTTAAAGCTTCCACAAGGTAGGAGATCCCCCCTTGGCGAA